>DBGCYC010000103.1:0-1576 GCA_048390825.1 Candidatus Merdousia sp.
AAGAAGGACGCGCGGATATTTTTGCGCAAGGGCGACGTGTTTTACGAGCCGCTCTCGGGGCTCGAGAACTGCGTGGTGGACTCCTACGGAAGGGGCTCGAAAAAGCCGGAAATCTGCGGGCTCAGGATAATAAAAAATCCCTCCGCATGGGAGGACATGGGCGGCGGAATCTGGCGGCTCGACATGGACAAAACGGAGAATTTCGCCGGGCGCAACCCGCCCGCGCAAAGCCGCGGCACGCTTTTCAACAACATCGGCGGGATATACGACATGTCTTCCGACGAATTGCACGGCAGGGTTCTGAAGAGCCGCTCCGACCTGAAAGCGGACTGGGACATGATAGTCTCGCCGGAATTCCGGCGAGACAAGGTGACTCCCGAAACTTTCAGGTACCTGCATTTGAAGCTCGGGCGCAATCCCGCGGACTTCGGCTCGCTCGCGTTGCTTACCTACGGCAACGGTATCGGCAACATCAAAAACTGCACGGTTCGCAATGTAGCGATAAAGGGATTCGGCAGGCACGGACTGACCAGCTGCCGCGGAGGGAAAATTGAAAACCTCGAGATAGACCTCATCGGCGGCAGCGTGCTCGTCGGATTCCCGAACTGGGTGAGGCTCGGCAACGGCATAGAGTTCTGGATAAACTCCTCCTCGCAGACCTCCAATATACACAACCGGGTGACAGGGTGCGTCATAAGCCGGACTTTCGACTGCGGCTCGACGATACAGGGCAGGTCGGACGCGGGCAAAAACACCGCCGAGGACATAGTTTTTGCCGGCAACAAATTCTACCGCTGCCGGCAGGCGTTCGAGCACTGGCTTTCGGGCGGCCCCGACGGGCGCGACCCCATAGAGTACAAAAACTGCAAATTTGTCGGCAACTTCGCGTGGGATATGGGCGACAACGGGTTCAACTTCCCGTACCTTCAGGACCTCAACTTCCTCACCTACGACCGCAAGACCGCGGCGATGACCATAAGGGATAACGTCTGCTACGGCGCCGGCGCCTACGCGGGCACGGCGAACCGCTCCTCGGATTTCGGGGACAACACGTTTTACGTCCTGCGCGGAAGGCCGCTTTTGGTAGAGCTCAGGTGGAAAAAGGGGCAAAACCTGTCAATCCCCGCGAACTCGGAGGAAGACGTCGAAAGATACCGCGAGATTTCCGGCGACAGGACGAGCAGGATTTTCATAGTCGACGAATCCGACGCCGCCCTGCGAGAAAAGCTCCTCGGCGGCGGCTTCAAATACGTAAAGAAAATTCTCAAAAAAACAGACAGCAAAACCGTCAAACAAAAGGAAAATATATGAAAACGTTAAAATTTGCGGCCGGGGTTTTTGCGGCGTCCGCGCTTGCCGCATGCGCCGCCCAGCCGTCGGAGGCGGACAAATACGGCGCGGACGAGTCCAGGATAACGGCGGAAGTCTACGTTTCGTCCACTTATGGGGACGACGCAAACGACGGCACGCGCGACAGGCCGTTCAAGACGTTCGCCAGGATACCGAAGAAGGACGCGCGGATATTTTTGCGCAAGGGCGACGTGTTTTACGAGCCGCTCTCGGGGCTCGAGAACTG
>DBGCYC010000104.1:0-13923 GCA_048390825.1 Candidatus Merdousia sp.
CGTCAAACTGCCGCTCAGGCGAGTATTTAAGTGAGGCCGCCGGTGGGAGCGTACAAGTGGTACGTGACCAGTGGCGGCCTCACTTAAAACGGAGCATCAGCGGTAGTTTCACGCGCCCGTGCCAAAAGCATTCGCCAAATATTTACCTTCCAAAGCGAATCAGAAATTGTCGGCAAGGACTTCAAAGAACGCTTGAGGATGCGCGCACGCGGGGCACTTTTGCGGAGCTTCCGCCCCGGTATATATGAATCCGCAATTCCTGCACTTCCACGCTATGGCCGTTCCCTTTTTGAACACCTGCCCGTCGGCGATATTTTGCGCAAGCTTCAAATAGCGTTCTTCGTGGTGTTTTTCAACCGCCGCTATGTTCTTAAAGACGGCGGCGATTTCGGCAAACCCCTCCTCTTCGGCGTCCTTCGCCCCTCTGGCGTATATTTCCGACCACTCTTCATGCTCGCCGGCAGCCGCCATTTTCAGGCATGCCGCGGTGTCGCCGAGGCCGCTCGAATAGGTCGATTCCACCTGGACTTCCGCGTCTCCGAGAAATTTGTAGAAGCGTTTTGCGTGCTCTTTTTCGTTGTCGGCGGTCTCCTGGAATATCGCCGAGATCTGTTCGTACCCCTCCTTCTTGGCGACGCTTGCGAAGAAAGTGTATTTGTTGCGCGCGACGGATTCGCCGACGAACGCGGCCATCAGGTTTTTTTCGGTCTTTGTTCCCTTTAACGATTTCATAGTCTGTTTTCCTTAGTGTTGAGTTGAAGATTTCTTTGCGCACTTCGGGCAGCGGCCCGAGAGCAGGACGCTCGCCGACTCGGCGGAGAATCCGCCCCCGAGGGACGCCAGAAGCGCGCGCCGGGCCGAGGCGCTTATGCGGACGTCGAATATTGCGCCGCAGTTTTTGCAGTGGAAGTGGGAATGCTCGGCGGTATCGCAGTCGAAGCGCGCGACGTCCCCGAGGTCGAGGCGCGAAATCTCGCCGTCCGATGCGAGGGATCCGAGGTTTCGGTAGACCGTCCCGAGGCTGATGTTGGGGATTTCCCCCCGTACGGCGTCGTAAACCTCCGCGGCCGTGGGGTGGCCGAGGCCGCCGGACCTCACCGTGTCGAGAATCACTCTGCGCTGTTTGGAGTCCCTCCTGCGATTTTCGGCCGTTTCGCGTTTTTTCATAATCAGCCTTCCGGATCGGCCTCCGAAGCGCCGGAAACCGTTTAAGTAATAATCATTATCGTTATTGTTATATCCTTGACCCGCCGCGTCAAGAAATTTTATAAAAAAACAGAATGAACGACGGAGTACTGATACCATTTCTGTTGACGCTGATCGCCGGGGGCGCAACGGCGATTGGCGCGGGCCTGACATTTGTCATACGCAAAAACGACTTCCGCGTTCTCGCCCTCGGCATGAGCTTTTCCGCGGGGGTGATGATATACGTCTCGTTTATGGACATCATGCCGATGTCGCTGGAATTCATGGGCGGCGAGGAGAGCCCCGTCGCTGGAAAGCTCGGGAGGGCGGCGGCGTACGCGATGTTTTTCGCCGGGGTTGCGGCGGCGGCGGTGATAGACTATCTCGTGCCGGAACACGTGGAGTCCGACAAAATCGGCGGCAACCCCTGCGGTTCCAATTCCAAAACCAGGCACGCCGCCCTGCTGACGGCGATTGCCATAAGCGTGCACAACTTCCCCGAGGGCCTGTCGGTGTTCGTAACGAGCCTTGAAGACGTGAAGATGGGGGCGGCCATAGCCTTCGCCATAACCCTGCACAACATACCGGAGGGCATATCCGTGGCGCTTCCCATCTACAACGCCACGGGCGACAAAAAGCGCGCGTTCTGGATTGCGTCCCTCTCGGGCCTCGCCGAGCCCGCGGGCGCCGTCGCGGCGTATCTGGTTTTCGCGCCCGTATTGACGCCTGCTGTCGTGGGCGGGGCCCTCGCGCTCACCGCGGGCATAATGGTGTACATATCGCTCGACGAGCTCCTGCCGATGGCGAAGGAATACGGGCAGGAGCACTACGGAATATTCGGGGTGTTCGCGGGAATGGCGTTTATCGCAATAGGCTCTCTCGCGTTCTGAAAAATGTTGCGATTCGGAAATTTCCCGTTAGCTTCGCGCTGAAATATGTGGCAGACCTACGCACTTCTTTCCGCATTCTTCGCCGCGCTGACTGCGATATTCGCCAAGATCGGCGTAAGCGGCGTGAATTCCAACCTCGCAACGGCCATAAGGACCGTCGTAATACTCGTGATAGCGTGGGCCGCCGCTTTCGCCACCTGCGACGTTTCGCAGATGCGCCGCATTTCGGGGCATACGTTTCTGTTTCTGATTTTGAGCGGGTGCGCGACGGGGCTTTCGTGGCTTTTCTACTTTAAGGCGCTGAAACTCGCCGACGCCTCGAAGGTCGCGCCCGTTGACAAGCTGAGCGTGGTGTTTACGATGGTTCTCGCCTTCCTGATTCTCGGAGAGCAGCCGTCCCTGAAAGTCGTGGCGGGGTGCGCGCTGATATTCGCAGGGGCGGTCGCCATAATAATTTGAACGTCCCGGCGCGCCGGGACGTTCGCGTGCGCGGAGATTCGGGGTTTCCCCCCGCGCCCGGAGCCGCCTTACAGATCCCACGTCAGAGTGGTGATGGAGCGCGGTGCCGCTACGAACGATCCGGCCGCGCCGGAGGCCGTTTTTGCGAGGTTTGAAGCGGAATCGGTCTTGAACGCGTCAAAGGGCTTCTCCGCCAGATTTCCGGAGAAGGACACGGGGACGGAGTCGAAGGAGGAGTTGACGAACACGGCGACGAGCTTTTTGCCGTCGGGAGAGACGAATGCGGAGGCGCAGACTTTCGCAAGGTCGTCGGCGCCCGAGATTTCGGCGCGTTTGTATCCGGGGCGCACGAAGAAGCTCCAGTTGCCGAGCGCCCATAGCAGCTTGTTGTCGCGCGCCACTCCCCCGTTTTCGAGCCTTCCATTTTTGGGGTATACGCCCGTGAGCGCGAAGTCCCCCCTTACTTCCATGGCCTTCCAGTAGCCCCAGCCCTGCGATTGGGCTATTGTGAAGTCTGCGGTTATCAGGCGTCCCATGCAGAGGGCGGTTTCAATGTCCGCGTGGTTGTCGCTGAACCAGTCTTTTGTGAAGCCGTCGCAGTTTTTCGGCCCGTATTGGGGCAGAAGACACCATTCCGTCTGGAGAAACCCGAGGCCGTATTTTGAGGCTTCCGAAATCAGCTTTTCCCTGATTTTAGGCATGTCGGCGAACCTCCTGCCCGAGTGGTAGCTGTGCGCGGCCCACAGGCGTTCGAGATGTTTAAGGTCGCCGATGTAGTTGGGGGAGGACTTGTCGAAAAACTGCTTGAGCTGTCCGTAGGGGCGCTCGTCCTTGGGGCATTTGTCGGCGGACCAACAACCCCAGACATTGGCTTTTTCCAAGGGAGCATCAATGGACGCAGACTCGCCGAGGAGGATTTTCGTATTTTTTAGGCCCGACTTTTCGACGGATTTGTCGAGCTCCCGCGCGAGCCTTGCCATTTCGGAGTTCCTCCACATGCTGCCTTCCTGACGGGGGGAATCCCACGGAACTTGGGGTTCGTTTATGGGGCTTATATATTTTATTTTGTAGCCGAGGCTTTCCAGATGTTTGGCTACGTCCGCCATGTAGTCGGCGAATTTTCCGTAGCAGTCGGGCCTGAGATTAGAGCCGTAGTTGTCCTTGTCGCAGTATCCCCTGCCGTTTTTCGTCCACTGTACGGGAGGGGTATTGGAGAATATCAGGAAGCTGTCGCAGCCGTACTCCCTGGCCTTTTTCATGAAATACATCTGTCCGGCGCACTTTGACCAGTCGTAGCCGGAGCCGTCCCCGGCCAGGAACGACTCCGCCCTGCGCTGGTATGGCTCTATGTCCGCGCCGTCCTGTTCGAGGGTTCCTCCGCCGATATTGAATCTCCACATCGACAGCCCGATACCCTCCGGATTTCCGTCAGCGCCGAATTTTTGCGAAAACAGCCATTTGGCGATTTGTCCGCGCTGCTCTTCGGGGAAGTATTTGCCGACGAAATTTCCGCTCCATGCGTCCGCCGCCGCAAAATGGTCTATCGTCTGGAAAGTCTTTTCCGGGTTTACGCAAACCTGCAGACCGCCGGCAAACCCCAGCGAAGCCGCGCAGGCGGAAAGCCCCGCCGTCAATGTGTTCCGCATATTCATACGCGACAACGAATACGGCCCGTCCCGTCCGAGGTCAACATTTTTGCGCCGGCAAATAGTTAAACCGTTAAAATCGCGCGCCCCGACGCTCCGCAGGCCTCCCGCAGTCCGCAAAGTTTTGTGTTGAACCCGCCGCCGCGGAGGTTCTTAATCTGTCTGAAAATGGCAGGTGTGCGGCAAAGTCAGGGCGTTGTGGCATCGGGTAGGTTCCGGGCCGGATTTTTGCGCGCCGCCGCGGCGATTTTGTCATGCGCGGCCATATACCCTTTTGCGGCGGGCGGCGCGGAGCCCCGATCCGACCTCCCCAAACTCGCCGTAATCTATACCATAGCGACTCCGGCTTTGAAAGAGGGCGTCGAGAAGGCTGTCCGCGAAGAGTTCGGGGGAAGGGTGGAGATATTGCGCTACGAGGACGCCGCTGTTTTCGAGGAAACCGCAAAGGCCGGCAGGGTTGGGCGCGAAGCCGCGGCGAGGTTTCTGGAAATGTATTCCGACGCCGCGAGGTCCGGCGCGCTGGCGGTTTTGAGCGTGTGTTCGACGGTCTCCGACCTCGCGTGCTCAATGCGCGAAACGGGCGAACTTGCCGGCGTTCCCATAGTCAACATAAACGACGAAATGTGCCGCGAGGCCGCGCGCCTTGGAAAGAGGATTCTCGTTGTATCGACGCTCCCGAGCGCCGCGGATCCGGTGGGGAGGTCGGTGCTGCGCGCCGCCGCTCAGCTCGGCAGAGAAGTGGAGGTTTCCAAAGAGGTCGTCGGCGGGGGATTGGACACGGGAGCGGAGGCCTTGAAGGTGATGATTTCCGAAAAACTGCGCGCGCGCGCGGATTCAGCGGACGTCATAGTATTCGCCCAGGCGTCCATGGAGCCTTGCGCCGGCTATGTCGGCGCGGTTTGCGGCAAAAGGGTTATGACGAGCCCGAAGTTCGGCGCGAAAGCCTTGAAATCGGCCTTGGCGGGAGGGAAAGAGTGAGGTTCCCGGTTACGGCCCCGGCGGATCGCGCAGGCGCTTTCCATTCCCCGTCGCGCGGTTGGAACGTTGCTCCCGCGCGCGTGTCGCATATTCGCGGAGGTGGCGCGGGGATTTTTTCAAATCCGATTCCGCGCGGGAAGGGGCCCGGCGCTTCCTTTCCCGGGCTCCGAACCCGTTTCCGCGCAGATTTTCAAAATGTTCCTCGGGACATTTCAACCAAAATCACGTAAAAATCATAAAATGGATATATTCGTTAGCAACCTGCCCTTTGAGATCACTGAGCGGGAAATTTCCGAGGCTTTCGCCGCGCATGGAGCGGTCTCGGGTGTAAAAATGCTGTTTGACAAAGTTTCGGGAAGATTCCGCGGAATAGCGTTTGTAAGCATGGAACAGCCCGCCGAGGCCGAGGCGGCGATAGCCGCGCTCAACGGCGCAGACCTGGGGGGCAGGCCCATGCGCGTGGACAGAAGCCGCCCGAGGGAGGAGCGCTTCAACGGTTTTGGGGGCGGGTTCAACCGCGGGCGCGGGGGCGGATTCCGTCGGGAAGGCGGCTTTGGCGCGCGCGGGGATTCCCGCGAGGGAGGCGCTCCCGGAGGGTTTAAGCCGCGTAAAAATTTCGGGGGCGGGGGGTTCCGCGGCGAGAACTTCGACGGACATTCCGGCAGGCCGTTTCGCCCGAACAGGGGAGGCTTTAAGAGGCGTTTCGGCGAAGGGGAATCCGGAGGGGGTTTCGAGTGGGATCCGCGCGGCGGGGAGGAAACCCGCTGAGCGAAACGCCGCCGCCGCGCGGCGCGCCTGTCAAAAAACTGCCTCCGCGCTATGGAGGGGGCAGTTTTTTGCTCCCCGGGAATTTATAATATTAAAGAAATACATAATCGTCTTTTTATCTAAAATTGTTTCATAGTATACCGTAAAGACTTCTCCGGGCGGCTGGGAATTATCCGCAAATATATTTCTTAATCCAACCACTACTCTAAACTCCTTTATTTTCTCAAACTTTAAATCATTATCAATGATTACGTCTTTTAAAAAGTTCAAAAACTGTTCTGTGAATTTTTGATTATACAGGAAAGTATCTTTCGATACGGCTATGATCTCAAGTTTGGAAGTCGGTTGAACCGCCTTATTTGAAAAAGAATTACAGGCAAATATATGTTTTTCTTTTCCGTCAACTAATTCGGTTATATAAAATTTTATCTGCGAAAAAAATTCTAAATTCAGCTTACATATCTCTGCTTTATCAGATAAAAAACGGAGCGCTATCGGTTTCTTAGAATTATTTTTGTCTACAATAAGCTCAAATGCATTTTTCTGAACTCTATTTATTTCTTTGCCTATCTCGTCGGAAGCTGATGGATATGCGATGTTGCATATAACAAGACAAAGTAAAAACAAAAAAAACACAGTACCTTTTGCAAAAAACAACATATGGCGTTTTTGTTTTGTGTTGTTCATTATTCGCCAAGCGCTATCGGCATACTTCCGCTTGGATCGGGATCTGGCGGTTCGGGAGGAGTTGGATTGCACGGGTCTTTTCCTGCCAATGCGGTTAACGAACAAAATGCGAACATCGCCGCAAACATCAATATTAGGAATCTATTTTTCATAAGACCTTTCTGTTTGCATTGAGAATATATTAATATATATTACTTTTAAGTTTCAATTATTTTGTTTGATAAATATTTATTGCAAAACATCTATCATTTAACGCGGCCGTAATTTTTGAGGGATTGGCGTTTCGGGCGTTCAAGCGGTGTAAATGCAGAGCTGTTTTGAAGCTCCACGTCCGCAATAGTCCACAATTTACCCAAATCGTCCGATATTCAAACTATCTGTCGCTAATCATTGGAATGTAAATTCGCCCTTGCGGCACCCGAACGCGCCCATAAAAAGCGGCGGCGGACAGTGCGCGAAAAGGCCGGCTTGCGCGTTTCTTTTTCCGGGTTTCGCCAAACATTCGATTTTCCCCAAATTTTGCGGTCAGACACGTCTTGCGTTAAATGCCGCGCGGAGGGTGAGAGAAAAGCCCCGCGCTTTGGGGCGCGGGGCTTCAGGGGGCCGGATTTTGCGGTTATGCGGGATCCGCCCGGCGTCATTTGAATATTTCGGATAGTTTCCTGTTCGCCTCCCTGACTTTTTCCTCGTCCACTTTGAGCACTTTCCTGTCGTAGGTGAAGAGGCCGTTGACCTCTATTTCCACGTCGGTCGTCTGCGTGTAGACCGCCCCGAAGCACCCGTATTTCGCCATGTCCATGAACCTCTCGGTGAGCGCCACAAACCGCTTTGTCACCTCCTCGGGCGTCAGGAGTTTCCCGTAGCCCCAGTTTTTGTCTTTGACCCACAGGTGCCCGTCGACTGCGCAGCCGAGCCCGCCGTATTCGCCGACGACGTTTATCTTTTGGTTGTTGAACACACACATTGTTGGGGTGCCGTAGTCATGGCTGTCTATGATGTCGCCGCAGTCGAAGAAGTTTCCGCCGCTTGCGGGATTGACGAGGCGGGAGGGGTCGAGCGACTTTGTCCACTCCGCGATTTCCCTCGTCTTGAATTGCCCCCACGCCTCGTTGAACGGGGTCCATATGGCGATGCAGGGGTATGAATGGAGGCTTTCCATAATCTCCTTCCATTCCTTGCGGAAGGTGGCTTCAAACTTTTCGCTGACGGGCTTTTCCTCGCCCTGGAAGAATCCCCTGGCCTGCCAGGCGCTGCCCTCGCCGAACATCGACGGCATGTCCTGCCATACCACGATTCCGAGCCTGTCGCAGTGCGCGTACCAGCGCGCGGGCTCGACTTTGACGTGCTTTCTTATGGAATTGAAACCCAGATCCTTTGTCCTTTGTATGTCGAAGAGCAGCGCCTCGTCTGTCGGGGCGGTGTAGAGCCCGTCCGGCCACCAGCCCTGGTCGAGCGGGGCGAAAGTGAAGAATTTCTTGTTGTTGAGGGTGAAGTCGACGCCCCCCCATTTGCCGTTCGACTTAATTCCGAACTTGCGCATTGCCGCATAGCTCTTTATCGCGTCGGTCTGTTTGCCGCCTTTGGACAGCGTTATTTCAAGGCCGTACAGGAACGGGGAGTCGGGCGACCAGAGTTTGGGGTTTTCAACGGGCAGGTTCGCGGTTTTGTTCGCGGCGGATTTTGTTTCCGATACGACTTTGCCGCCGTCGAGAAGCCTGATGGCGGCGATTGCCGAGGGGTCGGCGGAGTCCACCCTTATGTCGAAGCTGGACGAGTCGAGGTCCGGGGTGATTTTCAGCCCCGATATGTGGGAAGCGTTTACGGGCTCGAGCCACACAGTCTGCCATATTCCGGAAACCGAGGTGTAGAATATGCCCCTGGGCTTGGAGATCTGTTTCCCACGCGGAATGCCACTGCTGGTGGGATCCCACACGCGCACGGATAGGGAATTTTCGCCGGGCTTCAACTGTTTCGTTATATTGAATGAAAACGGGGTGTACCCGCCGGTGTGCTTCCCGACTTTTTCGCCGTTCACGAACACCTCGGCCCTCCAGTCCACCGCGCCGAAATTCAGGAGCACATCTTTGCCCTTCCAGTCTCCGGGGATTTCAAATTTGCGCTCGTACCAGAGGCTTTGTCCGCCGTCCAGAGTCTTTCCGACGCCCGATAGCGACGACTCCACCGCAAACGGCACGAGGATTTTGCCGTCGAAAGACTTTGGCATCGGCGCGTCTTTTGGCGTTATGGCGTAGTTCCAGAGGCCGTTTAAGTTGATCCATTGAGGGCGCTCCATGAGCGGGCGGGGATATTCCGGCAGGACGTTGTCCGGGTCGACCTTGTCGGCCCAGACCGTTTTGATTTTGTCCCCTGCGGGTTTCCATTGCGCGAATGCCGCTGTGGCCAATGCGGCTGCGGCGATTATGAGTGCGGTTTTTTTCATATGCATAATGTCCAAGGTTGGCGCGCGGCGGAAATCGCCGCTGTGCGCATTATCTGAAACTTGGTTTCATTTTCTTAAAAAGGCGCGGTGTCTGTCAACCGTTTTTTGAATAAATTTGAAGAGGGTTAAAAGGGCGAAAGTCTAAATTGTATCAAAATATACAATACATACTTAGACAAATGGCCAGCCTTTTTAAAAAAGCGAAAGGAATGCCGCGCGCCCTGTCTGAAAAACCGCGGCCGGCTCCCGTTCCGCGGGGCGTCCGCCCTGCGCTGGCGGAATCCGTCCTGCTTTCGGGCGCCGGCCCGCCCCGCGCCGGCAGAAAAATGCGGAAAACTCAAATGCAGTAGTCGTAGGCGCCGCCGGACGCCGGGGCCTTCTTTATAACCTCTTCAAGCGTTATTCCGGCGAGGGTATTTTTTATGTTTTCGTTGAGAAGTTCCCAGACGGGGCGCGCAGCGCACGTCGCGGAGCGGGCGCATTTTTTGGGGCACGCTGCGCAGCCGATTATGCACACTTTGCCCTCGGTGGCCTCGAACACCTCCAAAAGGTTTATCTCGGAGGCGCGGCGCGCCAGTCTGTACCCGCCGTGCGCGCCGCGCATCGACTTTAAGAGCCCGCCCCTGCGCAGTCCGATTATTATGCGGCCCACGTATTTTTGCGACAGCCCCTGGCTTTCCGCGATTTCCCTGATGAGCCTCGGCGCCCCGTTTTGGTGCAGGGCGATGTCGGCGAGTATCCTCAGCCCGTATCTGCCTTTTGTCGAAATTTTCATTGCCCTTATCCCGCCGGAGGCCGAGCCCCCGGCATTTGGCGAATATACCTTCCGGGGCGGCCGCCTGTCCACAGCAATCTTTCGGCCTGCGGAAATTTTCGCGTCGCTCATTCGTTTGAGCCGCCCGCGGAAACGGGGCGTTTTCCCGCGGCTATCTTTTTGTTTTTTAATTGAATGCGGCAGATATTTGCCGATACCGATTCAACCGCTTAAAAATAGTTGACGAAACCGTTTCGGCGGGAGTAGACTTTGCGGCCAATTTAACGTCGGACTCCCTCCCGCGCCGCCGGGCGGGGCACGGTTCATAAAAACGGCATTTATAACAGGACTATATGAAAAGCAAAAACAGCGTGATTACGGACGGAAACGAAGCCGTCGCTTCGATCGCCTTCCGCGTGAGTGAAACCATCGCGATATATCCCATCACACCTTCTTCGCCCATGGCGGAAAACTGTGAGGAGTGGGCGGTAAAAGGAAAAAAGAACATCTGGGGGACGACCCCGTCCATAAGCCAGCTGCAAAGCGAAGGCGGCGTGGCCGGCGCCGTGCACGGCGCCCTGCAGACGGGCACGCTGATGACGACCTTCACGGCCTCGCAGGGGCTTCTGCTGATGGTTCCGAACATGTACAAGATCGCCGGGGAGCTCACGAGCTTCGTGATGCACGTTTCCGCGCGCGCCGTCGCCAGCCACGGGCTCTCGATTTTCGGCGACCAGACCGACGTTATGGCGTGCCGCCAGACCGGGTTCGCCATGCTCTGCTCCAACAGCGTCCAGGAGGCGCACGACATGGCGCTCATAGCCCATTCGGCTACGCTCGACAGCCGGGTGCCCTTCCTCCACTTCTTCGACGGGTTCAGGACTTCCCACGAGGTAAACACCTACGACATGATACCCGACGAAGTCGTGCGCGAGATGATCGACTACGACAAGGTTCTCGACATTCGCGCCCGCGCGCTCGACCCCGACAGGCCCTTTATCCGCGGCACCGCGCAGAACCCCGACGTATTCTTCCAGTCGTGGGAGGCGCGCAATTCCTATTACGACAGGTGCGCCGACATAATCGAGGAAAAGATGGACAAGCTCGGCAAGCTCACCGGCAGGGCCTATAAGCCCTACCAGTACGAGGGCGCGCCCGACGCGGAAAAGATAATCGTCATAATGGGCAGCGGCGCCGAGACCGTAGAGCAGACTGTCAAGGCCCTCAACGCAAAGGGCGAAAAGCTCGGCGTCCTCAAAGTCAGAATGTTCCGCCCGTTCAGCGTCAGGAAATTTGCGGCGGCCATTCCGCAGACGGCGAAGGTCGTCACCGTCCTCGACAGGACGAAGGAGCTCGGCGCGATGGGCGAGCCCCTCTATCAGGAAGTCTCCGCCTCCATCGCCGAGGCCCGCGCAAACGGCCTTCTGCCGCGCTCTTTCGACCCCGTCGTGATCGGCGGCAGGTACGGGCTCGGCTCCAAGGAGTTCACCCCCGCGATGGTCAGGGGCGTATTCGACAACGCCTCGGCGCAGTCGCCCAAAAACCACTTCTCTGTCGGCGTCAACGACGACGTCACGCACAATTCGATTCCCTATGACGAATCCTTCGTCCTCGACGAAAACGGCGTGATGAGCGCGGTGTTCTTCGGGCTCGGCGCGGACGGCACGGTCGGCGCCAACAAAAACACCATTAAAATCATCGGCAACGGAACCCCCAACTACGCCCAGGCGTACTTCGTGTACGACTCCAAGAAGAGCGGCGGCCTAACGGTTTCGCACCTGCGCTTCGGCCCCAGCCCGATACGCGCGCCGTACCTCATAAACAACGCCCAGTTTGTGGCCTGCCACCAGTTCTCGTTCATGCAGAAGTACGACGTGCTCGCGTGCGCGGCCCCCGGGGCGGTGTTCCTGCTCAATTCCATATACGACGCGAAAACCGTCTGGAACCACCTGAACTGCGACGTCCAGCGCGCGATAATCGAGAAGAAGCTCAAATTCTACGTCATCGACGCCTACGAGGTCGCAAAAAAGACCGGCATGGGCGGCAGGATCAACACCGTCATGCAGACCTGCTACTTCGCGGTCTCCGGCGTCCTGCCGAGGGAGGAGGCCATCGAGAAAATCAAGGCCGCCATCGAAAAGACGTACAGCAAGAAGGGCAGGCAGGTCGTCGAAAAGAACTTCGCGGCCGTCGACGCCTCGGTAGAAAACTGCCATGAGGTTGAAATCCCCGCGTCCGTCACCGCGGATTGCGGGTTCCCGCAGACCGTGTCGGAGGAGGCTCCGGACTTCGTGAAGCGCGTGACGGCCGTCATGATGCGCGAGCAGGGCGACAAGCTCCCCGTCTCGGCGTTCCCCGTCGACGGCACGTGGCCGGCGGCGACGACCCAGTGGGAAAAGCGCAACATAGCAATCGAAATTCCCGGCTGGAATCCCGAGCTCTGCATACAGTGCACCAAGTGCGCCACGATCTGCCCCCACGCGGCGATCCGCGCAAAGTTCTACAAAAACGACGAACTCAAGGACGCCCCCGAGGGCTTCAAGCACGCGGCGTTCCGCTCCAAGGACAACCCCGACTGCTCGTTCACCATTCAGGTCGCCCCCGAGGACTGCACGGGCTGCGGGCTGTGCGCTACCGTCTGCCCCGGCAAGAGCAGGACGGAAGAGGGCGTCAAGGCCCTCATGATGGTCGCGCAGGAGCCCGTGCGCGAGCGCGAGGCCAGGAACTTCGAGTTCTTCCTCAAACTCCCGAATCCCGAAAGGAGCAAGCTCACCGACTCCGTAAAGGACGTCCAGTTCCGCCAGCCGCTCTTCGAGTTCTCCGGCTCCTGCGCGGGCTGCGGCGAAACCCCCTACGTCAAGATGCTCACCCAGCTTTTCGGCGACAGGCTCTACGTCGCCAACGCCACGGGCTGCTCCTCGATTTACAGCGCCAACCTCCCCACGACCCCCTACTGCGTCAACGAATTCGGCAGAGGCCCCGCGTGGGCGAACTCGCTCTTCGAGGACAACGCCGAATTCGGCTTCGGATACAGGATTTCCCTCGACAAGAAAAAGGAGATGGCTTCCGAAATGCTCGTCAAGATGGCGCCCAAACTCGGGGACGACTTCGTCAAGTCGATCCTTGAAGCCGACCAGACGACCGAGGCGGGCGTGGCCGAGCAGCGCAAGCGCGTGGAGGCGCTCAGGGAAAAGCTCGCCTCCGACGATTCGCTGATGGCCAAGGCGCTCGCCGCCCTCGCGGGGGATCTCGTCAACAAGACGGTATGGATTCTCGGCGGCGACGGCTGGGCGTACGACATCGGCTACGGCGGCCTCGACCACGTCCTGGCCAGCGGCAAGAACGTCAACATAATGGTCATGGACACCGAGGTCTACTCCAACACCGGCGGCCAGATGAGCAAGTCCACTCCGCTCGGGGCGGTGGCCAAGTTCGCCTCCGAGGGCAAGTCAACTCCGAAGAAGGATCTCGGAATGCTCGCCATCGACTACGGCAACGTGTACGTGGCCCAGATAGCCCTTGGCGCAAACGAAACGCAGGCGATCAAGGCGATGGCCGAAGCAAACAGCTACGACGGAACCTCGATAATCATAGCCTACTGCCACTGCATATCGCACGGCTACAACCTGACGCTCGGGCCCTCCCAGCAGAAGGCGGCTGTCGAATCCGGCTACTGGCCGCTCTACCGCTACGACCCGCGCAAAATCGCGCTCGGCGAAAACCCGTTCAAGCTCGACTCGCGCGACCCGAAGATTCCCGTCTCCGAGTACATGAAAGTCGAAAACCGCTTCAAGATGCTCCAGACGTTCAATCCCGAACGCGCCGCGCGCCTTGACGCCGAAGAGCAGGAATTTATCAACGCCCGCTGGGCCAAGTATAAATATCTTGCCGAACGCCACCTGGCTAACAAGTCAGGCGAGTAGGCGCGGGGCTGCGCCGGGGCCGCCCTTGCCGGGCGGCTGCCGCGGCAGGGGCTTGCCCGCTTTCTCCGGCCGGAATCCCGTAAAAAAACGAACCCCTTTGGGGGTTCGCTTTTTTTTCGGGTTTTGGGAACGGCTTCAAAACTTACTTCCCCTGGTGTTTGAAAGATGAGGCTGGAAACGGGAAATGCCGGGA
>DBGCYC010000105.1:0-19006 GCA_048390825.1 Candidatus Merdousia sp.
AAAGGACGGATTCTTCGTTGCGGCATTGTTTAAGCTTGATTGAGTTCTGTTATTGATGGTGTACGGGTTGAAGGGAAATTTTTGGAGTATGGAGATTTTGATTATAAGGCGTATTTGACGCTGCGGTGTTTGTGATTGGGTGGGCGGATTAAAGGTTTGTTTTTATTGCGGCGGTTTAATGCCGTTTGCGCCAAAATTGTCTGGGCGGATTGGCTGTTTAATGGTTCCGATTTTACCGGCGCGTGAGATATGCGGTTTGCGGGGATTCCGCCTGTGGAAAACTTACTTTGCCACCAGCCCGTGGCTCAATCCCAAAATGCTAAGCACTATCCCCACCGCAAAGACGAGCACCAGCGCGAATGCGAGCGCGAGCGCCGCCCCGCCGAGCGCGCCGGTCGAGAATTTTATCCTGCGGTTCAGCGATTCCGTGTGCGACTTCCCTATCTCCGCGAACGCAGACACCAGGCTTCCGGTTCTCTCGCCGACCGCGACTATGTCGATGTCCTCGCTGTCGATTATGCCGAACTTTTTCAGCGCCGCCGAAATGGGCGCCCCGTCGTTTACAGCTATCCTGAAATTCTGTATGCGCGAGCGCACGAGGGAATTTTTTACGGATTTTTCCGCCAACCTGAAAGTCTCGGTCGTGTTGACGCCCGAGGCAAAGAGCGTCGAGGCGAGCGTCGAGAACCTGCACAGGTCGGAGTCCGCGGCTATTTTCCCTATGACGGGGAGTTTCAGCAGGGCGGCGTCGGTTTTGAGGAGGCCTTCCGGCGTGCGGCGCATGAATTTTATGGCGGCAATCGCCAGAACGGCGACGGCGGCGGCGACAGGGACGCCCGTCGTCAGAACCGACCCTATCGTTTTCATCAGCATTATCGGCCCGTTTTCGCCCGCGCCGATGTTCGACATCATGGACTCGATTCTCGGGAGCATGAAGAACAGGAAGAGCAGAACGACGCCCGAGGCCATCACGCACAAAAACACGGGGTATGCGAGCGCGGAGATTATCGTGCGGCGCAGCTGGCGGCGCGCCTCTATGTACGATATTATGTTTTCAAACACGAACCCGAGGTTTGCGGTTGACTCCCCGGCCTCCACCAGGTGCGTTATGCACGTGTCGAAGAGGGCGGGGTATCTCTTCAGGGCGTCGGCGAGCGTCCGGCCCTCGCTGAGCTCCTTGTAAAGCTCGCGGCAGAGCGTCCTGGTGCGCCGGTCGAGCGACCTTTGCGCGAGCGATTTCAGCGCGTCTCCCACCGGCATTCCGCCGCTTCCGCTCAGCTGCAGGAGCTTTTTGAAGAATGCAAGGGCGGTCTTTTCCCCGCCCAGGTTTCCGGGGCCCTCGCGCCCGTCGTCAGGCTTTTCGGCTTCTCTCGCGTCCGCTCCGTCCGCGCGCTCCGCCGAAATCGGGGAGAGCGACATGGCGCGCAGTTTCCGGCAGGCGTCCTTGTAGTCCGCCGCCTCGATTTCCCCCGCGGATATTTTCCCGCCGGGACCCATCGCCCTGTATTTAAACTTTCGCATTGCCGGAGTTTTCGTCCGTGAGGTTCGCGTAGCACATTATTTCTTCGAGCCCCGTTATCCCGCGCTTCACGAGCTCCCACCCGCATTCCTGCAGCGTCCGCATTCCGTTTTCCCGCGCGGCCTCGCGGATTTCCCGGGCCGTTGCGCGCGAGACTATCAGCGAATGGATTTGCTCGCCCACGAGCAGAATCTCGAAAATCCCGACCCTGCCGTAATAACCTGTCGAGCGGCATTTGTCGCACCCCTTCGGGGCTTTCGCGCCGCCGCAGAGCCCGATTTCCGACTGCGGCAGCCCGAGCGTCGAGAGGCTCGACGAGATTTTTTCCGGCGCGTAGTCGGCCGGAACCGCGCATCTGCAAAGCCTCCTCACGAGCCTTTGGGCGAGTATCATCTCGACGGACGAGGCTATCAGAAACGGCTCTATGCCCATGTCGACAAGGCGCGTCAGGGCCCCGGCGGAGTCGTTGGTGTGCAGGGTGCTGAGCACGAGGTGCCCGGTGAGCGAGGCGCGTATGGCGATGTCGGCGGTCTCCCTGTCGCGGATTTCGCCGACCATTATTATGTCGGGGTCCTGGCGCAGCACGGAGCGCAGCACGGACGAGAACGTCAGCCCGATGTCGGGGTTCACCTGCGTCTGGTTGACTCCCTCGACCTCGTATTCCACGGGGTCTTCGACCGTTATTATGCGCACTTCCGGAGAGCGCAGGCGGCGTATGAACGCCGTGAGCGTCGTCGACTTCCCCGAGCCCGTCGGCCCCGTGACGAGTATTATCCCGTGCGGAAGCGACAGCGGCCGGGCGATTTTCGCCGCGTCGTCGGGCAGAAACCCGAGATCCTCGATAGTGACGGGCCGCGACTTCTGGTTGAGCAGCCTCAGCGACACGCTTTCGCCGTACAGCGTGGGCAGCGACGACACGCGAATGTCTATTTCCTCGCCGCCCTTTGATGCGAACGCGATTCTCCCGTCCTGCGGCCTGCGCTTTTCAGAAATGTTCAGCCGCGCCATTATCTTTATGCGCGACACCACCGCGTCCTTGAACTTCACGAGGTTTTCGGGCACGGACACCGGCGTCATGTCGCCGTCTATCCTGTACCTTATTGCGAGGCTTTCCCGCCGGGGCTCTATGTGTATGTCGGTCGCCCTGTCGGCGAGCGCGCGGGCGATGATTTCGTTGACGAACTTTATTATGGCGGCGTTTTCGTCCTCCTGCGCGTCGCCCTCGGGGGTGTCGGAAAAATCGTCGGCGTCGCGCCCCTCGAGGGACTCCGCGCCGACGCCGAAGCTTTCGGAAATTTTCCCCTCAACCGCGGAGTAGGGGGCGATCTTCACGGCCGGAATCCTGCCCGACATCGCGCAGATCCACTTTTTTGCGTCGGGCGACGGGGGCCACGCGAACGCCGCAGATCCGTCTGCGAGCGGCACGCAGCGGTACTCGTTTATTATCCTTAGCGGCAGCAGCCCCTCGGCGTTCTCCGGAACCTCCAGGCCGTCCGCGGCTTCTATTCCAGTGGCCCTCGAGAGCGTCCCCGCGATTTCCGACTCCGTGAAATTCCCGTGCTCCAGGAGAAATCGCGGCTTTTTGGGGTCGGGGCACGCCTCGAATTTTTCGGCGTCGTCCGCGGACAGGCCCTTTTTGAACTCGGCCTTTGCGGACTCGATTTTCTGGGTGTATGAAAGCGGCATTTCTCTATCGCCTGTTTATGCGTTTTGGCGTTGGTATTTCCACCCTCGGCGGCGGGAACCACGGCCTGAAATTGTTGTAGTTTTGCCGCGAGGCCTGCTGCTGTTGCTGCGCCTTTTTTGCCGCGTCCGGAGCCGCGGCCTGCGCGGCGGCGGCGGGCTCGTCGGGCGTTTTCAGCGTTAAGACGTATTCCGCCACGGAGTTTGACACGCTCACGCTCATTGTGTCCTCGTCGAAAAAGTCCACGCGGTACTGGAGCTCTTCGGTTATCCCGCCCTTGAGGGGGAGCGCGTAGGAGGCTTTGGAGTCCGTGTCGGTGACCACGAAATTCCACCTGCCGTCTATGCAGCAGACGGAGGTGAGCTGGAGGCTGGCGCCGCTTTTTGCGTCCTTGCCCGGCTTTGCGGCGGGCCCGTTGCCGAACGGGTTTCTGCGCAAAAGCGCCTCCGCCCCGTCCAGTGCGGGAACGGGGATTCCGGCCTTTCGCGCGGGCTGTGCGGGGAGCGTCCGCTCCGCTTCCTCCGGCGTTTCCGGCGCTTCGGGCCGGGCCTGCGCGGGGTCTGCGCTCCGCCCGGGCGCGGGGGCGGGGGGCTCGCGTTCGGCGGCGTCCGCGCCGCGGGTGGCGGGCCCACCGTCTTCTCCCTCTTCCGGCGGGGCGTCGCGGAATTCGGCGCCGGGCGGCGGGGGAGGGGCTTCCGGAATGCCTCCAAAGTCCGCGCGCGCGGCAAGGCATGCGGCGGACAGGAACAATGCTGCCGTCAACAGTCTCATTTTCTTGCGCCGCCCGGCGCGAGCCTGCGCGCCCTCGTTTTGGGTTTTGTGTCGCCGCCTTCGCCCGGCTCGCCGCCCGCGGATTCGGCATTGCGCGCGTCGGGGTTTGAAAACGCCTCCTCGTTTTTCTTCTTGGGCAGGACGGTTCTCACGGCGGAGCTCCTGGCGGATTCCCCCTGCCCAAATCCGTCTTTTTCGGGGTCGTAGAACCTGCCGGTTTTGAGGTAGAGGTCGAGCTCCCTCGATATCGGGGACTTGTCCATGCCCGTCTCCTTTATTAAAGATTCCGCGGCGGAGCTTTTGACTATCGTCGGGCGTATGAATATCACGAGCTCCGTGCGCGTGCGCTTGTCGTTGGTGGGCTTGAATATTTCCCCGACGAGCGGAATGTCGGAGAGCAGCCAGACGGCCTGGTCGGTGTCGGTGGCCTCCGTCTGCTGGAGGCCGGCGAGCACTATGGTCTCCCCGTCGCGCGCGCTTATGAAGCTTTCAGCCTCGCGCGTGCCCTCTATCGCCTGGCGCGTGTCGTTGACTTCCATGTAGTCGAGCACGGAGCTTGCGGTCTGCTTTATTTCGAGCTGCACGACGCCGTTGTTGCCTATGAGCGGCTTTACCTCGAGGATTATGCCGATGTCGCGCCACTCGACGGTGTCCTGCGTGGAGGGGAAGTTGCCGGTGTTGTAGGTCGTGGTTCCCGTTATGAACGGGTATTTGCGGGAGACGTTGATGGTCGCCTCCTTGTTGTGGGTCGTGACGATCGACGGGGCGGAGAGGATTTTTACCTTGCTGTTTTCCTCGGCGATGTTGAATACAGCCGAAAATCCCTGTTCATTCATTGAGAACGAGAAGGCGTTTTCGCCGGAGTCGTTGAGAGGGCCGACGGACGTGTTGCCCTTCCAGCCGCGCGGCGTCGTCGTACCGTCGGACGAGGTGCTTGAAACCGTCGAATAGTCGAGCCCGAAGGTCGAGAGCCCCGACACCTGTTTGTCGGACAGCGTCACTTCCGTTATAATCACGTCGATTTTGACCTGCGCGAGAACCACGTCGACCTTCTCTATGATATTTTTTATCTGCATGAGGTCGGTGGAAGTTCCGTAGGCCACTATGGAGTTGCTCCTCTCGTCCGCGACGATTGTCACGTATTCGCTGAATTGCAGTGCGGCGCCCGTCGGGTCGGCCGTGAGGTTCGTCGGGCGGGCGGCGGCCCTGCCGGCGTTTATAGCGCCGCGGTTTTGGGCATTGGCTATCATGTTGTTGCGGTTTGTGGCGGCCACCCTGGCGGCCTCCGCGGCGTTGTTGCTCTTGACCGCCGCCTGCTGCCCTTTGACTATCTGGTTGAGTACGGTGGCCACGTCCTTTGACTCCCCGTGCCGGACGTAGAAGACCTCGCTGCGCGTCAGCGGCTGGGCGTCGATGTCGAGGGCGTCCACGATTTTCTTTATGTGTTTGAGGTTGCCTTTGGGGGTGACGACTATGAGCTGGTTTGTGCGGTCGTCGGCCTCTATGCTCGTCTTGACGAGGTATTTTTTTAGCGAGTCGTTCTGTATGGACGCGAGCCTGCGCTTGGCGTCGTCGGCCCCGACGTTTTTGAGCATGAAAAACCCGATCTCCTCGCGTATGGAGGGCTCGGCGTCAATCTTGTCGAGCAGCATCTCTATGCGCTGGTGGTTGGCGACGGTGTCAGTCAGAAAGAAGGCGTTGCTGCGCGGAAAGAACGCGAGTGTTGCCACGTTGTTCGGGGAGACGAACGTCGCAAGCGTCTGGGCGAGCGTGTCGATGTCGACATACTGGAGCTCGTAGAGCTTGGAGGCGAACGCGTTGCTCGCCGGCAGGTCGGAGGCTTTGCCCGATATGTACGTCGGGGCCTGCGCGTTGACGCCCTGCGATGGGGATACCTTGAAAAATTTGTCTCCCAGCGGAACCACCGCCATGCCGTTTGCGCTGAGCAGCGACTTTATCGCCAGCGCCGCCTCGTCGCGCGGAAGCCTTCCCTTTGACGAAAAGTTTATCTTGACGTTCGGAAGCCCCGCGGCGGGAATGGCGACCTGCCCGGTGAGCTCCTCGAGAACCTTTATGACCTGCATCGGGTTTTCGTCGACAAAGTAGAAGGGGCCCTGCAATTCGTTTCCGGTTTTGGGGGACTGCTCTGGCGCGCGGCGGTGGCGGCTGAAATTTTCCCCGAAGGCGGAAATCCCCTGCGGCTTGGCGGCGTCCCGCCCCTGCGCCTGCGCCCCCGCCTGCCGCTGGGCCGCGGCGGCGGGCTTCTGGGCGGCGGACTGCGCCCGCTGCTGCGCCGCGGGCCGGGGCTGCTGGGCCAATAGCGCCGACGCCGCAAATATCGCGCCTGCCGCCGCAATCAGGCATTTGGAAATTTTTCCGACGTCGTGGAATCTGTCTTGCATGTGGTGTCCGTTTTTGAATTGTAAAAAGGCGGCGCCCGGCGAATCGGGCGCAGCCCACGCGCCTTTCGCGCAGTTCGTCTGTTTTGTTAAATGTATATGCGCGCGGAAAGTTTCCCGCAACGCAAAAAAAATAAAAAAATAGGTTGCATTTGGGCGCAGTATCCATAAATTCGGCTTCCATGAAACTTCGTATATTAGCACTCATTTCCATGGTTGTCGCCGGCGCGGTACTCGGCGGATGCAATACGGGCAACGACAGAACCGCTCACCAGAAGAGCACGTTCTTCGGTCTCTACACCTACGAACCCGGCTGCTTCACCCCGACTTCCGACACGTCGATAAACATAAGGACCGAAGAGGCTTGCGGAATGGAGCTTCCCTCCGGAGACAAAACCTCCTTCGCGTGGGGTCTTGTCACCGTGGAAGACTATTGATCCCGTTCCCCAATCTCCCGCAGTCCGGCGAGGGGCGCGTTTAGCTTTCCGAGCCGCGGCGAAAATTTTAAAAACCCGACGAGAAGCCTCCGCGCTCTTAGCGGGTTTTTCTTTTGAATGGCACATTCCAGAAAAATCTACTGCGTCGACATAGGCAACACGCGCACGCACTGTGCGCTCGTGGCTTTCGACGGTTCGGAATATTCCGCGCTCGGGAGCTCGGATTTCCCGAGCGCCGGGTTCGCGGAGGTTTTCGCCGGCCGCCGGCTCTTCGAGTCGAGCGGGGCGGACGCGCTCTCATGGTGCTCCGTCGTGCCCGCGAGGTCGGAGGAGTTCGCCCGCGCGGCGGAAGCATTCCGCGGCCGCGCGATGCGCCTTACGCACGAAAATTCGCCGATAGAAATCGACATGAAAAACCCCGCCCAGCTCGGCCATGACAGGATAGCCGGCGCGGCGGGGGCCGCCATATTTTTCGATCCCCCGTACATATCGGTGGACATGGGCACTGCGGTGACGGTCGATTTGGTCGACTCCCGCGGCGTGTATGCGGGGGGCGCCATCGCCCCGGGCATGCACGCTTTCGCAAGCTATCTGGCAGAGCGCGCGGCGCAGCTGCCGGCCATAAACCCCGCCGACGCGGATTTCGACCTCACGGTGGGCCGCGACACGGTTGAAGCCATGTACGTGGGCTGCGCCAAGGGCTTCTGCAAGCTCGCCGACGGGATAATATCCGACATAGAGCGCGAATATTTCCCGCGCGGGGACATCGCCTCCAAGACCGTATTTACCGGCGGGAGCGTGGATTTGCTTCCCAAAAAATGGCTTGCAGGCAGAAAAATTGAGTCCAATCTATCCGCATTGGGCCTCGCGCGCTCATACATATTGAACGAGGAAAAGCAATGACAGAAAAAATACGCAAAATTTTTGCCGCCGCCGCGCCGCTGGCTTTCGCCGCGTGCGCCTTCGGGCAGCTTCCCTCTCCGGAGCTGCTCAAAGACAAGTCGTCCTTCTCAAAGACGGAGCTCTTCGAGTCTCCCGCGGTTTTCTCCGACCGCGGAGCCAACGCGGCCGCGATAAAGGCCTACGAGGCCGACCCGTCCGCGTACAAGCCTGAAGAGCTCATGCCCGTGGCCGTATGCTACATGGGCTCCGGCGACTTCCCCAAGGCCAAGTCTTTGCTCGAAGCCTTTTTGAAGGCGCGCCCGGACAATGTCAGGGCCCTGCGCACGCTCGGCACCATTTCGATGCTTTCAAGGGATTTCGACGCGGCCAAAGGCTACTACGAAAGAGCCTACAAACTCGGAGACGAGCCGTCGGCCATATATGTTTCCACCGTGTGCATAATGGCCAAAAAACCCGACGAAATGCTCCCGTACCTGCCTGCCGTCAAGAAGCTCGCAAAGGAAAACCTCGAGTCCTTCAACATAGCGATGGTGTACGCCCTGCGCGACCCCAAGAAGCCCGACGAAGCGCTCGTAAGGGAGCTCGTCGGCGCTTTGGACGCGCGCAAAGCCCTGTCTTCCTCCACCCCCGACGCGCTGTCCACGGCCCTTCGCCTCTACATGGGCTCCCGCAAGCTGTGGACGCCCTCGGCGAGCGTCGTTCCCGCGCGCGCCGCGGCCCTGCTCGAAGCCTGGCCGCTCGCCCTCGAAATCTACAACGGGATTTTGAAGGCCGAGCCCGAAAACGCGCTCGCGCTGAGGGGGAAAGCGCTCGTTTCCTACCGCGTGGGGGGCGTTATGGAGGCGGCAAACCTCATCAGAAAGGCGCGCGAGCTCGGCGAGGAGGCGGCGGTTCTCGACGGCATAGAGCTGTTCGTGCTCTCCAAGAACGAGGACGTTTGGAACATGTTCAGGGACGGCGCCGAAAAGGCGGAGATCCTCCCGCAGGTCAGGGCGGGGCTCATTCTCTACGCCGTGCGCAACGAAAAACCCGGAATGTTCTACGCGGCGGCCCTCGGGAAAAATTCCGACCTGCTGTACAAAGACGCGCAGGTTTTGAAGCTCATAGAGGAGGGCGCGAAAAAGTTTTCCTCCGACGCGCGCGCAAAACAGGTTCTCGACAATATCGAGGCGGCCAGGAAGTGATGCCCCGCCCCCAGAAAAAGCGCAAGGTCGACTACGCGGCCCTCAAAAGCCCGTTTATGCGGATTCCGCGCATGGACGTCGCCGGGGCGAGGGCGCTGCTCGACCTCGGTTTCAGGGAGATATACGAGCTGCGCGGGCGCGACCCGGCCTCCCTCGTGGCGGATCTGGCCAAGATAAGGGTCGAGGTTGCGCCGGAGGCGGCCAAATATATGAAGCTGGCGACGGATTTCGCCGAAAGCCAGTAGGGTTTTGGCGATAAGGAAGGCGGACGGGGCCCGCTGGCGGTTCCGTTTTTGCCTGTGTTTTTTTTGAATATGGACAATACCGACAAGCTTACAATCGGCGGGCGCGAGTTCGCGTCGCGCCTTTTTGTGGGGACGGGGAAATTTTCGTCCCCCGAAATTATGGCCGAGGCCGTGGAAGCGTCAGGGGCTTCTATTGCGACCGTAGCCCTCAGGCGCGTGAACCTCTCGGGGGCCGACGAATACGCGAATTTGGCCGACTTTCTCGACCCGTCCAAGTATCTCGTTCTCCCCAACACATCGGGGGCGGCGGACGCGGACGAGGCCGTCAGAATTGCGCGCCTCGGGCGCGCCGCGGGCTTCGGCGACTTCGTTAAGCTCGAAATCCACCCCGATCCCAACTACCTTCTCCCCGACCCCGTGGAAACGCTCAAGGCCGCGGAGATGCTCGCGGGGGAGGGGTTCAAGGTGATGGCGTACATGAACGCCGACCCCGTTTTGGCGATGCGCCTCCAGGACGCGGGCGCTGCGGCGCTCATGCCGCTGGGGGCCCCCATCGGCACGAACAGGGGGCTTGAGACGCGCGCGCAGATAGAGATAATCGTGGAGCAGGCGGATCTGCCGGTGGTCGTAGACGCCGGAATCGGTCTGCCGTCGCACGCGGCGCAGGCGATGGAAATAGGCGCCGACGCGGTGCTGGTAAACACGGCGATAGCGGTCGCCTCAAACCCCGTGGAAATGGCGCGCGCGTTTGCGCTCGCGGTTCGCGCGGGAAGGGCGGCGCGCCTTTCGGGGGCGGCTGCGAGGCTCTCCCGCGCGAGCGCCACGAGCCCGCTCACGGGCTTTCTCGACGAATAGCCATGAAAGCGACATTTCTCGAAGAGCTGCGCTCGCGCGATTTGCATGGGCTTGCCGAGTATTCCAGAAACTGTCCCGCCGAAACCGCCCGCGCGGCCGTGGCGAAGGGCTCGGCGGATTCCCTCGAAGAACTCGCCGCCCTCATATCCCCCGCGGCCGAGTCCGAATTGGAGGAGATGGCGCGCGTTTCGGCGTCGACGACTTCAAAATATTTCGGGCGCGCCATGCGCCTTTTCGCGCCGCTTTATGTAAGCAACGAATGCGTGAACAACTGCGCCTATTGCGGGTTTGCGCGCCGCCATGGCATAGAGCGCCGGACGCTTTCCGTCCCGGAAGTCGGGCGCGAGCTTTCGGCTATACGCGGCCTCGGCTTCCGCAGCGTGCTGCTTGTGGCGGGCGAGAATCCGAAGCTTGTCTCGTCGGGGTACATGGAGGAGATAATACGCCTCGCGCGCTCCATAGTGCCGTCGGTCTCGATAGAAATCGCCCCGTCGCGCGTCGTTGACTACAAAAGGTACGCGGACGCCGGATGCGAGGGGCTGACGGTGTTTCAGGAGACGTACGACGAAAAGGTTTACCCGTCGCTCCATCCGTCCGGCCCGAAATCCGTATTTTGGTGGAGGCTCGCCACCCCCGAGCGCGGCGCCGAGGCGGGAATGCGCAAGCTCGGCCTCGGCCCCCTTCTGGGCGTCAACGAGTGGCGCTTTGAAATACTCGCCGTCGCCCTCCACGCCAAATTCCTATTCAAGCGCGCGTGGAAGAGCCAGATTTCGGTGTCGCTGCCGAGAATGCGGCCGGCGGCGGGCGGATACATTCCGGCCCCCGGCAATATCCCCACGGATCGGCAGACCGTACAGATAATCTGCGCGCTGCGCATGTTTCTGCCGAGGCTTGCGATAGTCGTCTCCACCCGCGAGAGCCGCAGGTTCCGCGACGGCGTGATGGGCTTGGGCGTCACGCAGATGAGCGCTTTCAGCAGCACCAGGCCCGGCGGATACGCCGACAGGGACGAGAGCGGCGAGCAGTTCCACATTGACGATTCGCGGACTCCGGAGGAGTTCGCCGCGTCGCTTCGCGCGCGCGGGCTGGATCCGGTGTGGAAGGACTACGACGCGGCCTTCGGGCGGATCGCGTAGGGCGCGCGGCCGGAATCTCCGTGGTGCGGCGCAATTCCGCCGCGGCCGTTGGCGGCTTTTTTGGGCGCGTGCGCCATACAGCCGCCTTTTTTTTGAAAAAAGTCCCCCGGCCGCCCGTGATGTTTGAAAGATGAGATTGGAAACGGGAAATGCCGGGAGGAAATTGCGGGAATTTAAAGGCGTTGGGGCGGGGTTGGCGGCCGGATTTTAGTTTGGAAACTTTTTGCGCCGGCGCCCCGAAATGAAGTAAGATTTGGAAAGGTTTTTCGCCCTGTTTCGCGCTTTTGCGTCCACGCGATTCACGCGCCGGATTTAAAAAAGGCCACGGCAACGGACTTGCAATGGTCTTGAAAAGGGATTGCAGCGCCGCCGTTTTCGCGCGGCGCGGACGCCGGCGTCGGAGGGACATAGTCGGGGTGTGTGGCAAATTCTATCATGGCGAGGTGTTGCGGTAATGAGAGGCGTTCTTCGATGGAGCCGATATTGCCGTATTTTGCGCGGCCTGTCTGGGTTTGTAATGAGCCATAGCGAAAGCAGCCCATAACCATTCGGTTTTGCGGTATTCTTCGAACTGAGGGCAGGAGTTGCGCGCTGTCTCTTCAAGGCTTGGCGCGGGCTATGCGTGCCCCAAAACGCCCGCCTGTTGGAGTAAGCGGGCGCGAAAGATAGCCGCGGGTATTCATTGGAATGCAGTTGCCGGAGGCATGCCCAAATATCAGGATTTTTCCCCGAATCCCGCTTCATTTTTTCCAAAATCAAACTTCACGATACGCCCGGCGCAAAAAAATGGCGGCCGCTTTCGGGGCCGCCTTTTGCGCCGGAACTGAGCTAACGCCTGCGCGCCGCGGCGAGGGCGGCGGCCAAAATTCCGAGGAAAGCCGCGCATTCGGAGGGTTCGGGTATGGCGGCGCCGACCGAGAATTGGCCGCCGTCAAAGGTCGTAGACCACTCCTGGCCGCCTCCGAAAACGGTGAATTGCGCGCCGCTTTCGATTGCGCTCAGCACGACCGTCCGGGTGTCTGCGTCCGCGAACGCGCTCGCGATGTCTACCGTTTCCCCGCCGGAAAATTCCCCGTCGAAGACCATGCTGAACTTTTCAAAGGACGTTCCCTGCGCAAGGCCGATTTTCGCGCCGCTTTCCACCGAAAGGCTTTCCACGCCGAATGATTCGGCGAAATTCACTTCGGTGCCGGCGTTGGAGATTTCAAGGCTCGAGAAGCCGTCGTTTATTTTCGCGTTGAAATCTCCCGTGAACGCCTCTTCGGCGGTTCCGATTTTCACGGAGGTTTTCCCTCCGAGGGAGGCGTTGGTTCCGGAGGCCGAAGCCGCCTTTACATTGCCCGCAAACGTGAGCCTGCCTGCGTCGCCGACAAATGTGACCTCCGCGTTTCCGTCCACAAAACCCGACGAAACGTTGATGTCGCCGTTTATGGCAATGTCGTCGTTGGCTCTGATTATTATGGAGGTGTCGCCCTCGATTTTCCCGGCCTTGCGGATTGAACCCAAATATCCGTCGGTGCCCCCGCCGTTGACGTTTTTGAACGTGCCGCCCTCTATGACGAGGCTCGCGTTTCCCTTTATGGTGTTTTGCGGAAATGTTGAGGCCGTCCTGTGGTTTCCCGCGTAGACGTTTGCTTCGGAAAAGTCGCCGCCCGTGATTTTCAGGGAGGCGTTGCCCAGCGTGGAGCCTCCCCACGAATTGCCGGCGTATATGCCGTCTTCGGTCTTGAACGTGCCGCCCGTTATGACGAGGCTCGTATCGCCCCTAACGGTCGCCCCTCCCCCGGCGAACACGTTGCCGTAAAATTCGCCGCCGCCGATTGTCACGCTGACGCTGCCGTCGACCACGGCGGACGACGCCCCGTAAGACGTGCCGATTACCGCCTCCGTTATTGCGGGAGAGGAGGTCTGGTTGTTGAAGCTGCCGTTTGCGATGTTTACCTTTATGTTGCCGGCAATCGTCCCGGCCCCGCCAACGCTCGAAAGATAGTTCAGCGTTGTTCCGGAATTGTAGTTTATCGTGAGGGCGTCCTGCCCCGGCGTTCCGATTTGGGCGTTCGGGCCGACGGCCACAATCGCGCCGTTGGTGTCGCCGTCTATGTTTATTTCGAGCGAAGCCGTGCCGCCCTCAAAGGGCAGGGATCTCCCCGAGGGATAGTTTATTGCCGTCTCCGCTCCGAAAGCGGCGGAGGCGGAGGCGAACAGGGCGTATATTTTTATGCGGTTTTTCATGGATATGTCGATTTGGCGTTTTAAATCCGGCGCGTTGGCGGCGCCGGGAATTGGCACGCCGCAACCTATCCGGGCGGGTGAAATGCGCAAAATTCCAAAGTAAACGCTTTTTATTTTTTTAACACGCAAAAACGCAGTCAAGCCGTAAAAATTTAGGAATTACGCCTCCCCCAAACGTTTGCGCGCGCCCTGCGAATAAAAGCGATTTCTTTACGTTCCCCTTCGGGCGCGTCCCGCCCGGGATTTTTCTTGCGCCATCGGGGCGTTTTTTCTACATTCCGAATTTCTAAGACAGTTTTATTCCGATTCTAAGAAATTGCAGATTATTATGAAAATTTCGGCAGCCATACTGTTCGTCGCGCTTGCCTCGCTCTCCTGTGCGGCGTCCGAACCCCTCTTTTACATGCCGCTCGACGATTCCTCGGACGTTGTGGGGCCGAAGGGCGAAAAGCTCAAAAGCGGCGTCGTCCACGGCAAGTCGGGCTACGTCGGGGGAGTTTCCGGCAAGGCGCTCGAAGTCAGGCGCCACGCCTACGACCAGGTGACGGCGGTGAATTTTGCGGGGTTGCCCGAGGCGGACTGGAACGAGGGCACGGTGTCGTTTTGGTTCAAGCCGTTTTGGAAGGAGACCGACCCCGAGAGCATACCCGTGTTTACCGCAAACGGCAAAAATTTCCGCTTTTACTTCGTCAAGGGTAAAAAGGGATACATGGAGCTGAGCGTCTGCCCCCCCGGGCAGCTTCAGATTCTATGTAAAAACGTCCTGAAACAGAACGAATGGGCGCACGTGGCGTTCTCGTGGAGCACAAAAACCGGCGAAGCCGCGCTTTACGTGAACGGCCGTCCGGCCGGCAAGAAAACCGACATGTCGCGCGTCAAAAAGCTCGAGCGGCAGTCGCCTTCGATCTGGCTCGGGAATTCCGGCGGGGACCGCTTCAAGGCGCAGGTCGGCAACGGGCTGTACGACGAAATCAGGATTTTCGACAGGGTTCTGCCGGCGGACGAAATTTTCGCGCTCTCGACTTCGGGTTCCGACTCCGCTATGTCCGCGCTCAACCCCGACATTATCCCGTTTTCGGGCGGATCCTCCGAATTTGTGATAAGCGGCGGAACCGCGAGGTACGCGGGGCCGCGCAAGCTGCTCGAGCTCGACTCCGGGGCGGCGAAGCTTTCGCTCGCAGCCATGGGGGCGTCCGGCAAGGTGTCTTTCGTCTACGACGGCGGCGGCAGGAAGGCCGCGGTTGAGTCCGCATGCGTGTTGAACCTCTCCCAAAGGCACAAAATTTCCGTGAGGCAAAACGGGGGGGGCCTTGAATTCTACATAGACGACTCCCTGCAGGGGTCGGTGCCCGGCGCCGCGTTTGATAAAGTCTCCTCCGCGAAAATAGCGGACGGGTTTTCGGCGTACCCCAATGCCGGATTCCCGTCGGCGGAGGAGGCGGCGAAGCTCTCCGACGCCAGGACTGACGCGCTCGAGGACGGCCTATGGGCGCTCGGCGACGCGGCGAGGCGCTCGGACGGCGCCAGAAGCGGGGTGTGCCTCAACGGCTACTGGCGGGTCTGGCTGGCGAACGAATACTCCTACGCTCCGAATGGCCCGAGATGCGGGTATATGCGGGTGCCTGGCAGCTTCAGGTCCCCCCTGTACAACTTGTGGCTTCCCGATAACGGGAAGCTCGGCAGGCCGTCGCAGTACTGGAACGGAAAAAGCCTCATTGACAACCGGGCCGGCTGGTACCAGAGAACCTTTGAAGTCCCCGCGGACTTGAAGGGCGAAAGGGTTTTTCTCAACTTTGAAAACCTCAACGGCGACTACGGCAGGGTGTATCTGAACGGGAAGCTTGTCGACTCGTTCAGGCAGGACTTCAAGTGCTTTACGGTAGTCCCCAACGCGCGCAGAATCGACGTCACGGACGACCTCTCGCCGGACGGGAAAAACCTGCTTACGGTTTTCATAGACCGCGCGTACGTCGGGCTGTGGCGCGGGGTGCCGAGCATAGGCGACCACGCGGAGATAGCGATAGGCGACGTCTGGCTCGAAAAGGCGCCGTCGCGCGTCTTCCTGTCGTCCGCGCTCGCGCTGCCGTCATACAGAAAGGGGCAGGTTGCGATGCTCGCGCGCATTCAGAACCCGTCGGGGCGGAAAGGCCCGGCGAAGGTCGAATTTTCCTTCGACCGCGGGGACGGCAAGGCCAGGGCTTTCTCGGAAAAATTCGACCTCTCGGGCTTGCGCGAGCAGGTCGTGAAGTTCTCCGGAAAGTGGAAAAACCCCGTCTTGTGGGACGTCGAAAACCCCAATCTGTACAGCATGAAAGTTTCGCTGCATGCGGACTCAAAGCTTGCCGATTCCTTTCCGGCAAAGGATTTCGGATTCCGCGAGGCGTGGGTTGAGGGCTCGGAGTTCCGCATGAACGGCAAAAAAATGCGCATGAGGATGTGGACGTCCCCCTCGCTCGACAGGCTCCGCCAGTACTTCGGTCACCCCAATTCAATGGGCCAGTACGTCGCGCACATAAAGGACATGAACTACGACACCGTGCGCTTCGACCCGTTCAGAAAAACTTCGCAGGTCGCGTGGCCAGAGTACCTGCGCGAATGCGACCGCGCGGGGCTGTACAATCTTTTCCAGATGCCGCCCTACGAGGACGAGGAGATGGGAGAATATTCCAGGCAGGTGGAGAGGTTCCTCGAACACTACGGCAACCACCCGTCGATTCTGATGTGGTATACGGACTTCAACACGTGTTCCTACCCGTGGAATCAGGATCCCGCCAAGATTACCGACTACGATTACGACCCGCCGAACAAGCGCGAACCCCGACGCCGCGCGCAGACCGCCGAAAAGCTCATGCGCTCGCTCGACTGGTCGCGCGAGCTCTTCCAGCACGCGGGCGGGGCGTCCGGAAAAATTTTCACCTCCATGAACTACCAGTCGTACGGCACGCCCCTGCAGGAGCAGGAGGACTGGCCGCGCCAGTGGTCCGAGAAGCGCGGAAGGCCGCTGATGGTGGTGGAGTCCGCCTTCCCGTACCCCGCGCAGATAAGGCATTTTGACGACGCCTCCGTTGGCAGCCTCGGCGCGGAGCACGCGGCCAGGTATTTTGGCGACGAAGTTTTCTCCGCGGAGACGAATCCCGTGCCGCATACCAATGAGTGGCAGTATTCCCCCTACGCCAACCCGAATGAAAACGTAAGGCGGCTATCGGAGATGCTCTACGGGCATGTCGTCAAAGCTTGGAGGGGATACGACATGTCGGCTTTGGGCGACTTCCCCGGCGGCCGCGACATGTGCCACACGGCGGTCACATACGACAACCACAATGTCGTGTTCGACCAGATCGCCGACGGCGGCGCGAAATCTCCCGGCCTGTTTCCGGACAATCCGGCGGGCTGGAGCGAAACCCAGCGGCACCTGCTCACCGACTACACCCTCAGGGCGAATCTCCACGACGCCGTCAGGGACGCCTTCGCTCCGCTGCTCGTCTTTATAGGCGGCGAGCCTTCCAACTTCACCTCAAAGGATCACGCCTTTTACGCGGGCGAAAAATTCTCCAAGAGCGCCGTTGCCGTCAACGACAGGACGTCGCCGCAGACGGTGTCGTTCAAATGGAAATTGCTGCTCGACGGCTCTCCGATTCCCGCCGCGTCCGGGGAATTTGAAAAGACTCTGGAACCCGGCGGCCTGGAAAAATTCCCGATTTCGATTTCCGCCCCCGAAGTCGCCAGGCGCACGGAGGCCGTTCTGTCGCTCGAAGCCTTCAAGGACGGCGTTCTTATAAAGGAGGATTCCCTCGCGCTCCAGTTCTTCCCGAAGAGGGTTCGGCCCGACTTCCGCGACGCCTCCGTCGCGCTCTACGACCCGAAGGGAAAAACCGCCCCGCTACTCGAAAAGGCCGGAATGCCGTTCAGGAAAATCAAAACCTTTGAGGAGCTCGGGGACGCGCGGCTGCTAATAGTCGGCCAGAACGCGCTCGGCAGGAAGCCGTCCGGGCTGCTCGCGGAAGTCGAAAAGAGGAGGCTCATAGACAGGGGCCTGAAAGTTCTCGTCTTTGAACAGAAGGCGTCGGCAAACGTCGGCAATTTCGTGTTCGAGTCGCCGAGCTACCGCAACGCCTTCATACGCTCGCCGAAAAGCCCCTATGTCGCCGGCCTCAAAGACGCCGACCTGGCCAACTGGCGCGGATCGTCGGACACCGTTGAGGAGTATGTCGTGTCAGACGAAAATTCGCCCCATTACCCGCGCTCCAAGTGGAAGTGCGGCAACGGGGGGATAGTCGCCGGCAACGTGATCCGCAAGCCCTCATACGGCAACTTTACGGCGGTGGTGGACTGCGGGTTCAACCTCATGCACTCGCCGCTTCTCGAGATGCGCCGCGGCCACGGAATAGTGCTCTTCTGCCAGCTTGACGTCACCTCGCGCTACGGCAAGGATCCCGCGGCCACCCTGCTTGCGGACAACATCTTAAAGGAGATGTCCAACCGCTATCTCCCCGTCGGCCCCCAGCGCGTGGCGTATGCCGGCGGGGACGCCGGCGCGAAAATCCTCGACAGAATGGGAATGCAATACACAAGGGTCGGCGAGAGCGACGCCTGGACCCTTGGATTTGCGCAGGTGATCGTCTTCGGGGCGGATGCCCAGAAAAAGCTCGGGGAGACCGTCCGCAAAATAGCGGCTTCCAAAAATTCCGTAGCCGTAGTCGCCCTTCCCGGGGCTGACGTCGGCATGCTCGTTCCCGGCGCCAAAATCGGCAAAAAAAATATGTTTCGCGCCTCCGTTCCCAAGAATGACCCGTTGTTCGACGGAATCGCCGACGCCGACTTATATTTCAGGACGGCCCGCGAACTGCCCGTAATCGAAAACGCCCCGGACTGGATGAGGGCGACTTCCCCCGCGCTCTTCGGAGCCGTAGACAAGGCAACCGGCGCCAACATATTCTTCGCCGTCGCCCCGTCCGACGTCTCGGGCGTATGGAACGGGGAAAAAGTCGCGCGCGTATGGAACAATATATTCGACAACATGAACGTCGGTCTCGGCAAAGACCTCAAACTCTTTTCTTCCGACAAATACAGGCACAATACGCTCGGTAAAAAAGACGCGAAAGACGAATGGTCGCCCTATGTGGACAACCTCGATTTTTATGACGGAGATGCATTCCACAACTGGTAATTCAACTCCGGGCGCGTGAAACTGCCGCTGATGCTCCGTTTTAAGTGAGGCCGCCACTGGTCACGTACCATTTGTACGCTCCCACCGGCGGCCTCGCTTAAATACTCGCCTGAGCGGCAGTTTGACGCACCCGGGGGGTTGGGGAGGGAGCTCCGTTAGGAAAGCCCCTAAGAGTGCTCGCGTATTTCAAATACGCCACGCGCCCTCAGGGGTTTTTCTATGCTCGCCTGAACCTACCCTAAACCCGGAAACAAAGGGCGATTGGGAGGAGATTGGCTATTTCCGCTTGCGGAAATGCCAAAGGGGGCGACAGTTAAGCCCCCTTTCTAAGTGACGCGCCCAAAATGCGGAGCTGCGTTGCTACGGAATAAGGCGCACCCTCGCGTACCACAAGTACGCTTCGGTCGCGCCTTTTATATATTTATAAAGGGATAGCCTAATCGTAAATCTATACGGGGATAGCCCTATTGCGTG
>DBGCYC010000106.1:0-11881 GCA_048390825.1 Candidatus Merdousia sp.
GGTGGGAGCGTACTGACGTACGTGACCAGTGGCGGCCTCACTTAAAACGGAGCATCAGCGGCAGTTTCACGCGCCCGGGGGAGGATCAGAGGCGGGATATCCTTTGCAAAGCCTTTTGAGCTTCTTCGTTGCCGGCTTTTGCCGCCCTGCGAATGAGGGATACGCCCTTTTCGACGTTTTTTTCGACGCCGAGACCGTTAAAGTAGCAGGCGCCGAGGTTACCGAGCGCCTGGGCGTCGCCCGCGGAGGCGGCTTTCTCGAGCCAGGAGACGCCCGCAGGGTAGTTTACGGGAACGCCGACCCCGTTTACGTAGCAGGTTCCGAGATTGCTCTGGGCCGAGACATCGCCCGCGGAGGCTGCCTTCTCGAGCCACTTGATGGCGTCGGAGGCGCTCTTGCCGGTTCCGATTCCGTTGAGGTAGCAGTATCCGAGGTTGCTCTGCGCGGACACGCTGCCCTGAAAGGCCGCGCGCCTGTACCACTTGACGGCCTCGGACTGGTTTTTCGGGGTTCCGTAACCGTTGAGATAGCAGTCGGCGAGGTTGTTCTGGGCGTCCGGATAGCCGGCGGAGGCGGCGCGGCCATACCAGTCAAAAGCGGCGGAATAGTCTTGCAAAACGCCTATGCCGTTAAAGTAGCATGCGGCGAGATTGTTCTGCGCCTCGGGGTTCCCGGACTTTGCGGCCATCTCCATAAACCTGAAGCCTTCGCGCGCGTCGCGGGCGACGCCGGCGCCCTGTAAAAGCGAGAGTGCGTAGGCTATTTGCGACGGCGGATAGCCGCGAAGCGCGCTCTCCCTGAAAAGCGACATTGCGCGGATTTCGTCGGGGTTGGAGTCGAGGCCCTTTGCGAGCAGAATGGCGAGGTTGTTTTGTGCTATCGCGCTGCCGGACTTTGCGCCGAGCTCCCAGTATTCGCGCGCGCGGGCGGGGCTTTTTTCCATGCCTTCGCCCTCCAAAGACGCCCTGCCGAGCGACACATAGGCGCGCGCGACCCCGGCGGAAGCGGCCTTTTTGAATAGCCCCACCGCCCTTGCGGTATCCCTGCGAACCCCGTAGCCCTTGTAATAGCATACGCCGAGCGCGTTTTCCGCGCGCGCGCAGCCGGCGGCGGCAGACTTTTCAAAGTACTTGAAGGCGGACTTTGGGGCTTCCGGCATTCCCTCGGAGTCGCGCATGCACGAGGCCAGCCCGAAGAGGCCGAGCGGGTGTTTGGAGAAGGCGGACATCGAAAAGTACGCGGCCGCCAGATACGGATCCTTTTCCCGCCCGGCGCCGACAAAATTCGCCGCCCCCACGACAAACTGCGCGTCGGCGTCGCCCGCGTCGGCGGCCTTTTTTGCGGCGGCGTATCCGGCTTCCGATAGAGCGGCGGGGCCGTCCCAATCCATAGCGGCGGCGAGCTCGGCCGCCTTTTCGGAAAAATTCTCGCCGAATGCGGGCGGGACAAAACACAAAACGGCCGCCGCAAGCGCAAAAACCCCCGCGGACATCCCGGAAAACCCGCCATACATACGAGAGCTCATTTGCCGTCCGGCAGCCTGAATTTTATGAGGGCCACGGAATTTCCCGCAAGCGTTATGCGGGAATTTCTGAGGCGGAAATTCATTTCCGTGTAAGTGTAGTCGGAATCCGTTATAAAGCACGCCTGCGGGATTCCCGCGCACTCGATCTTCACGGTCTTGCGCTCTCCGGAGTTGTTGGCTATCAGGACGGCCCCGAGCGAGGAATCCGCCGACTTTGCCGCGCAGGCGTAAACGCCCTGATCTCTTGAAGACTCGCACCTTACGGATGTGCCGAGCTTTTTGAGCTCGTTGAAGGCCTTAAAGGCGAAATACGTCTTGGTCAGGGCGTTTGTGGGGAAGTCATATAGGCCGCAATACGAACGGGTAGGCAGGGCGTCGTAGTACATCGCCTTGTCTATGGGCGAATCCTGCATGACGCAAAATGCGGCGGCCGTAAACGCCGCGCCGACTTCGTTGCGGCGCTTGTCGCTCTCGGCGCGCGGCAGAGATGTCGGCAGGTTCCATTCGTTGAAAATGCTCTCGGTATTTTTCAGTCCGCGCGAATCCAGCAGCCCGCGCGCGTGGCGGGCGTGGACCCCGATTTCATCAGGAGAGTCGGTATAGAGGTGCCACGAGAAAAAGTCGAGCGGAGCGCGGGTTTTTTCGTCGGAAACATAGTCGAGAAAGCGCTCGGCGAATTCGGAATAATACTTGTAGTCGGGGTGCGACTCCCCCCGCGTGAGCAGGTAAAACCCGCAGCCGGCAAAGCCGCCGACCTTTATCTCTGGAAACCGCTTTTTCAGGCGGCTGGCGGCGACCCGGTAGAGCTCGAAATACTGTTCCATCGTTCCCGACCACATTGATCGGTTGTCGGGTTCGTTCCATATTTCCCAGTACTCTATGCCGTATTTGAACCCGCCGGCCCAGCCCTCGTTGTAATGGCGTATCACGCCCTCGCATATTTTCGCCCACTTTTCAAAATCCGCCGGCGGGTGGGTGTTGTACTCCCTTATCTTGTAGTACCCCTCGATTGTGTTTCCGAGACGGTAGAAAACCTTTACGCCGCTGCGAACGAGGGACGATATGTAGGCGTCGGTCAGGGCGAAGTCGTACGACGCCGGATCGGAAGGGTCGGCGTTGAAATCCGGAAAGACGTTGGAAATGTCCACATAATGCGCCCCGCCGTACGCGCCGGCCGCGTCGTGCAGCCTTGAATACGGTATCCCCGCCTCGCGCAGCTCGTGCATGGGCTCGTTGTGCAGAAGGGGGGAGTTGTTTATGCCGTGGAGCGGTTTGACAGCGCCCGTTGAGCTCGCAAAATCCACTTTCACGCAGGGCGCGCCGTCTGCCCGAAACCCGGCAAAGGCAAGCGCGGCCAGAAAGGCCGCCGATATGCCGTTTATTATCGACTTCATATGAGCCGACGCTAACGCCGGACAGCGCGCAAGACAAGGATAAAATACTCTATCCTCCCGCGCGGCTGAAAGTCAATCTTCGCAGACGGGGAGGCCCGAGAGCGCCATCGCAATCTCCTCTTCCGGATAGTCGTAATTTTTGAGCTTGCCGGCGAAATAGTCGGTGTAGGCGGACATGTCGAGATGCCCGTGCCCGGAGAGGTTGAAGAGAATGGTCTTGGCCTCGCCGGTTTCCCTGCACGCGCGCGCCTCGTCCATGGCGGCGGTGATCGCGTGGGAGGACTCCGGCGCGGGGATTATGCCCTCGGAGCGCGCGAACGCGACGGCGTCGCGGAACACGTCGAGCTGCTGGACGGTGCGGGCGCGCATGAGCCCGTGGGAGGCGACGTTGCTGATCTGGGGGGCCATGCCGTGGTAGCGCAGCCCGCCCGCGTGGACGGCCGGCGGAATGAAGGAGCTGCCGAGGGTGTACATCTTGATAAGCGGCGTCTTTTTGGCGACGTCGCCGTAGTCGTACGCGTATTTGCCCTTGGTGAGGCTCGGGCACGCAGCGGGCTCGACGCCGAGAATGTCGACTTTCCTGCCGCCGCGCAGCGACTCCCCTATGAACGGGAAGGCCATGCCCGCGAAGTTGGAGCCGCCCCCGCACGCGCCTATGACGATGTCGGGGTAGTCGCCCGCCATCTCCATCTGCTTCATGGCCTCCAAGCCTATGACGGTCTGGTGGAGCAGGACGTGGTTGAGCACGGAGCCGAGGCAGTACTTTGTGTCGTCGCTCTTGAGGGCCTCCTCGACGGCTTCGGAGATCGCTATCCCGAGGGAGCCGCGGCAGTCGGGATCTTTCGCCAGAACCGCCCTTCCGGCCTCCGTGAACGGGCTCGGAGAGGGGATTGTGCGCCCGCCGAACACCTCCATCATCGCCTTGCGGTACGGCTTCTGGTCGAAAGAGCACCTCACCATGAACACGGTGCACTCGAGGCCGAAAATGTTGCACGCCTGCGAAAGCGCCGAACCCCACTGGCCCGCGCCCGTCTCGGTCGTGACCTTCCTGGTGCCGCACCTCTTGTTTTCAAAGGCCTGCGCCATCGCGCTATTGGTCTTGTGGGATCCCGATGGGCTTACGCCCTCGTATTTGAAATAGATCTTAGCGGGAGTGCCGAGCGCCTTTTCGAGCCTGCGGGCGCGGTAAAGCGGCGACGGCCTCCACTGGCGCATGATTTCGCGCACCGGCCCGGGGATTTCGATGTACCTCTCGCGCGACATTTCCTGCTCGATCAGGGTTTTCGCAAAAATCGCCTCGAGCTTGGCGGGCTCGAAGGGCCTGCCCGTGGAGGGGTCGAGCGGCGGGGGCGTCGGATTTTTAAGGTCGGCCTCAATGTTGTACCAATGGGTCGGGATTGACTCTTCGTCCAATATGTATTTTATCTGCGATGGCATTTCGGTAAAGCTGCGGAAGTTTATCAGTCCCCAAACGACACGCCGCCGCCCTGCGCCGGGCTCTTTGTCATGTCGAAAATTATCTTCTCGGGGACGCGGCTCTTTTCCGGGTCGGAAATTCTGAAAGCCGGGAAGGTGACGACCTGCGTGTGGAGGGATTCGTCCTGCGGAATGGCGGTGACGACCGTCTTGCGGACAAAGCACCCGTCCTCGGTGGTCTCCACGCCGAGGCTCAGGGGGGCCTTGCCCATTCTGAGGCCGTCGACGACTATCGGCGCGCCCGACGGCACGCTGCGGATTTCAATCTGGCGGCTGAACGCCTCGCTGTCCTTTGTCTCGCAGCCGCAAACGAGCAGAATTGCCGCGGCCGCGGCTATTGGCGCAAAAAATTTCATAGGCAACCAGTTTCCGGCAAATGCGGCGTTTGGCAACAATTTTCGGGGCTAAACCCTGAAAAAGAAGAACACTCCGAACACGAGGGTGGCCGCCGAGAGCGCTATCATCGTAGGCAGCATTGCGGCGGAATCCCTCAGCCTGCGCTCGCCCCCCTCGCCGGCGTCGACGCTCGCGCGCATCCAGGAAAAGTAGTAGAATATCGACACCGCGGACCCGGCGATCATCACGCCCATCAGGACGTAGAGCTGCGCATACCACGCGAGTATCAGTATCAGAAGCTTGCCGAAAAACCCGGCGGTGGGCGGAATGCCCGCCAGCGACGCGAGGGATATTATCAGCGCAGAATCCGCAACGGGATTTTTGCGGATCAGCCCGCGGAAGTCGGAAAATTCGAGCGCGCTGTCGTCCTCGCCCTCGAACTGGTTTATGACAAAAAATATGCCGTAGTTTGCGAACATGTAGGCCGCGAGGTAAAAGTACAGCGAGATCTCGAAGAGCTCCGCGGACTTCGGATATTTTATGAGGGAGGCCAGCAGCACGAGCAGATACCCCGCGTTCGCAATTCCGGAAAAGCCCATAAGCCTCTTGGCGTTCGTCTGGGTGATCGCCCCGAGGTTTCCAACGGCGATGGTGAGCGCCGCTATTGCCGAAACCGCCATAACCGCGCGGGAGGCGGCCTCCGGAATTGCGGAGAAGTCCACGGCAAGGCACATCTGCGACAGGAACACTATCCCCGCCGCCTTTGAACCCACCGCGAAAAACGCGGACACGGGCGTCGGGGAACCCTGGTATACGTCGGGAGACCAGAACTGGAACGGGAACGCCGCGAGCTTGAACAGCGCCGCGCTCGCCACCAGCAGCATTCCCGCAACGAACTTGCCGCTGCAAAAGCCGAGAGTGAAATTTTCAAAATTCAGAAAGTCGACGCCGGACTCGAGCCCCGCGCCGTAGACGAAAGCGATTCCGAGAAGGAACAGGCCGCCGCTCACGCCGCTTGTCACGAGGTATTTGGCGGCCCCCTCGAGGCTCGACGCCCGCGACCTGCTCCACGCGGCCATGACGTACAGGCATACCGTGGCGCATTCGAGGGCAACGAAAGAGAGCGTCAGATTGCGGGAGCGCGCGAAAACGGACAGCGCCGCGGCGCAGATCATCAGAACCGCGAGAAACTCGCACCGCCGCGCGCCGCCCTTTGAAAAATACCCGAACCCCAGCAGGGCCGAAAGCAGCGCGCACGCCGTTATGAACACCCCGAATCCGCCGCGCCCGCCGAGCATTCCGCCGAACGACAGATCCGGAACGGGCGCGAAGAGGTCAAGCGCCATGGCGGCAATCATCGCGGCGACCGCAAACGCGCACACCGCGGCCCGTCTCTTCGGGAAAAGCGCCTCGAAGAGCACGGCGAGAACCGCCCCGCAAAGGAGAACGGCCTCCGCCGAAGCCGCCGACCATTCAAAAGATGTGATGTTTTCCATAAAATCCTACTTTGTTTGGGCGTACGCCGCCACATTCGAGAGGCACGAATCGAGCCCCGTGGTCACGGTTTTCGGGAAGAACCCCACCACAAGCAGGGCGGCGACGAGCACCGCCGCGGGAACCTTCTCCCGCAGGGTCATGTCGGATATGGCCCCGAACCTTCCGGCGATTGCCGGGGAAGGTTCGCCCATGAACACGCTGGCCACGGCCCTGAGCGCGTACACGGCGGAAATTATTATGCCGGTGGCAGCCGCCGCGCATACGGCGGGCGAGAAATTCCAGAGGCTTGCGAGCACGCAGAGCTCGCCCCAGAAGTTCGCAAACCCGGGCAGCCCCGCGCCCGCGAACGACCCCGCCACGAAGAACGCCCCCAGAACCGGCGCGCGGCGGTACAGTCCGCCCATTTTGGACATCTCCCATTCGCCGGTCCGGTTTATTATCAGCGTCGATAGCATCAGCATGAGCGCCGCGCTCGCTCCGTGCCCGAACATCATCAAGACCGCCCCGCCCGCGCCGAGCACGCTCATGGACGCGAGCCCGAGAAAGCATATCCCCATGTGCGCGACGCTCGAGTACGCGACCATCATTTTGAGGTCGCGCTGGGCCATCGTGACGAGCCCTATGAACACCACGTTGAAGAGCGCGAGCGCGGCGATAACCCACGCCCATTCGCGCGCGCCGGCCGCGAGCAGCGGATAGGCCGCCTGTATCAGGACGTAGAGCCCGAACTTCTTGAGCACCCCCGCGTGGAGCATCGCAAACGCGGTTGGCGCCGAGGCGTACGCGCGCGGAGCCCACGAGTACAGCGGGAATAGCGAAACGAGCGTCCCGAGCCCGAAGAGAAGCATTGCAAACACCGCCGACTGCCACCCCGCCGACAGGGGGTTTGCGGCCGCCGCGAGAGCGATGTCGCGCAGGCCGAAGCCGTCGGCGTTGCTCTGCGCGTAGAGCGCGATTATGCCCGCGAGCGACACGAGCGCCCCGAGCGTCAGATAGACAGCCATCTGCATTGCGGCCATTCTGCGCCCCGCCCCGCCCCAGATGTTCATCGCAATAAACGTGGGCACGAGCGCAAATTCGTGAAACGCGTACATCCAGAGAAGGTTGACGCTCGCAAAAGCGCCGGCGAGCCCGCCGAGCATCACGGAAAGCAGCATGAAATAGAGCTTGGCGTTGCGGATTTCGGAGCACGCCGCCTGCCAGACCGCCGCAAAACCCACTATGCCGGCGAGCGCGAAAATCGGCGCGGACACCCCGTTGAGCGCGAACTGAGGAAGGGCCGCGCCCGCGAGCTGCAGCTCCGAGGCGAAAGAAAACGAGCCGTCGGCGGGCATTGCCCGCCAAAGGGCGATTCCGGCGGCGGCCAAAACCGCGGCGGAGGCGAGCGAAAGCGCCTTTGCCGCGCGCGCCGAAACAAACGGCCAGAAGCACGCGATTGCAAGCGCGCAGCCCAGCGGGGCGTAGACGCCCAGATTCAGAACGGTCTTATAAAAGTCTTCCATGAAAACAGCCTCCTATGACGCAAAGACGAGGGCGAACAGAAGAGCCGCCCCGAAAACGATCCACTTCACCTGAGAATTGCAGGAGCACGCGTGGAGCCTTTTTACGCCGTGCCCCACGACGGCGCACACGACGCCCGAACCCCTCACGCAAAGCATTTCGATGAAGAGCAGGTCGACGAAAGTGGCGAGAAACACCGCGGCCCTCTGCTGGACTTTCGCAACGTACCAGTCGTAAACGCAGTCGAACCAGCCGTGCTTTTCGAGAATGTTGTAGACCGACGGCAGGCGCTTCCGGACGGGGTCGTAGCCCCGGTTGCGGCCGTAGATTGCGTACGCGGCCCCCACGCCGGCAAAGGTGCACGCGAGCGCCGCCCGCGCCACAAAGCGCGCGGCCTCGGCCGAATCGGGCGCCGGCGAATGCAGCTTGAGCAGGTCCCCCACAAACTTCGTCGCGGCGGAGGGCATGAGGAAGTCCCACTTCCCGCCGAGCCACTCCAAATCGTAGGCGTAGCTCCACGCCCCGGCCGCCGAATATACGGCCAAAACCGCAAGCGGCAGGGTCATCCACAGGGAGCTTTCGCGGGCCTTTTCCGCGCCCTCCGAGCGCGGGGTTCCGCAGAACACGTTGAAGAAAAGCCTGAACATGTACACGGGGGTGAGGGCCGCCGCCGCGAACACCAGCCAGAACGACGCCCTGTCGAGAAGCGCGCCGCTCTCCGAGCGCGCGTACGAGGCCAGCACTATGGCCTCCTTGCTGTAATACCCCGAAAAGTAGGGCACGGCTATAATCGAAAACGCCGCGACCAGGGCCGCGACCGAGGTCGCGGGCATGCGCCTGAAAAGCCCGCCCATTTTGTATATGTCCTGCTCGTGCGAGCAGGCGTGGATTATCGAGCCCGCGGCGAGGAACAGGGTAGCCTTGAAAAACGCGTGGGTCGTGAGGTGGTACATCGCCAGATCGTAGCCGAGCGCCACCCCGGCGCCCATCAGCCCGAGGTGCGCGAGGGTGGAATACGCGAGAATCTTTTTTATGTCCGTCTGCCCCAAAGCCCAGAGGCCCGCGCAAAACGCCATCAGCGAGCAGAGGATCAGTACGGCGTCCAAAACCCCGGGCGTCAGAAACCCGAATGAGCAGAGGCGCACCATCATGAACACGCCCGCGGCCACCATAGTCGCCGCGTGTATGAGGGCCGAGACGGGGGTCGGGCCGGCCATCGCGTCGGGGAGCCATACCTGGAGGGGAAACTGCGCGCTCTTGCCGAGAAATCCGCAGAGCAGCAGCATTCCCATGCCGGTGGAGGCCTTCGCCGGATCCGCCCCGATGATTTTTGCGAGCTCCGAAAAGTCGGTCGTCCCAAACGAGCTCCAGCAGAATATTATGCCGAGCAGAAATCCGAAGTCCCCGACACGGTTTACTATAAACGCCTTTTTGGAGGCCGCCTTTGCCGCCTCCGTCGAGGAGTACTGAGCTATTAGCGCATAGGACGAAAACCCCACGAGCTCCCAGTACGCGAACATCATGAACAGGTTTGACGAGAGCACGAGCCCCGTCATCGAGAACATGAAAAAGCTCATTCCCGCGAAAAACCTGCCGCGGGACTCCTCCCTGTCTGTGTACCCCACGCTGAAAACGTGTATCAGAAAACCGACGAAGCACACGACAAACAGCATGTTCGCCGCGGCGGGGTCGAAGAGCAGCCCCGCGTTGAAGGAAAAGTCGCCGAGCCTGAAAAGCTCCAGGGACGACTTGAAGAGGCCCGTGTCCGAAAGCATCGCCGACAGGGCCGCGGCGAGGCACAGCCCCGCGCTCGCAACCGATATGAACGCCGGCATCTTCCTGCCGGAGCGGAAGAACAGGGCTATCGCGGCCGCCGCGAAAAGGGGCGCCAAAAGAAGAAACGTCAGTTTTGCCTCCATGCCGTCAGTCTCCGAGCGCGTTCAGGTTTTTTGTCGAAACGGTGTTGGACACCCTGAAAAGCTGCGTTATTATCGCCAGCCCCACCGCGACTTCCGCGGCGCCTATGGCCATGGCGAAGAACGCGAACGCCGCCCCGGACACGTCGCCGTAGGCGGCCGCGAACGCGACCATTGCGAGGGTCGCGCCGCAGAGCATGATCTCGACGCACATGAAAATCGCAACGAGATTTCTTTTGAACATCGCGCCCAGAAGCCCCGTGGCGAACAGCATCAGGGCGGGCGGCAGGAATTGGTTCAGAATGTCCATACCTCTAAATTTTTTCGGATTGCCCCGCGCCTTCGCCGCGCGGGGGCTTTGCGATCACAATCACGCCGAGCATGGCCGCAAGCAGCAGCGCGCCGCAGATCTGGAATTGGAGCATATATTCGGAAAACAGCGCGAAAGCGTAGTTTTTAGCCTCCGCGAGCGGCGACGGAGCCGCCGCAGCCGCGCCCGAGTGCAGGGCGGCGTCGCCGAAAAACTCGGGGGACGCCCAGCCCACGAACGCCCCGAGCAGAACCCAGAGACCCGCGAGCGCAAGCTTTTTGCCGAAGCCCGCGCCGTCCTTTTCCTCGCCCATGAGCATGACTACGAACACGAAGAGCACCAAAACCGCCCCCGCGTAGACGCTCGCCATTATGAACGCCACGAAGTACGCGCCCATCATGACCATCATTCCGGCGGCCCCGAGCATCGACAGCAGCATCGACATCGCCGCGTTGACATACCCGCGCGCGAGAACCGCCCCGAGGGCCCCTCCGAGCGTCATGGCGCACAAAACGTAGTATATTGCCGTTTCCATCATCGGCCCCCCTCGAGTTCGGCGGTGTCCCTCACCTTTTTCCACTTCATTATCTTGTCCGGCAGCACGCCGCCGAGGGCGTAGAGCTCCTCCTTGTGGCGCACGAACCTGGCGCGGGAATCGGCGTTTATCGAAAATTCGTTTTGGAGGACTATCGCCTTCTCCGGGCACGCGTCCTCGCACAGGCCGCAGTAAATGCAGCGAAGCATGTCGATTTCAAAGTCGAGCGGCGCCTTTTCTATGAAGGCGTACCCCCCGGACGGGTCGATCTCCCCGGGGGTGATTTTTATAGCCTTGGACGGGCACACGAACTCGCATAGCTGGCAGGAGACGCACTTCTCGCGCCCGAAGGAGTCCTTGACGAGCGTCGGCGCCCCCCTGTACCCGTCGGGAAGGACGGGCCGCTGGTCGGGGTATTGGAGGGTGACCTTCGGCTTGAAAAAGTTTTTGAGCGTTATCCACAGCCCGGACGCTATCTGAGGCAGATACGTGCGCTCGAGAAGCGAGAGCGATTTTCTTTCGACTACGATTGCCATTTGAAATATCCGTTAAATTGAGGCCAGACACATGTAGAGCACGGCGTTGGCGAGGGCCAGCGGCAGGGTCGCCTTCCAGCCTATTCGCATCACCTGGTCGTACCGGAAGCGCGGGAGGGTCCAGCGCACCCATATCATAAAAAACAGCATCGCCGCGATTTTCGCCACGAAAGTCGCAAGCGACAGCAGCGAGGAAACCCACCCCCACGACTCCGGCCACCCGCAGCCCGGCAGGGGGTTCCACCCCCCGAGAAAGAGGGCGACAAAGAGCGCAGAACCCGCCGCCATGTGGCCGTATTCCCCGACGAAGAACAGCCCGAACTTGAAGGAGCCGTACTCCGTGTGGTAGCCGCTGACGAGGTCGGTTTCGCTCTCGGCCATGTCGAACGGCAGGCGGTTGGTTTCGGCGAACAGGCATATCAGAAATATCAGCGCGCTCACGGGCTGCGTGAGGCAAAACCACCAGCCGCCGGACTGGTACCGGCATATCTCAAAAAGGCTCAGGGGGTTCTGCGCGGAGCCCGAAACCCAGAGCACGACCGGCAGGACGGAGAGCCCCATGCAGAGCTCGAAGCTTATCACCTGCGCGGAGGCGCGCATCGCGCCCAGATAGGGAAACTTGCTGTTGGACGACCACCCCGCCATGCACGGGGCGAAGACCCCCAGCGCGCTCACGGCGAGGACGGCGAGGAGGCTCAAGTCTATGTCGCAGGCGGCTATCGGCCTGGCCACGCCCGCGTCCCACCACACCCCGAAGGGCATCAGGCCCGCGACGACGAGAACCGGCGCGAGCGCCATGACGGGGGCGGCGACATACCACAGCTTGCGCACGTGCGCGGGCAGCGGATCTTCCTTG
>DBGCYC010000107.1:0-20210 GCA_048390825.1 Candidatus Merdousia sp.
TTCATTTTGAAAACCTTAGCTTACGGGATTTGGCGTAATGATTTTGGATGCGGGGCAAGGCGCGAGGAAAAGGCGCGGCCGAAGCGTACTTGTGGTACGCGAGGGTGCGGCTTGTTCCGAAGCAACGCAGCCCCGCGCCAAAAGCATTCGCCAAATCAAGGGGCGGCCTCACTTAAAACGGAGCATCAGCGGCAGTTTCACGCGCCCGGGGGGTAAATATCAGTTGAATTTTAGTTCGTGGATAGACCACCACTTCTGGGAGTCGGCCTCGGAAACTATTTTAAACGCGCGCGCGGATACGGGCTTGTCGAGCGAGATTTCGAGGACGCTTCCGTTTCTCGACTGCTTGAAAGCCACGGGAGAAGCCGTGTTCATGGAAGCCCCCGCCATGAGTTTAAAGGAGGCCGGGAAGTCGCTTTGAGAGGAGCCGAGGTCGAAGAAAATCTTCGATATTTTGCGCGGCTCGCGGAAGTCAATCCCGAACCACATGCCTTTGCGTATGAAACTCTTGTTCGTCCACCGCGTGCCGGGGTCGCCGTCGAGCGCGGAATTGAAGTCTATCGAGGCGCCGTTGTATATGTAGTCGGGCTCGCCCGAGAGATCGGGGGCTTCGTACCTGTCCTTAAATTCGAGCTCGTGGATAGACCACCAGTTCGAGGGCTTGTCCTCGGCGGCGACGATTTTCACGACTTGGGCGGAAATCGGCTTTTCAAAGCCTATTTTGAGTATGCCGCCCTTTTTGGAAACCGCGCAGTCCACATTTCTGGCAGTGGAGAGCGACGGGCCGGCCATGACTTTGAAGCTGTCCGGGAAGTCGTTTTGCGAGGAGCCGAGGTTGAAGCCTATTTCTCCGATTTTCTTTGGATACCCGAAGTCAAAGGCTATCCAATGCCCTTTGCGTATGTGGGTGTTGTTGGACCAGCGCGTCTTGACGTCCTTGTCCAGGGCGTTGCGGAATCCGCCGTCGCCTTCGGAACTCAGATAGGCCGTCTTGATTTTGGAAAGGGCCTTTTGCGCCTTGTCGGCGTCCGCCGTGCGGCCGATTTCCCTGAGCAGCTCTATGCCGCGCGGGGTGGGCCTGCGAACCATTATGTCGGCGGCCCTGTCCCTGTCCTCCCCGCGGACGGCGCCGCGGATCATGTATTCGGCGGTCGGATCGTCGAAGCCGCAGCGGTCGGCGACGTCGAGAACCGCTATCTGGGCAAGCGTCTTTTCGCGCTCGTCGGAAGAGGCCTTTGCAATCTGCACGAGAGGCTCGAAGGCCAGCGCGCTGTCGAACTCGCCGAGGGCCTTTACCGCCTCGGTTTTGAGGCCGCCGAGATACGCCTTGCGGCAGATTTCGACCGCCCTGTCGTCGGAGGCGAAACGGGCGAGCCGCAGGAGCATTCTCTTCGTCGCGGCGTCGGCTTTGGCGAAGGCGGATTCGACGTGGGCGAACATTCCGGGCTCGAAGGACGACTGGGCCGATCTCATGAGGGCCTTCAAGGCTTCCGCCTTCGCCCTTTTGTCGCTTTCAGAGGCGATGATTTTCGCTACGGTGGAAAACACCTCCGCGTTGGCGATGCTCGCGGCTGTCTTCATGGTAGAGGCCCTGAGCTCGGGAGACTTGCCCTCGTAGCCCTCAAAGAGCTCCCTGACCATGGAGTCGAGGTTCATTTTAGAGAGGCACGCGGATATGAGCGCGGTCTGCGCCGCGTCGGCCTTGGATATCATTTCGAGGAGCGTTTTGGCGACGTCGGGCGATTTTATCGAGACTATGTAAGAGGCCGCGTTGGCGATATTGCCGCCTTTCAGGTATTTGGCGCCCTTCAATATGTTGGGAATGTTCTTGGGAGAGCCCGCCTTTGCCGCGGCGAAGGCGGAAGCGACCGTCATTTCGGCGGATGCGGGCTCGATTTCGAGGGCCTTGGACAAATCGCCGCCGCGCTGGGCTATGGTGTATATTAGGCGGGCCTTGCCGTTTTCGTCGAGCGCGTCAAAAGTCAGGTAGGCGGGCATAGGAACCGACGGGTTGTCGGCGAGATACTTCATGAGCCTGCACTGCTGCCTGAAACCCTGCGCGAGCTCGTCGGGAACCTTGAACTTGCGCTCGCGGGCGTATGGGACTTCGCGCTTTTTGAAATGGTCTACGGCGTTGGCGAGCCTGCCGCGTATGCCCTCGCTGTCGGCGGACTTCATCAGCCGCTCGAATTTGCCGCAGCTGGCCTTGTTCGATATGCCCGTCGCCCAGAGGAGCTCCGCGAGCATGGAGCGGTAGAATTCGGTGCCCTTTTTCTGCGAGAGCTGGTCGTAGATGAACTTCTCAACCCGGGCGCAGTATTTTTTGTCGAAATTGTTGGAGTAAACCCCGAAGATGACTTCGTTTATCTCCTTGTCGCCCCGCCCGTAGTCGAGGGTCGAAAGCGCGCCGATCTGTTCGAGGGACGGGGCTTCGCAGATTGCGCCGACGGCGCTCTTTTTGTTCTGCGGAAGGGACGATGTGTCGGCGTCGAGGTCGCCGCAGACGAACTGGACGAGGCGCATGAGCATCTCCTGAAAGCGCGGGTCCGGATAATTGTTCCAGTCGTGGCCGAGCCCGCTGTACGCAACCCTGCCCTTTCCTTCGCCCTTGATCCAGACTATGCCGATATCCTTGTCGTCGCGGATTTTCGGCGGGTTCAGGCGCTGGCGCTCGAGCAGGAAGTAGCTCTGGTCGACGTCGAGGCTGACGAGCACGCGGCACTTGGAGCGGTCGAAAGACTTGCCCATCATGTAGACTTCGTCCTTCATCATGAAGCCGTTGGACGGCCAGATGCCCCTCGTTATCGGGGATTTTTCGTCGTCTATGCGGAACATGTACTTGGGGCACTCCACGCCCGTCCAGCCGCCGTAGCACCACGGATGCCCCACGAAATCGCCCCCGAGCATGTTCGTGTAGTCCCAGCAGCGGATATTGTCGTAGTTATAGCAGTCCGGGGCCGAATGGAGCCCCAGCACCCCGCCGCCGTTGCTGACGTACTCGACGAGGTTCCTGCAGTACTGCCTGGATTTTTCGACAGCCGCCCTGGCCTCCTCTTTCGGCATTTTGTCGATTTCGACGTTGGAGGGGCCGAAGCATGCGGCGGTCGGATTGTTCAGAATCACCGCGTCGTACTTTTTGAGGTTTTCGGGGGTAAACTCGTTTACGTCGTCGCTGACGACGGCCTCCCAGCCGCCGAGCTTTTCGCCCATGTGCTTAAAGACCTCCTTGGCGGCGACTATGCCGCCGTAGTGCCTGAACCCGGAAGTGCGCGAAAATATCAGAATCTTGCGCGGCTTTTTGGGAGCCGCCGCAAGCTTTTCCGGCGCGCCGGCGCGCAGGGCCGAAACCCTCTTCTGGTCGAAGACGGGGTCGGGGGAGTACTTCATCTTCACCTGGGCGCCCGCTGAAAGGCAGAAAACGGCGGCCGCCGCCGCGAAAGAAACGGTCAAAAACTTTTTCATATGAAAAATCCTCCGGAAAACGTTAGAATACCTTGGACCATTCGCCGCGGTTTTCGCGCCACATGAGGGCGACGGCCTCGGGGTCGTTCACAAAAGTCGAATTCTTCCAGTCCCATTCGAGCGCGCGCCCGAGCCTGTGGGCGATGGTGCCCATTATGCACATGTTAGAAGACGACACGCCGGTCTCCACGGGGCAGAGCGTGGGCCTGCCCGTCAAAATGCCCTCTATGAAGTTGCGCTGATGGTTGCCGAAGCCGTTCGTGTACGCGGCTTCAGCGCCGGCGGGCAGCTTGACGTTCATCAGCGCCGGCGAGCTCGCCCAGAAGAATCCGCCGCGGCTCGCGCAGGCCGTGCCCTCGCTGCCGATGAATGTCACCATCGGGCTCAGGTTGGAGGCCCCGAGCTTTTTCAGATGCTCCGAGGGCGAGCCGTAGAACACGCGAATTCCGTTTTCGTACTCGTAAAATAGGCTGCGCTTGTCGTGAACATTGCCGGGATTTTGGGCGGTGTACGGGCGGACGTACTTCGGGCCTTTGCCGTCCATGCCAAGCCCCCACTGGGCGATGTCGAAGTGGTGCGCGCCCCAGTCGCCCTGCATTCCGTTGCCGTAGTCGTAGTGCCATCTCCATTCACCCCACTCGTAGCCGAACATGCCGCCCTTGGCGTTCGGGGGCAGAAGCGGGTGGAGGAGGTGGCTCGTGTACGGGCGCATGGGCGCGGGGCCCACCCACATCTCCCAGTCCATAGTGGACGGAAGCTCTTCGGCGGGCCAGTTGTAGAACACGGGGAACCTCCACGGCACGCCGCAGAATACGGCCTTTATGTCTCCGAGCATTCCCGTGCGCGCGAGCTGCGCGGCGTTCCTGAAAGACGTTTCGCTGCGCTGCTGCGAGCCCGTCTGGAACACGACGCCCGCGGCCCTGACCGCCTTGACGATCTGTTCGCCCTCCTGTATCGTGAACGTCAGGGGCTTTTCGCAATACACATGCTTGCCCGCGCGCGCGGCGAGAATCGACATTATCGCGTGCCAGTGGTCCGGGGTGACGATGGACACCGCGTCTATCGAGGGGTCGCCGAGCATTTGGCGGAAATCGCGGAAAGCCTTGACTTCAACGGACCGCCCCCTGTTTTTGTAGTCGCCCTCTATCCTCTGTCTGGCGTAGTCGGTGCGCGCAGTGTCGACGTCGCAGACGGCGGTTATGCGGCATTCGTCTATGCCGAGATAGCTGCCGAAGTGAACGCCGACCTGCTTGCCTATGCCGATTATGCCGACATTCACCTTTTCGTTGGGCGAGCCGTTGGCAAAGAGGTCCTTTGCGACGAAAAACGGCGCGGCGGCCGCGGCCGCAAAAGTCGTCCTCTTTATAAAGCTTCTTCTGTCCATTTTCGAGTTTTTCATAAAAGCATTGTTAAAAGTGAGCCGGGCCGGCGCAAAACGCTGCAACCAGTCCGCCGCGCCGCAACCCCCGGCGCGAACGGCAGAAAATTTCTCACATTATCGCCGATAGTCAAGCAATTTTAAAGACATGAGCAATTTACCGACAAATTGCTCAAACCCGGCCGCCCCCGCGCGGAGAAACCAATCCCCATAGGCCGCGCAATTTTCCCGCGGGCTATCTCCGCCGCCCGCCTTTGCGCGGGCGCCTTCCGGCGGGCTTGCCGCCCTTTCCGGGTTTTTTGCGCGCCCCGCCGGGCCTGTCGGTGCGGGAAACCGCCCCGATTTTAAAGCCGGAGGCTGACGCCCCGTCCCTCACGGGCTCGGGCTGGGCGCAGTCGGCCATGTGGAAGTCTATCTGCCTCTTGAACCTGTCCACGCTCTCCACGTCCACGAATACCCTGTCGCCCGCGCGGAAGGTCGAGCCCGTGCGGCGCCCCCGCAGCTCCGCGCCGTCGTCGGAGAGGTGGTATATGTCGTCCCGGAAAGTCCGCAGGTGGACGAACCCGTACGCCTGCGACTGCGTGAGCTCCACAAAAAACCCGTGGTTGGACAGCGACGTCACTACGGCCTCGAACGCTCCGCCCGCCCCTATCCGGCGCTCGAAAAATTCCATCAGCTTTATCTTGCGCGACTCCCTTTCGGCCTCCGTGCTCGCGGCCTCCGTACGGGTGACGTTTTCGGCGACGATTTCGAGGTCGGCCTTCGAGCGCGCGGCCGGCGCGCGCTTCGGAGCGGTGGGCAGGCGCTTTTCCGCCAGCATGCGGTCGAAGCACCTGTGAACCGTGAGGTCGGCGTAGCGGCGTATGGGGGAGGTGAAGTGGGCGTAAAAGCGCATGAACAGGCCGTAGTGCCCGTCGGGGCTCGCGCGGTACTCGGCGCGCTTGAGGCTGCGCAGGAACATTGTCTTCAAAATGTACGACTGCGGATGGGCGGCGATCTGCGCCAGCAGCTTTACGACCTCCCTGCGGCTCGTCAGGTCGCCGCACGATATGCCGAAGGGCTCCAGCTCTTCCCGAAGTTCGGAGAGCTTCTCGGGGTCGGGCTCGTCGTGCACGCGCGAAATGTGCGGAATCTTCGCCTCGAAAAGCGCCTTCGACACCGCCTGGTTCGCGGCGAGCATGAACTCCTCGACGAGCTGGTGGCTCTCGTTGTACTCTATTTTTTCGATCCTGTCGGCGTATCCGTCCCTGTCGCAGAAAATCTTGAACTCGGGCATGTCGAGGTCGAGGCTGCCGGCCTTCATTCGGCGCCTGCGCATCTGGGAGGCTATTTTCCACAGCGTGCGAACGGTCTGCCTAAGCCCGGCGAGCTCCCCGCCGGAGAGCTCCGACAGGGCCTTGCCCGAAAACGCGGTCTCGTAGTTTTCGGGCGGCCTGACGGAGGCTATCTTCGCGGGGTCGTCGAGTGTTATCAGCGCGTGCGCCTGCTCGTAGGAAAGCCTCTTGGAGCTGCGTATGACGGAATTTGCGAAGCGCGTCGAGACTATGCTGGCCGACGAATCGAAAGAAAAATACACGCTCTTGACGAGCCTGTCCTCGTCCTCCACGAGGCTGCATATGCCGTTTGAGAGCCTGAACGGGAGCATCGGCAGGACGGTTCCGACCAGATACGTCGAATTTCCCCTGCGCGCGGCCTCGCGGTCGAGGGCGCCCCCGGGCCTGACGTACCTCGAAACGTCGGCGATGTGCACGCCGACCTCCGTGAGCCCGCCCGGCAGGCCGCGCACGGAAATGGCGTCGTCGAAATCCTTGGCGTCCTCCGGGTCTATTGTGACCGTCATGATGCCGCGCGCGTCAAAGCGCCCGGAAATGTCGCGCGCGGAAACGGATTCGGGCGCGCCCCCGGCCTCGCGCTCGACCGCCTCGGGGAAAGACTCCGAAAGGCCGTATTTGACGAGTATAGCGCGGTACTCCGCCATAGGGGTGTGGCTCTCGCCGAGGTTTTCGACTATTTCGCCCGTGGGGTTCATGTGCCGCTGAACCCAGTCGTTGAGCTTTGCCACCACCTTGTCGTTCTCCTTCGGCGCGGGCGAGACGGAGGATTTGGAGGGGTCGGCGACTATGACGTCGTAGAAGAATTTGGGGTCGTCCGGAACGACGTGCCAGAAGCCGTAGGAGCGGCGCAGGGTGCCGACCACCTTGTCGTTGGCGCGCTCGAGTATGCGTATGACCTTCGCGCGGCGGCGGCCGGAGCGCGGGGAGTCCCAGTCCCTGCGCCCGCCCTTTCCGCGGCGCGGCCTGAAAGATTCGGGCAGCATCCGCGCGAGCACCCTGTCGCCGTTGAGCGCCACACCGGTGTCTTCGGGCCTGATCTCTATGGAGCCATCGGAGTCCGGAACGTCGAGGAACGCCCCGCCCCCCTGCCTGAAAGCCACGACCCCCGCAACCAGGTTGAGGTCGCCGGGAACCCCGTAACGGTCCCCCTTGACTTTCGCCGCGCGCCCGTCCGCGAGCAGCGACTCCATCGCCTTGCGCAGCTTCGGCGCGGACTTGCGCGAAAGCCCGAGGGCGGCCGCGATTTCCGCGAGGGTAAGGGGTGTGTAGCTCGGCGCCCTCATGAGCCCGAGAAGGTCTTTTTGAATGTCGCTTTTCATCTGGATATGTTAAACAGTTCGACCGGCGCGATCACCGCGAGCGCCAGGAGCCCGAGCGCCACTTCGAGCCGCGCGAGCCTCGCGCCCCTCGCCCGCCCGAGCGCGCACATCGCAAACAATGCGCACTGGGCGCAGAACAGAACGGCCGCCGAAGCGAACTTCAAGTGCGCCGCAAAGCTCGACGCCGTCTCCGGCGAAATGGCGGAGGCCGCGTAAAATCCGAGCGCCCCCGACAGCAGCATGGCAAAAACCGATCCGCCAACGCACATCGCCCCGAGCCGCTCGAGGGTTTCGAGCGGAAGCGCGAGCCGCGCAAAGGCTCCGCCCGCCTTTTCGCGCAGCAGCCTGCTCTGGAAAATGTACAGCAGCCCGAAGCACGCCGATGCCGCAACAAACGCGTAGGAAGACAGCGCGAGCATCGCGTGCAGCCCCGCGACCGAGGCCGCCGCCGGGGCGCCCGCGCCGCCGTCCGGCTTCAAAAACACGGGGCAGCCGAGCGGCAAAAGCGTCAGAATGCAGGCCGGCAGCATTGAAAACACGCCCGTAAAGCGCAGCCTGAACGCCGCGGCTATCCCCACCTGGATAAGCGCAAAAAACCACACGGCAACTTCGAGCAGCTCGTGGGGGGTCCCCGTGGGGAACCTGCCGCGGCCCGCCCCGAGCAACGCCAGCGCGGCCGTCTGGACAAGGAGGCCGGCGGCGGCGGCCCCAAGGGATTTTCCGCCCCCCGCCTTTCCCGCCCCGAAAGCGGCAGAAAGCCCGTAGAGCGCGCCGGAAACGAATATCAGCGCCGCAAAAATCATTTCATCCTTTCAAAAATTCCGGCCAACGCGGCCGCGTGCTCCGAAGAATCGTTGAGACACGGGACGTACCTGAAAGTTCTGCCCCCGCGCGAGAGAAATTCGCCCGCGAGATCTCCGGCGATTTCGGCGAGGGTTTCGGTGCAGTCGCAGGCGAATCCGGGGCAGACGACGTTCACGCCGTCCACGCCCGAGGCGCGGAGCTTCGCAGCCTCCCCCGCCGCCGACGGCCCCAGCCATCTAACCGGCCCCCCCATTTGCGACTGCCACACGACGGAGACGTCGGAGAGCCCCGCCGCGCCCGCGAGCAGCTCCGCCGTCCTGCGGCACTGGGCGGAGTAGCCCGTCCTGCCGTCCTGCGAAACGGGTATGGAGTGGAAAGACGCGAGCGTCGGCAGGGAGCGGTCCCCGAACCTGCGGAAGAGCGCGGCCAGGGCCGATATGTACGCGCCGTCGTCAAAATAATTCTCGCGGAACCTGAAAACCTCCCCCACCCGCCTGTGGACGAAAACCTCCCTGCGGACGCTGAACGTCGTGGGGCGCGCCGACTGCGGGAACATCGGGAGAAAGCGGAACTCCCGAACCCCCGAATCCCTCGCGGCGCGGATAGCCTCCGCGACCGGGAAGGCCCCGTACCGGTGCGCGGCGTAAGTGTCCGTGCCCGTCATTGCGGCGACCTTCCGGGCGAGGCTCGCGCACGTCCCGACGAGCCTCGGAACCCCGCCGCGCGAAATCTTTTCCAGGCTGCCGAGGTACGCCCCGGCCCTCCTGGACGCCACGAACCGCGCGAGCGGCCAGCGGACGAAAAACGGCGCCGGGACGACGTCGGGATCTGACAGGAATTCGCGCAGAAAAGCCGCGCACGCCGCCGCGGTAAGCTCCGCGGGCGAGCCGGTGTTTACGAGTATGAACGCCTTTTTCACCTGTTTTTCGAGGCGAGCGCATCCGCCGCCTTCAGCGCGTTTTCGACGCACGAGCCCACCCCTACGCCGCCGCGGTAGGAGCCCGCGAGCGCGAGGGAATTGAACGCCTTCTCCGCCGCGTCCGCGGCCTCCATTATCTCGCCGTAGCCGAGGTTGTACTGCGGAATGGCGTGCTTCCAGAAAAACATCTTTTCAAAAACGGGCCCGCCCGACACGCCCAGAAGCCTCTCCAGGTCTCCGAGCACGATTTTGCGCATCTCGTCCTGCGGAAGCGGCGCGAGCGCCGGGCGGCGCATTCCGCCGACGTAGTTGGTGAGCGTCGCAAACCCCTCGGGCGCGCGGCCGTCGAATATGCTCGATACGAACAGCGAGCCGAGTATCGAAAAATCCTCCCTCGCGGGCACGAGCGCTCCGAAGCCGTCGAGCCTGTGGGCGATGTCCGCGCGCCTGAAGCCCATTGAATAGGTGGCCACGGGCGCGTACTCGATTTTCGAGAGCGGCGCGAGGGCCGCGGAAAGCGCGCCGCCGAGCGGCAGGGAGGCGATGTCGGGCGCGGGGACGGCAATGACGAGCGCGTCGTACGTGTCGCAGCAGTCCTCGCCGTCTGTGCCCCAGGACACCTCCCAGCGCCCGTCGGCCGTGGAGTCCACCGATATGACGCGCGCGGAGGTTTTCAGCCCGCCGCCCAAATCGCCGGCAAGCTTTTTTATCAGCGTCCCCATTCCGTCCCTGAAAGACACCATCACCGGCCTGAAAACGTCGCCCGAGGCCTTTTTCGCCTTCATCGACTTTATCGCGCCCAGAATTATCGAGCCGTACTTCTGCTCGAGATTCCAGAACGGGGCGAAGGCGTACTTTATCGAAAGCCTTCGGGGATCCCCGCCGTAAACGCCCGCCATAAACGGGTTTATCGCGTAGTCGGAAACGTCCTTTCCGAGCCTGCGCTCGGCGAACTCCGCAACGCTCGGCTCCGATTCCGGGTCGGTGCGCGGCACGAACGGCTCCCAAAGCAGCCTGATTTTGCCGAAAAATGAAAACAGGCGCGTAAAGAGCAGCGAAACCGGCCCGGTCGGGACGGCGCGCGGCTTGCCGTAGCGGACAAAAAACCTCTTCTTTGCGGCGGGCTTGGAGCGCTCAACCTCATTTCCAAGCCCGATTTCGTCGAAAAACTCCAGGAGCCTCCGGCTAGTCACCATGACGGAATTGGTTCCGCTCTCCGCGCGGAACCCGCCGGACTCGAACGTACGGATTACGCCTCCCGGGGCGTCGCCCCTCTCGAGAACGGTGACTTCAAAACCTTTTTTTTTAAGCTCCCACGCGGCGGTAAGGCCGCTTACGCCCGCGCCTATTACAATCGCCTTTTTATTTTCCATCCGCGCCATCAAACCCGAAATAGCCCGATTTTGCAAGCCTCTAATTTTGCGCAGCCGCCGCCGAAACAAAGCCGGAAACGGACGCGCCGGTGATTAGCGGCAGATGGTTTGAACAGCGGACGATTTGAGCAAATTACGGACTATTGTGGACGCGGAGCGGGCTTGCGGTGTTGCTCCATATTTTCAGGTTTGGCGGATTTTCCTCCGGGAAAACCCGGATACGGGCCGTTGCGCCAGGCGTTTGAGCGGTTTTTTTCTTCCGACGCACGGCGGGATTGAAAAAGAAGAGCCTCTGCAAACGCCTCGCAAAGCCTTTTTTTCATTGCATGGAAGGTATCAAACTAAAACTGCCCAAACGTTTGGCGCACTGTGCCAAACCTTTTGGCGAGATACGCCGGAGCGCGAAAACGGGAGGCGGAACAAAACGCAGAAAAAACGGCGCGCCGCGTCAAACGCCGGGAAATAATGAGCGTTTCCCTCATAAACCGGCTGGCATATAAAATTATCCCAATCATAGCCGGCAATGCGAAAGGGGCTTATAATTTTCGACGTCTGTTTTACTCATTGAATTTGCCAATGCGCAGTTTTGCGGCGCGCCTCAGGCGACCGGCAGGCGCAGTGGTATGCGACTCCGAAAGTTTTCATGCGGGTGTCTACGCTCCCCCCCTCCCAAACCTATTCCCCAAAATATTCATTTCGGCAGCCGGCGCCTTTTTGCAGGGCGTCCCTCCTCCCTCCTCCCTCCTCCTCCCCGCCTCTATTGCGGGTTTTGCGCCCCCACGGTTTCCGACTGAAAAACCATGCGCGAAAGGCTCCGGAGCGTTTGTGAAAACCCCTATTTGATTAATTTTTATTTATATTTTATAAAGATTTATATATAATAAAAACATTCGCAGGTTAACGAAGAAATAATTTTGAATAGTAGTTATTAAAATTTTCATATCAAATATACAAACTGTATAAGCGGAAAAGACGGGAAAATGTACGGGCTGCCGCTTGGGATATACGATTGCGGTGTTTTACGGGTTTCTGGCAAAAAACAAATTCGCGGGGCATTTCAATCTGGCAGCCGCATTCGCAATAATATGCTATCCGGCCAGGCGGCCGCTCGGCGCGCCCGAATACGGCTGCGAGAGACGCTGCGCCATTCCCCCAGACCGCCCGCAACCTGCATTTTCGCAAATCTGACGGAGGTTTCGCACATGGCAAACGGAAACGCAAAGCTGATTGCGGAATCCGCCCCCCGCAAAAGGGGCGGGAGAATACGGGCTTTCCGGTGAATCCCGCAGCCCGGAAGGGGGCGCGCTCAGCTATACCCGCGAACTCCCCCCGGGGGAATCCGGATTCCCCGCCCCGCAAGAAAGCGCGGCGGGAAAATGAGGCTTGCCTATTGGCGGCGGGCGTATAATCATTTTTCCCGATTATGGAAGAGATTATCATTATAGGAAGCGGCTGCGCCGGAATGGGGGCGGCCATCTACGCGGCGAGGGCCGGAATGTCGCCGCTCGTAATCGAGGGGGCGCAGCCGGGAGGGCTGCTCACGACGACCAGCGACGTCGAAAACTTCCCCGGGTTCCCCGAGGGCGTCAACGGCTTCGACCTGCTCTGGAAAATGCGCGAACAGGCGCAGAAGTTCGGCGCGCGCATAGAAAACGCGGTGGTCGAGAAAGTCGACTTTTCGGGGGAGGCCAAAAAAGTTTTCTGCTCCGGCGAAAAGGTTTTCGAGGCGAAAAAAATCGTGGTCGCCACGGGTTCGTCGCCCAGAATGACGGGGGCAAAAGGCGAGGCTGAAATGTACGGCGGCAAGGGCGTCTCCGCCTGCGCCACATGCGACGGGGCCTTCTACCGCGGCAAGGACGTGGCGGTCGTCGGCGGGGGCGATTCCGCTTGCGAGGAGGCCGTGTTCCTCACGCGCTTCTGCTCGTCGGTCAAGATAATCCACCGGCGCGGGGAGTTCAGGGCCTCTAAAATCATGGCGGACCGCGCGCTCTCCAACCCGAAAATCGAGCCCGTGTGGGACAGCGTTGTGGAGGAGGTCCTTCCCGACGAAAACGGCCTGTGCCGCGGGGTGATCGTCCGCAACGCAAAGACGGGGGAAAAGTCTGAAATCGCGTGCAAGGCGGTGTTTGTCGCCATCGGTCACAAGCCCAACACCGACATTTTCAGGGGGATACTCGAAACGGACGCGGAGGGCTACATAGTCCCGGCGCCGGGAACGCAGGTAAAGACGAGCGTCGAAAACGTGTTCGTCGCCGGCGACTGCGCCGACAAGACCTTCCGCCAGGCGATCACGGCGTCCGCGATGGGCTGCATGGCGGCGATACTCGCAAGCTCCTAACCCCCCGCAGCGCCTATGATAAAAATTTCAACAGAGATAAGGGAGGCCCTCTCCGACCCGCTCGAAGAGCATTTCTGCGAATTCGTGCGCTCGAACTGGGGCATAGAGAAAATCGACGACAAGTCCCCGGCGACGCTATTCGGATACTTCGACTCCCCCGAAGAGGCCGCCGCCGGGTATGCCGAGCTGCGGAAGGCCTTTCCCTCCCTGCCTGAAAAGTACGCAGCGGAGGGCGTAAACGACGCCGACTGGCAGAACGAATACAAAAAATACCTGAAACCGTGGAGCTGCGGCCCCCTCCACTGGGTTCCCGTGTGGATGAGGGGCGAATACGCCGTCCCCGACGGCGGAAAGGCGCTATACTTTGACGCCGGAATGGCCTTCGGCACGGGGGATCACCCGACGACCCGCCTCTGCGCGGCGGAGCTCATAGACGCCCTCGCCGAAAATCCCGGGGAAAAGTCGGTGATAGACGCGGGTTGCGGTTCGGGAATCCTGGCGATAAGCGCGCGCCTGCTCGGGGCTGGAAAAGTGTTCGGCTTCGACCGCGACCCCGAGGCCGTGCGCGTGAGCCTCGAAAACGCCGAATTCAACTCCATACCCGGGGGCGAAATCGAGTTTGTCCACTCGGGCATCGAGGGCGCCCTCGCGGGCAGGAGGGCGGACATAGTGCTCGCCAACATAATTTCAGACGTGCTCTGCATCTACGCCGACAACCTCGCCGCGGCGGTAGCCCCCGGGGGGAGGCTCGTATTGAGCGGCATACTCGCCGCCGAAAACGGGGAGGTGAAAGAGTGCTTTCTCGAGCGGTGCCCGCGCGCCAAATCGGCGCGCTCCGCCGTCATGGGGGACTGGTCGAGCCTCGTCATAGAAATGGAATGAAATGAAGCTCAAGCTCTCCGAAGTCAGAAATTTCAGGGAAGAGAACGGGAGGCGCTCGTTCGAGGCGGTAGTCCTGCTGCGCTCCCGCTCCGTCAAAACGGCGAAAAACGGCTCGGAGTTTCTGACGCTCGAATTCGGCGACAACTCCGCGTCGATTCCGGCGATGTGCTTCGAGGGCGCCCCGTCGTTCGCGCTCCTCAGGGACGCCCCGGTCGGGACGGCGTTTGAAATCGCCGCGACCGCCGAGTTTTTCAACGGCAGGCTGAGCCCGAAAATAGACTCCGCAAGAGCCCTCGCCGAAGACGAGGAGCGCGCGGCCCTTCCGTCGCTCGTGCCGGTCTCCAAGCTCGACCCCGCCGCGATGAAGGCGGAATTTGAAGAATTTGCCGCAAAGATTTCCGACGGCGCGCTGCGCGCGACGGTTCTCTACGCGCTCGGCGAGTGCGGGGGCTTTTTCACGTCGGTGGCCGCCGTAAAGATGCACCACGCGCACATGTACGGCCTGCTGGAGCACTCCCTGAAAATGGCGCGCGCGGCCTCCGCGCTGCTGCCGCTCTACCCGTTCGTCGACGCCGACCTCGCCCTGGCCGGCTGCATGCTCCACGACATCGGCAAAACCGTCGAATACTCGCAGGGGCTCGTCGCCGACCGCACGAGAATCGGGATATTGCAGGGGCATGTCGTGCTCGGGTACCGGATAGTGCGCCGCGCGGGACTCAAAAATTCCCTCGCCCCCGACATACTTGCGAGGCTCGAGCACATAATACTCAGCCACCAGGGAGAGCCCGAATGGGGGGCCGCCGTGCGCGCCGCCACCCCCGAGGCCGTGTTCGTGTCGACAATCGACAATTTCGACGCGAAAATGGGCGCCCTCGAAGCCGCGCTCGACTCCGCAGAGGGCTCGGAATTCGTGGAAGTCCCCGCGCTCAAAGTCAAAATGCTCGCGGACGCCCCGGATTACGGAAACGGCGGGGGCGGTTTCTGCAATTCCCCGGCAGGCGAACCGCCGCGCGAAACCGGAAAGGCCGGAGAATGAAAATAAGAATCTGCCTCGCAAGCTCCAACGCCCACAAGATAGCGGAGTTCCGCGAGATGGCGCGCGCCTGGGCCCTCGACTGCGAAATCTTCGGGGCCGGCGAACTGCCGGGTTTTGAGCCGCCCGAGGAAAACGGGAAGACCTTCGCGGAAAACGCCATGATAAAGGCGCGCGCCGCCCTCGCCGCGGCCCCGAAAGGCTGCCATATAATGGCGGACGACAGCGGGCTGTGCGTGGACGCGCTCGGCGGGGCGCCCGGGATAATGTCGGCAAGATACGCGGGCGAGAAGGGCGCGGGCGCGGACGGGGCCAACAACCGCAGGCTCCTCAAAGAGCTCGAGGGCGTCCCCGACGCCGGCCGCTCGGCGCGGTTCGTCTGCGCCATAGCCCTGATATGCCCCGACGGGCGCGAAGAAATTTTCGGAGGGGAAATAGAGGGCTTCATCAACCGGGGGGAGCGCGGAAACCGCGGCTTCGGCTACGACCCCCTGTTCTACCTGCCCGGGCGCGGAATGACAACCGCCGAGCTCCCGCCCGCCGAAAAAAACGCTATAAGCCACCGCGGAAAGGCGTTTTCCAAGGCGGCGGAATTTATAAGATCCCAACGATGAAAAAGACAATCCACACCATATTGGCCTGCGCAGCCCTCGCCGCGGCGGCTTTCGCCCAAAGCGTAAACGAATCCGACTGGGGCAAGACCCGGGACGGGACGCCGGTAAAGCTCTTCACGCTCAAAAACGACAGGGGCATGAGCGTCGAGATAACCAATTTCGGCGGCAGAATCGTGAAGATAGTGGTCCCGGACCGCGACGGCAGGCCCGGCGACGTCGCGCTCGGCTTCGACTCCCTCGCCGGATACGAAAGCCCCGACCACTCGTACTTCGGCGCGATAATCGGCAGGTACGGCAACCGCATCGCCGAGGGGGAATTTTCAATAGACGGCAAAACCTACAACCTGCCCAAAAACGACGGCGGCGTAAACCACATACACGGTGGGCCCTCCGGATTCGACAGCAGGGTCTGGAGCGCCGAGGCCTCAGCGAGCCCGAAGGGGGCGGTGCTGAAGCTGAGCCTCGTCTCGCCCGACGGCGACCAGGGCTACCCCGGAACGCTCAGGGTCTGCGTCACGTACACGCTCGACAACTCAAACTCGCTTACCGTAAACTACAAGGCGACAACCGACAAGCCCACCATCTGCAACCTGACCAACCACTCTTACTTCAACCTCGCAGGAAACGGCCGCGGAAGCGTCGCCAACCACGAGGTGACAATAAACGCCGACAAATTCACGCCTGTCTCGAAAAAGTACCTGATCCCCACGGGGGGCCTGAAAGACGTCGAGGGCACGCCCTTCGACTTCCGCAAGCCGCGGCAGGTGGGCTCACGCATAGAGGCCGACGACTCGCAGCTGCGGGGGGCGAACGGCTACGACCACAACTGGGCCCTCAACAAGGATTCCAAAAACCCGAAGGCCATGACATTCGCCGCGCGCGTCTACGAGCCCGTCTCCGGCCGCGAAATGACGGTATTTACTACGGAGCCAGGCATGCAGTTCTACGCCGGAAATTTCCTGAAAGGCGTAAAGGGCAAGGGCGGCAGGCAATACCGCTTCCGCTACGGAATGTGCTTTGAAACCCAGCACTACCCGGATTCCCCCAACAACGAGGACTTCCCCTCCGTCGTACTGCGCCCCGGGGAAACCTACGACACTACCACCGTATTCAGGTTCGGAGCTTATTAACCGGATTGAAGCCAAAATGAGGGGGCGCATCATACGCATCTTGCGGGCCTTCGCATGCGCCGCGGCGTTCGGCGGCGCGGCGGAAGCCGCGCAATTCAGGGGGGAATCCTTCAAATTCCACATGCAGGGCATGGCGGAGGACTCCGGGAAAATATACTGTTCCCACACCGACAAACTCGCCGTGATCGGCGCCGGCGGAAAATATGAGAAAACGGCAAAAGCCGACTGGCACCACGGCGACATATGCATAAGCGGCGGCAGGCTCTACGCGGCCGTAAACAGGGGCAAATTCAACCAAAAGGACGGCGCGCAAAACTTCGTCTACGTATACGACCTCGACCTGAACCTTCTGGAAACCGTGCCCATAGGCTTCATGCCGCAGGGGCTCGGGGCGATAGAGTTCGCCAACGGGAGCTTCTACCTCGGCGGCGGCGCGCTGAAGGGGGCGAAAACTTTCAGAATTTACAAGTGCTCGCCGGACTTCAAGCTCGAGGAGACTTTCGACATACCCGCGCACGACTCCGAGCTCGGGGTTCAGACAATATGTTTCAGCGACGGCTTCTTCTGGCTCGGCTGCTATATGAGCTCCGGGAGGGAATTTCTGTGGAAGCTCGACGGGAACATGAAAGTATTGGAGCGCTTCAACACGTACGCCGCGTGCGGAATAGCGCGCATTCCGCATATGGGCGGCCTTGCGGTGGGCGAAACCAGGAAGGGGGAATCCGGGCTTTTCGAGATCGCGGAAATACGCCCCGTCCGCCGCAAATAGGCCGCGACAAATATCGCCCTACACGGGACAGCCCATCAAAAAAGCCGTTTTCACTTTTCAATGAGCCGCCGCCATGACGGACGGCTTTAAAAATTTCGGCGGCAGCGCGCCTTGATAATCAGCTAAAAAAACCTTTTCGTATTTTCCGCCTTTAATTCGGAGCAGCCTTATGAAAAATATCGCTATATGCGCGGCGTTCCTCGCCGCCTGCCCACTTCCCGCCGCGGACTCGGGATCCGCCGCCGAAGCCGCCCACCGCATTCTCTGGGAAAAATACGTGGGGCCCGACGGCCTGATCCTCGACTACGTCGGCGAAATCCCGACCCCGAAGGATATTGAGGACGGCGTGCCGAACTACCTCTCGTGGTGGTCGCCGATAGAAAACGGCGCAAAATTTACGGGCCTCTACCTCGCCGCCGCGTGCCGCCGCGCCGAAGAGACCGGAAGAAAATCCGACATTCAGAAGGCGAAAAAGCTCGCAAAAGGCCTGATGCTGTGCGCGTCCGTCTCGGACGTCAGGGGGTTTGTAGCGCGCGGGGTGGGAAGCGACGGGAAGTCGCACTATCCGTTCGGCTCCGAAGACCAGACCGTGCCGTGGCTCTACGGAATGTACTCCTACTACAAAAGCCCCATACCGTCGGAATCCGAGCGCGCCGAAATACGGAAAAAATTCTCCGAGATATGCGAGGCGCTCGACGCAAACTCCTGGAACTGCCCGTGCGACGGAAAGTTCGCGGGAGACTCGCGGGGGAACATATCGGGCTTCCGGTTCCTCCAAACGCCATGCTACCTGTTCTGCCTGCGCGCGGCCCATATCGTCACCGGCAACGAAAAATGGGGGAAGAAGTACCGCGCCGCCCTCCGGGAAAGGGATCCCCGCGCCGGGCCGGACGCGCCGACGCGGCTCGAAATCTGCGCGCGGGGGCACCGGCAAGACGAAGGCTGGCTGAAAGGCATAGATTCGCATTTCCTATGGATATACGTGAAAAACTACGCCGCGCTGCGCGAGCTCTTTGACGCCGAAACCGATCCGGAAGCCGCAAAATTTTTCCGCGAAGGCCTCGAAAGGGGGGCGGCGGACGCCGCCAGGACTGCGGCCGAATACGAGAAATTCGACAATTCGGGGGGAGGAGAATTCAGGCTGGCCGACTGGAGGAAAAATTTCAAAAAGCGCCCCCAAAACACCCAGAAGGAGGCCGAAAAAGTCGCCCTTGAACAGCTGAAAATTCCCGAAATATGGGAGAGGCGCAGATACGAGAGAAGATACATGACAATCCCGCTCTCCGCCGCCGCGATATGCGCGTTTTCCGGAAATCCGAAATATTCGGAGCTGGCGGAAAAGGCGGCGGCGCACTACGACTATTCAAAGATAAACCTCGGCGAGATGTTCTTCGCGGAAGTCGCGCGGTACGCCGGCGCGCGCAACGGCGTAAAATAGAAAATTCCGGCCCGCACAGAACTTTGCCTAAGAAAAGATGTCGGAATTTTGCATGAGCGTAAAAAATTTTCTCGAAATGACCGCCAAACGGCGGACAAACTACAAGCTCGGCGGCGCCTCGCCGATTCCGGCCGAAGAGATTACCGCAATTGTCCGCGAAATCGTTAGGCAGTCGCCCTCGGCCTTCAATTCCCAAAGCCCGAGGGTCGCAATACTCTACGCCGAGAGCTCGAAAAAATTCTGGGAAATCGCGTATGAGGCCGTTAAGGCCAAAGCCGCTCCCGAAAAGGCCGGCGCCCTGAAAGAAAAAATGGACGCCTTTGCCGCCGGATTCGGTACGATTTTATATTTTGACGACGAGAAGGTCACCACCGCGGCCGAGCAATTCCCGGCATACGCCGAAAACTTTCCCGTTTGGGCGCAGCAGGCGAACGCGATGATACAATTTTCCGTGTGGACGGCGCTGTCCGTCGCCGGGCTCGGGGCGAGTCTCCAGCATTACAATCCCGTAGTGGACGCGCCCGTCCGCGAAGAGTTTGGCTTTCCTGTCCGCTGGAAGCTCATCGCCCAAATGCCATTCGGCGCCCCGCTCGAACCCCCGCCCCCCAAGCCGCCGTCCGACATAGGCAGCCGCGTAATAGTATTATAGCAACCGGCACCCCGCGCAAGGCGGGCACGAGGCGAGGCAAGGCGGCCCTGCCGCCCCATTCAATGGGGCACAAGGTGCGCCAGCCATAGGAGGGGGCGGCTGCGCCGCTTCCATAGAATGGGCAAGCCCCTTACGGCGATTGCTCACGCAATTCGCCTATCCCCTTCCTCTAACCCCAACAAAAAACGAACCTCTCATGGGAGGTTCGTTTTGCTTTCGGAGTTCGGGCGGCACAAGCCGGTGCGAAGCGCACTTCCAGACGCGAGGCGCGCGCCAGCCATAGAAGGGGGCAAGCCCCCTTACGCCCATTGCTTACGCAATAGGGCTATCCCCTCGGTCCAACAAAAGAAACGAACCTCTTGGGAGGTTTGTTAATGCTTCCGAAGTTCGTTCATGAAAACCTTAGTTTCCAGGATTTGGCGCAATGAAAACGAAAGCTTATTTTATCCGAAGCGTAGCGAGGTTATAAAATAAGGCTTTCGGGAAGGATATAATGCATCTGCATTTTATCCAAGATAGAAACAATACTTACACAATTGCTATCTAAGGGGGGTAGGCGCATTGGCTTCGCCAATCGCCGCAGTGGGGTATCCCCCTCAATGGCCGGCGGCCCGAGAACAGCGCGGATTGCGCGCAGCGCGACCAAGCCAGCGAGTCCATTTTGGATACGGGACAAAGGCGGCGACGCCGCTTCCATAGAAAGGGCACCCCCCTTACACCCATTGCTTACGCAATTCGCCTATCCCCTTCCTCTAACCCCAACAAAAA
>DBGCYC010000108.1:0-41868 GCA_048390825.1 Candidatus Merdousia sp.
CGCCAAGACCGGCAAGCCGCTGATGGTCATCGCCGAGGACGTCGAAGGCGAAGCCCTCGCGGCCCTCGTCGTCAACAAGCTGCGCGGCATGCTCAACGTCTGCGCGGTCAAGGCCCCCGGCTTCGGCGACAGGCGCAAGGCCATGCTCGAAGACATCGCCATTCTCACCAACGGCCGCTGCATAACCGAAGACCTCGGCATCAAGCTCGAAAACATTCAGCTCGCCGACCTCGGCAAGGCCAAGCGCATCACCGTCGGCAAGGAAAACACGACGATCGTCGAGGGCGCCGGCAAGTCCTCCGACATCCAGGCGCGCGTAAAGCAGCTGCGCAAGGCCATTGAGGAGACCACTTCCGACTATGACCGCGAAAAGCTCCAGGAGCGCCTTGCGAAGCTCGCCGGAGGCGTGGCCGTCATCAACATCGGCGCCGCCACCGAGCCCGAGATGAAGGAAAAGAAGGCGCGCGTTGACGACGCCCTCCACGCGACCCGCGCGGCCGTCGAAGAAGGCATCAGCGCGGGCGGCGGCGTAGCCCTCCTGCGCACCGCTTCCGCCATCGACAAGCTCGAGCTTGAAGGCGACGAGGAAATCGGCGCCCAGATAGTCCGCCGCGCGATAGAGTCCCCCCTCCGCCAGCTCTGCGCCAACGCAGGGGAAGAGGGCGCGCTCGTCGTCAAGGAAGTGCTCAAGAGCAAGGGCAACATGGGCTACAACGTCGCAACCGGAAAGTTTGAAGACCTCTTCAAGGCGGGCGTTGTTGATCCGACCAAGGTGACGCGCTCCGCCCTCCAGAATGCCGCGAGCGTAGCGAGCCTGCTGCTCACCACCGAGTGCATGATCGCCGACAAGCCCGAAGAAAAGCCGGCCGCCCCCATGGGCGACCCGTCGATGGGCGGCATGGGCGGAATGATGTAGGCCCCCGCGGCCCGGCCTTCAAAAAAGCGCGTTTGCCCGCTTTCGCGGCGGATAGGAACGGGCTTTGCGAAGGCCCGGTCGCCGGCCTTCTTCCGGATCCCGCGCGGATTCGGGAGGGGCGTCATTCGCATTGAAAGCCTCCGCGGTATGCGGGGGCTTTTTTTGTAGCCATATGCCAACTCCTGAGGCTGTGGAATCTTGAAGTTTGATTTTGGAAAAATGAAGCAGGATTTGGGAAAAAAGTTTCCGGAAGGAACGTTGCAATGCGTTTTTTTTCACACCGAGCGCGTGATCACGGGCTGGACGCCAAAACTCGGAGCGGGGCGAAAACGTTGCCAAATCTTACTTCATTTGCCAGTGCGGCGCAAAAAGTTTCCAAACTCAAATCCGGCCGACGACTCCGCCACAAAGCCTTTAAATTCCCGTAATTTCCCATTATTTCCCGGAATTTCCCGTTTCCAGCCTCATTTTTCAAACATCACTGTGGAATCCCGTTCGGCTTGTTTGTCTTCATCTGATAAATCGCAACTCGCATGACCCCAAGCCTGCGGGCATATTCGGCAATGCGAGGGAATTTGACAGGATTCCATTTTGCGCGAAACTGCGCTACTGCGGTATGTTCGGACAGATTCCCCGATCCAGCGGCTTTTGCGGCGGTTTTGGCGTTAGTGTTCGATAGAAATAGGGGTGGCAGAGACGGTTTTTGCAAAAAATGCGGGGGATTCCAGGCTCCGCATTTTTTTGCGCCCGTTTCCCCGTGCATTCGGCATGGCGCATGGCCCGCATGAAAGGGCGTTTCCCTTGAGGAGAGCGCAGCGGCGTATCGCATCGCAAGGTTTGAGGGGGAAATCGAATATTTTAAGGAAACGCCCGTTTCTTGAGCTTCTCGAAAGGGGCGTTGCAAGGGAGGGGAAGGAGTTGGCTATGTTAGAGTTGAAAGCGAGCGCGGCCGCGGCGGGGATTATTGTATCGCGCCGCAAGGTTTGGAGGGGGGGGAACCGGACATTTGAGGGAAAAAGATTTGATATTTGGATATATCCCGCATCTTGCGGAACGCGACTACGGGGCGGACCGACTTATCAGGCGTCCGAAATTATTTTCCCCGCGAAGTCCTGTTTTTTCCTCAAACATTCGATTTTTTTGCAGATTGCCGGCCCGGAGGGCGAAATTTTCCCTCGAAGCAATCCCGAAAACTCAAACCGCCCGCAGTCTCCATGCTTTGGCGGCTTTCGGCGACCCCTCAAACCTTTTGAGTAAAATCTTTATTTGCAGGGGAGTTTTTTGACGCACAGTTCGCAGACGCCGTTGCCGGCGGCGTAGGAGACTTGCGGCCTGGCGTAAACGAAGTGTTCGCGTTGCCGTTTTGGCCCTCCATTGCGCGGGCGCGATTATCGTTTCGCACGAAATATCGTTATGCTCCGCGCCCGTCTGCTGTTGCGGCGCGAATATTTCGCACTCCGTCGTGTGCGAAAAAGACATATAAAACGTCATCTCCTCGCGCGTTATGGTTTCGCGCTTCTTCATGGTGTGCGTCATGGCTTTGCGCTTATTCGTGCTGCGCGTCGAGCACGCGCGCAGCATGTATCCGAGGTCGGTTTCAGTGTCAGGTCGTAGCCCGGGTGCAATATATCCCCGTTGAGCGCTTCCAAAAAACCGGCCGACTCGTGGATATATCTCCGCGCCGCCGTTTGATTCCGGCCGCGGATTCGCATTTTCTCCTGAAAAAATGCTTAAAAACGCTTGACAAACCAAACGATTAAACCATTTGGTTGGAGATTATTTTTCAATGCCGGAAAAAAATTACATAATAGAGCTTATCGAAGGGCGGTGCGACGACCCCAAGGCGCGCATATTCAAGGCCGCCCTCGAGGAGTTTGGAATGAGGTCGCTCGCCGGGGCCCGCACGCGCGAAATCGCGGCGAAGGCCAACCTCAACCATGCGGCCATCAGCTATTATTTCGGCGGCAAGAACGAACTGTACATGGAACTTGCGCGCCAAATCCGGGATTTCATAAAGGTCTTTAACAGCCCGTATTTCGACAGGTTCGGGGAGGTTCTCAAAAGCGGCGATCCCCGGGAGGCCCGCAGGCTCACGCTCGATTTTCTCGCCACAAAGCTTTCTTCGGAGCGCATTCCCGACTACATACTCCGCTCCATAATCCTCATCATCACCCGCGAGGAGCTCTACCAGACGCAGGTTTTCGAGATATTCATAGACGTTTTCCGCGCGGAGCTCGAAATGCTCGCGCACCTCGTATCCATAGCCTCCCGCGGAGCCCTTGCGGGCGACCGTGCGAGGATCGTCGCCCATATGATAATAGGGCAGGTGCACATTTTCAACTCGTCCCGCGCGGGTTTTCAGAAGGTCACCGGATGGGAACACGTCGGCGCGGACAGGGCGGGCGAAGTCCTGGAGATAATAGGCGAATTTTTCGACAAATTCACAAACTGAAATTTACCAGTATATGCATATGAAGAACACCAATACCAGAAACGTTTTGGCAAAACTCTCGGCGCTCGCCGCAGCGGTCGCCGTGTCGGCATCGCTTTCGGGGTGCGGCAAGGGCGGCCAGGAGTCCGCGCGCCCCGCCCCCGAAGTCCAGGTCGCCAAGCCGTCCAAGAAGACCTTTGAAATTTGGGACGAGTACACCGCGAGAATCGAGCCTTTGGAGTTTGTCGAGCTCCGCTCCCGCGTGAGCGGATACCTCGAAAAGATTCTCTTCAGGGAAGGCCAGATTGTGAAGGAGGGCGACCTGCTCTTCATCATCGACCCGCGCCCCTACGAGGCGTCGCTTGCGGCCGCCAAGGCTTCGGTGAAAGAGGTCGAGGCGCGCCTGCTGCTGGCCAAGACCAACCTTGAACGCGCCAAGGGGCTGCTGAAGGCCAACGCCATTTCCAAGGAAATCTACGACACCCGCCACGCGGAGGTTTTGAGCGCCGAGGCCAACCTCCTGAACGCGCAGGCGCGCCTGACCGAGGCCGAGCTCAACCTCGAGTACACGCACATACGCGCGCCCATATCCGGCAAGGTTTCGCAGCGCATGGTCGACCCCGGCAACCTGATCACCGCCAACTCCACGCTTCTGACGACGATAGTGAACAGCGGCGTGGTGCAGGCCTATTTCGAGGCGAGCGAGCGCGACATGCTGCGCTACCGCAAGAGCGGCCTGTTCGACGAGATAGACGTCGTCGGCCGCAAGGGCCCGCCCGTCGAAATGACCCTTTGGGGCGAGGAGGGCAGGCCGTTCAAGGGCGAGCTCACCTACTTCGACAACCGCATAGGCGCGCAGACTTCGAGCCTCACCATGCGCGCGGACATTCCCAATCCCGACCACTTTCTCGCCGCAGGCATGTTCGGCAAGATAAAGATCCGCGGCGGAAAGGCGCAGGAATTCCTCGTTCTGCCCGAGGAGATCATAGGCACGGACCTCATAAACCGCTACGTGCTCGTCGTAAACGGGGACGGGGTTGTTGAATACCGGCCCGTCAAGATAGGGAAGCTCTTCGGAAAATTCCGCGAGATACAGGAGGGCGTCACGGAAAACGACGACGTGATTTTTGTCGGGCTCCAGAGGGCCGTCCCGGGAATAAAGGTTTCCGCAAAGCCTGCAAAGGCCGAATAACGCAAACAGCGCAACGAACATGAAATTTTCGCACTTTTTCATAGACAGGCCCATTTTTGCGGCGGTGATCTCGATCGTGATCACCCTTGTGGGCATAGTCGGGTATGTGCGTTTGCCCGTCACCCAGTACCCCGACATCGTACCCCCGTCTATCACCGTCACGGTGAACTATCCGGGGGCTTCTCCGGAAATCCTCATGGATACCGCAATCGCCCCGCTCGAGCAGGAGATCAACGGCGTCGAAAACATGATGTACATGCAGAGCCAGTGCAACGCCGACGGTTCGGCCACCATTACGGTGACTTTCGAGGTTGGCACAAATATCGACACGGCGCAGGTTCTCGTCCAGAACCGGATCGCCGTCGCCGAACCGCGCCTCCCCGAGGAGGTTCGCAGCATAGGCGTAACCGTGAGGAAGCGCTCGCCCGACATGCTTGTGGCCGCAAACCTCTATTCGCCCGACGGCAGCCGCGACAAGCTGTACCTGACCAACTACGCCATAACGCAGATGAAGGACAGGCTCGCGCGCGTGTACGGCGTAAGCGACATACAGATTTTCGGCGCGCGCGAATACAGCATGCGCGTCTGGCTCAACCCGGACAGGCTTTCGCACTTCAACATGACGGCCTCCCAGGTGGTCGCCGCATTGCGCGAGCAGAACAAGCAGGTCGCGGCGGGCAAGCTCAACCAGCCGCCGTTTACCAACACCGACGCCGCCTACGAGCTCATGATAAACACCCAGGGCCGCCTCCAAAGCCCCGAGGAATTTGAAAACATCATCGTAAAGTACACCGACGACGGCAAGATTGTCCAGCTCAAGGACGTCGCGCGCGTGGAAATAGGCGCCTACACCTACGCCGACGAGTCCTACCTCAACGGAATGCCGGCGGTGGCCCTCGCCATGTACCAGCTGCCGGGCTCAAACGCCCTCGACACCGCCAACCGCATACACTCCGCCTTGCAGGAAATGCGCATGGAATTTCCGCCCGGGGTGGACTACTACGTCGCGCTTGACAATACGACCTACATAAGGGATTCCGTCAACGCTGTATACCACACGATTTTTGAGGCGATAGTGCTCGTCGTCATCGTGATGATGGTTTTCCTGCAAAACTGGAGGGCGGCCGTAATTCCGCTGTTCGCCATACCGGTTTCCCTGGTTGGCACGTTTGCCATGATGGACGTATTCGGATTCTCGCTGAACAATCTTTCGCTGTTCGGGCTGGTGCTCGCCATAGGCATTGTCGTCGACGACGCGATCGTCGTCGTCGAAAATGTCGAGCGCAACATGCGCGGCGGCCTCGACGCCAAGGAGGCTACCAAAAGGGCCATGACGCAGGTGCAGGGCGCGCTGGTTGCAATCGTCTTCGTGCTCTCGAGCGTTTTCGTGCCGACGGCGTTCATAGAGGGCATTTCGGGGCAGTTCTACCGCCAGTTTGCCCTCACCATTGCGGTATCGACCATACTTTCTGGCATAGTTTCGCTGACGCTGTCCCCGGCCCTTTGCGCTATCATGCTCCGCCACCACGAAAATCCCGACCTCTTCACGAGGGTTTCCAACTTCCTTTTCGGGTGGTTTTTCAGGCGGTTTAACGCCTCCTTCTCGTGGGTGTCCGAAAAGTACGGGGCGTTTGTCAAGAGGCTCGTGCGCTTTTCCGCGTTCGTGATGGTTCTGTACGTTGCGCTTCTCGCGCTCACCGTACACCTGTTCAGGACTACCCCGAAGGGTTTTATCCCCAAGCAGGATACCGGCTACGTCTTCATAACGACCCAGCTGCCCGACGGCCTGACTTTCGCCCACACCGACGCCGTCCAGCGGAAAATCCAGAAGCTCGTGAAGAATGTGGACGGGATAGCGGACATAATGTCGGTCGTCGGCCTCAACGGCGCCACCCACGGCAAGTCTTCCAATGCGGGCGCCAACTTCCTTAAACTGGATCCCAAGTCGGAGCGCGAAAAGAAGGGTATTTCTCTCGACGGCATAATAGCGCAGCTCTACGGGATTCTTCAAAAAGAAGTTCCGGAGGCGTCGTGCTTTGTGCTCACTCCGCCGGCCGTCAACGGCATAGGCGCGGGCGGCGACTACAAGCTGATGGTCCAGGACAGAACCTCCCACGGGATCGAGGCCGTCGAAAAATACACCAAGCTAATCGCCTCAAAGGCCATGCAGTCGCCGGAGAGCTCGCTCGCGTTCACGACCTACCGCATATCCTCGCCGCAGCTGTACGTGGACATTGACCGCGAGAGGGCCCAGAAACTCAGCGTCCCGATCAGCTCGATTTTCGAGACTATGCAGTACAACCTGGGCTCCGTCTACGTCAACGACTTCAACATTCTGAACCGCGTCTACCGCGTTATGGCGCAGGCGGAGGACTCCCAGCGTTCTGACGTCTCCGACATATACAACCTCAAGATTCCCAACGTCCGCGGCGTTAACGTTCCGCTCGGATCCGTGGCCAACATCAGCCGCACGATAGGCCCCGAGCGCGTGACGCGCTACAACCTCTATCCCGCCGCCGAGGTCATGGGCAATCTCACCCCCGGATACAGCACGGGGCAGGCCATGGCCGCCGTGGAGAAAATCGCCGCCGAGACGCTGCCGTCGGGCATGGGCATAGAGTGGACGGATCTGGCGTTCCAGGAAAAGCGCGTCGGCAACACGGCCGTCGTGATTTTCGCCATGTGCGTGCTCTTCGTGTACCTCGTGCTCGCCGCCCTGTACGAGAGCTGGAGGCTGCCGCTTTCCGTGATTCTCGTCGTGCCCCTCGTGCTCCTGTTCGCCCTGAGCGGCGTTTTGATGCGCGGAATGGACAACAACATCATGACGCAAATCGGGTTCGTCGTGCTGATTGGGCTTGCGTGCAAAAACGCCATACTTATAGTCGAATTCGCAAAACAAAGGCAGGAAAAGGGGGAAGAGATCGTATCGAGCGTGAGCAACGCGTCCAAAAACCGCCTGCGCCCGATTCTAATGACGTCGTTCGCATTCATTCTCGGAGTGGCTCCGCTCGCCTATGCCACCGGGTCGGCCTCGGAGCTCCGCCAGGCGCTCGGCACTTCGGTGTTCTTCGGAATGATAGGCGTCACGCTCCTCGGGCTCGTGTTTACCCCGGTATTCTTCTATCTCATTCGGAAAAACTACAAAGCGCAGTAATACATACATATGAAACAAGGAAAAATCTTAACATCGTTCGCGGCGTCCGCGCTGGCGCTCGCGGGCTGCATGGTCGGCCCCGACTACGTGGAGCCGAGCTTCAAGATCGCGGAGGAGGAGCTGATGAAAGAGCACTTCTCGCGCGACGAGGATCTCTGGAAGAGCGCGCTGCCGGCGGACTCCCTGCCCAAGGGAGACTGGTGGAAGGCCTTCAACGATCCGCAGCTCGACTCGCTCCTGAAGATGTGCCGCGAAAACAGCCCCAGCCTCAAGGCCGCGTTCTGGCGCGTTGAACAGGCGCGCGAGACGGCCCTCATGGACCAGAGCGACCTCTACCCGCATCTGGGCGGCAATGCGTCGTATTCGCGTACCGGTTCCTCCAAAAACACGCACAGCAACTACGCGGGCACCTACGACAACTGGGCGACGGGTTTTGGCGTGACGTGGGATCTCGACCTGTTCGGGCGCATACGCAGCATAATAGACGCCGACGTAGCCGACGCCCAGGCGGCCCTGGACGAGTACGAAAACCTGATGCTGCTCATGCAGGCGCAGGTGGCGACCCTCTATTTTTCGATACGCCAGCATTCCTCTGAAATAGAGCTGCTCGAACGCACTGTCAAAGTCAGGAAGGATCAGACCCAGTACGTCGCCCGCCGCCTGAAATACGGAGAGGCCAACGACGTGGACATGCAGCGCGCCCTGCAGGAGGAATACGAGGCCTCCGCGCAGCTCGCGTCCGTGGAGCGGCAGATTGCGGTCGCCAAAAACGACATTGCTATTCTCGTTGGCACGGTTCCGTCCCGGCTCGACTTCAAGGTTTCCCCGCTTCCGGACGCGCTGCCCCGGCTGCCCGCGGCCATACCTTCGGAGCTGCTCGAGCGCAGGCCCGACATCGCGCAGGCCGAGCGCAGGGTGTACGCGGCCAACGCGCGCATAGGCGCCGCCCACGCGGCGTATTTCCCGACGGTTTCGTTCTCCGCAGACACGGGGCTCTCGGCCGAGAAGATCGACAAGCTCATAAACTCGTCGAGCTTCGCGTGGGGCATAAGCCCGCAGATATACATACCGATTTTCCAGGCCGGCAGGATCTACGCGCAGAAGCAGGTTGCCCTCGCCGCCCACAAGGAGACGCTTGAAAACTACAAGGACACCGTCCTCAACGCCATCGGGGAGGTTGAAAACGCGCTCGCGCAGATAAACCACCTCAAGCGCGAATACGACAAGCGCACGGAGGTGGTGAACGCCTCGCTCAAAGTCCAGGACCTGACGCAGAAGCAGTACGACCTGGGGTACATCGACTACTTCTCCGTGAGCGACGCCCAGAGGCTTGCGCTCGCCAACGAGCGCGCGCAGATATCCCTGCGCGGCGACAGGTTCAGGGCGTACGTCAACCTCATATCCGCCCTCGGCGGGGGCTGGTCCTCCGACCCCGAAGCGCAGGAAAAGGCCCTCCGGCCCGACCTGCTCGATCCGTACGAGCTCTCTAAGGAAAAGCCCGAGCCGCTCGGCGGGGAAGGGTAACCCCGGCGATTCCCCCGCGCTTTTGCGGGCGCGGAGGGTAAAAATATGCGCGGCCCGGAAGTTTTTTCGGGCCGCGCATATTTTTGCCGGGCAATCCCGTTTTTACCGGCCGGAGAGTTCTTTGAGCGAGGCCGGGTCGCGGAAGCGCCCCCCGTCTTCCATCGCCTTTCTAGCGAGGCCTTCGAGCCTTTGAAGATCCTCCCGGCGCCGGTTTTTTGACTTTGCGTCCTCCGAGAGCGCATAGCCTTCCATGTCGGCGCGCGGCTTTTGGGCGAGGCGTTCCGCGCCGCGGCGTATTATCCCGAGCGCCTCGCCGTACGCGGGGGAGCCCGCTTCCACGGCCTTTAAAATCGGCGACATTTCCGGGCGGTCGAACGACACGACTTCAAAGCGGTAAAGGCGCGCAGCTATCCTGTCCTTCACGGTGCCGTTTTTCCAGCGCCCGAACGGGGCGTCCTGCCGCGAGATTTGTTCCTTCGCATACCCGAATTTTTCCGCGCCGCTTCCGGCGAGCTCGAAAAGCCTTTGGATTTCCGAGAAGCTCAGCGGCGAACGCCCCGACGGGTTTTGCGGGTAGGCGCAGTCTTCCGTCGGGTAATACGGGGCGTTTGCGTCAATCCACGCCCGCAGAGTCGCAAACTCTTCGTCGCCGAGCTTCACGCCGTTGTGCCCCGCGCGGATCATCTTCACGATCCTGCTCTGTTTTGCCCCCCACGAGTTCGCCTCCTGGACGGCGTCGGGGCCGGCGCCTATCGCGGATATCGCCTTCTTTGAATGCAGCTGCAGATACGACTGGTTGAACACGAGCCCCCTGTCGCCGCACAGGACTATTTTGCCGGAGCCCTTCCCCCCGAAGTCGTGGCACTTTACGCAGTGCCTGTCCAGAATCGGCTGGACGCTTTTCATGTACGACAGCTCCTCTCCCGCGGCGCCGCGGGGCAGAGGGAGGATTTTGCTCGGCCCCCTCTTCAGCGCGAGCGACGGCTGCCGGCTCGGCGGCGGAGGCGAATTGCGCGATTCGTGGCAGCCCGTGCACGACGATATTTCCCCCGGAAGAACGGATATCCCGCTGCGCATGGTCTGTACCATGTCGCCGTTTTCGTCGAGCGCCTGGAGGTACAGGAAGTTTTCGGACGGCACTTCAAAGTAGGCGGAGCCGTCGCTCTCGACGGGCACGGTTCCGAGAATGACTTTGTCGTCATAATCGTCGTAGTTCATCGCCGGCGCCTGCGAGCCCTCGTTTTCCCAGTACCCCCAACTCCAGTAAAGCTTCGGGGGGTTGGAGATTACGCGCAGGAATTTTATATCCCCCTTTCGCACGCCCTTCATGTGCGTGCCCTCGTAGACGTTTGCGACATACATCAGCGCGGGGGCCGGGCCGTGCGAGCGCAGCGTTGCGACCGGCGCCGGGGCGGGTTTCGGCTCGACGAGCTTGGCGTCGAATACCCCGCGGTCTCCGGAGGCGCTTGCGACGAGGGTTTCCGAACCGCCGTCAATGTCCACGAGATAGAGGCCCATGCCCGGGGATTTCTCCGAGTTTTGGCGCGAGGCCAGCAGGAGGCTTTCGGATACGGGTTCGGGATCCTCGTATTTCAGCCTTACGGCCTTCATCGAGTCCGCAAATTTGTCTCCGGGCTTGTCTATGAGTTTTCGCGCCGAGGCGGGGAAAATTTTTACGACCGATTTTTCGCCCTCGATTCCGGCGTTTCTGTCTATCACGGCAAGCGCCCCCCACGCGATGTCGTGGCACGACGAGAGGATTGCCGCCACCTTTGAGGAGCCCGGCATCTGCACGCCGTTGAGCGCGGGGTTTTTTGTCTCCTGCCCCCAGTAGAGCGCGTGGCGCGTCCCGTCGGGGTTGCAGGTCCAGAGCCCCTGCGCTCCGGAAAAGTTGCGGTCCACGTACTCCCACCTCGTGTAGAGTATGCGGCCGTCTCGCATTACGGACGGGGTGCTTTCAAATTCAATGGAATTGCCGATTTGCGTGATGTTTGAGCCGTCCGGCGACATCTTGTAGAGGTTGCACATTATGTGCCGGTTGCAGCCGCAGTATTTTGCGGCCCTCGTGGAGGCGAACGCGATATCCCCGTCCGGGAGGTAGACCGGGTCTATGTCCGAAACTTCCGCCAGCCGCGTGAGCCTTCTGACTTGGCGCGTGCGCAGGTCGAGCTCGCATATGCCGAAAGAGTCCCCGAAATCCTTCCGCATCGAAAACAGAATCCGCGAGGCGTCGGGGGAGACTTCGGGGTCTCGCACTATTCCCTCGGGGAGCGAGAGGAGGGTTTCGGTTTTCGGCTTTCCCGAACCGTCGAAGTCTATTTTGAGGAGCGACGATCCCCCGGCGGAGGCCTTCTTCCATGAGTTTTGGTTGATTTCCCCCCTTTGGAAAATGTTGGCCGTGTTGTGGTGGTCTACCGGGTATTGGTTGCGGACGACGCACACTATAGATTTGCCCGCGAGCTCCGGAACCGTTTCGACAACCTGCGCGAAGGCCGGAAAAGCCGGAGCCGAAAGAGCCAGTATAACGGCGAGATTTTTTGAAACCATGTTGCAAATATAAAAGGCTTCAAGCCGGCCGCAAGCGGAAAAGGGCGCATGTTCAAAATAAGACGCTTGACAAAACTTGCGCAGAAAACATCTTGTAAAACTTTAAAAAGCTCAAGTGGTGAAATTGGTAGACACGCACGATTCAGGTTCGTGTGCCGCGAGGCATGAGGGTTCGAGTCCCTCCTTGAGCAGTAAAGCCCGCAAATGCCGAAAAACAAAGGATTTGCGGGCTTTTTTGTGGCGTTTGCGGGCTGTTGCAATTTAAATTAAATTATCAAAATTACCGCTTAAAATGTCGCACAAATGATAATTTTTAGCCCTATCGTGCAGTGAATTAAACGTGAAAGGAGAATTTTTATCATTGGTTTGCCGATTTCCAAATGGATTTATTTCTCTCCGCGCTAAAATTTATTTTGGGGGTGACCTAAATAAACGAGCTTGGAAACATTGTAGAATCTAATTGGGAAGCTTTTCGGATCTGTTTAGAAATCCCAGGGCGTTTCAAAAATAATGACAAGCCTGAATCTTCTACGGGCGCCTATAGCTCATTGTCGCCATCTCGCAAAAGATGAAATTGTAAGGTTGGAAATCACGGTTAAAGATTGGTTCCGGCTAATGGAATAATTGCAACATTTTAAAAGTATTTCAGTGCAAGCGACGATATGCCTATGCGTCTGTAAACTTTTTTTGTTTTTCGTGTGAGGCTATTTTCGGCAGAAACGCCCATGATTCGGGCGCGATAGCGCCCTCAATATTTCTCCCGAAAGGAATCTTTGCCGTTCATGCTGCAAATATTGTCTGGCGGGAGAAATCCGTAGACGGAGACTAAAAAGGCTGCGAACGCCACAAGAAGCATAGCCGCGCTGGAGAATCCTCCGAAGTCAAAAAGGTTGCCGAACATTGTCCATGAAATGCAAAATGCGCCCGACATGAGGGCGATTCTTGCCGCATAATGCTTGTTCCCATCGCAGGGCAGGGCTTCTTTGCAATTTCCAAAAATCAGGTTGTCCAATGAAAATCTTCCGCCGCCGGATATTATGAGAAAGGCGTATATCCCGAGAAAGAGCGTCGGCAGGGCTTTTACCGCGCAAAACGGATCGAAAAAATGGAATTTTACGGCTACTGCCATGTTTGCAAACAGCATCGTCGCCGCAAACCTTGACTGCACTCCCAATACCAGCATTATCGAGCAGAATATCTGCTGGAATATGCATACAATAAGGCTTGCCTCGTCGCCTATCCCTATCGGGTCGCCAAAAAAATTTTCTTTCAGCGTTTCGTAGCGCTCAACTTTTCCCCATCCGTAAGGGATCATCATAAGCCCCGAAAATATCCGCAAAAAGGCGATGGCAAAGTTCATGCTGTCGCCATCCGCGGCGGGATTCTTAAAAAACCAATATGATATCTTTTTCATGCTTGGCAAATTTCCCATATTTATACAATATATCAAAGCGATTTTATTGTATTTTATTTGAAATGATTGTACTATTCTAAACTATGTTTAAGGAGAATCTTTACCAACCCTTTGAAATCCTGCTGCGCGAGCATGACAGGTTTCCCCTGAAGGATCACCAGCATTCTTTTTTCGAGGCCGTGCATATCGCCGCCGGAGAGGGCGTCTTCCAGATATGCCGCCCCATGTCGGATATCTGCGAGTTCAAATATTCGGCGGGCAGCCTTTTTTTGATTCCCCCAAACACGACCCATTGCTTTAAAGTGTCGAAGCGTAGCAGGTTTCTATTTGTGCGCTTTACGGACCGTTACATTGACGAACATCTGGGGGGAGGGGCGAAGCATGCGCTTTATTTGTCGTATGCCACGCCACTGATATCCTTGAAAGGCGTGGAGCTGAAAGTCTCGAACGCTCTTTTTGAACTTATGGAATCGGAGCTTTCCGGCGGGCGTGACTTTTCGGAAGCCATGCTTCAAAACTCGGCGGACATCGCGCTTGCGTCAATCGCGCGCATTTTGGGGCGCTCTCCGGAGGTGCATATCCAGGAGGCGGACGGAACTGCGAGAGAAATGCACATGCTCCAATATATACAGACGCACATTCACCAGCCAGACAGCTTGAGGGTGGAGGCGCTCGTAAAGCGTTTCGGTTTGTCGAAAAATTATATCGGACGCTATTTTAAGCGCCGGTTTCAGGAAAGCCTGCGGCAATACATAACCCGAAACCGCATGAAAAGGGTTGAATACCTGGTGGCAAACAGCCTTATGTCAGTCAAGGAAATTGCGTACGATATGGGGTTTGCGGATTCCTGCCATCTTGTAAAAAATTTCAAAAAATATAGCGGCATGTCCCCGTTGCAGTATCGCAACAAGTGCAATTCGCATAAAAAGCGGCGGTAATCGACTTAAATATACAATATATCGAATAAAAATACAATGATTCTCCATTGATATATTGTATTTATTCTGTTTTTAGGGAGTGCATGAAAAATCCTAAAAACATATTTGTGCTTGTTTTTCTGTTCATGTGTTCGCTTTTGCAGGCGCATGCCAATCCTGTGGAAAAGGAATGCAACATGAGACTGAAAGACAAGGTTGCGCTCGTTACGGGCGCCGCCTCCGGAAACGGAAAGGCTATTGCGAGCCTCTTCGCAAAGGAAGGGGCCAGGGTCGTTATCGCGGACATAAACGCGGAGGGCGCAAACGCTCTCGCAAAAGAGCTCTCCGGGCGCGGGCTTGAAGCCGTCGCGGTACAGGCTGATGTGACAAAGGAGGGTGATGTGCGGAAGATGTTTGACGCTACTTTGTCTAAATACGGGCGGCTGGATATTTTGGTAAACAACGCAGGCGTGTTTGACGAGCTGATTCCCGTCGGGAATGTCAGCGACGAATTGTGGGACCGGGTCATTGCGACAAATCTTACGGCCCCCATGCGCGCAATCCGCATGGCCGTCCCGATTTTTGAGCGCCAGGGCGGCGGCGTCATAGTCAATACAGCCTCCATCGCGGGCTATACCGGCGCGCGCGGCGGCGGCGCGGCTTATGTCGCCTCAAAGCACGGCCTTGTGGGGCTCACAAAGAACGTGGCGTACAATTACAAGGAAAGGAACATACGATGCAACGCGGTCGCCCCCGGGCGGGTCGAGACAAACCTGAGGGTAAACAGCGAAAAGCTTGTCGGCTCGAAAACGGCGCACGATGCCACCATAGGCAAGTGGAAGGAGATAGAGGATAAAATCATCGCGGGCCACGATACGAATCTCCGCAAATGCGTTCCAGCCGAAATTGCGGCGGCCGTTTTGTTTTTGGCCTCCGACGAGGCTTCTTTTGTAAACGGTTCGATATTAACCGTCGACGGCGCCTGGACATGCTACTGATATGAATGGCCGGCCACGGGGCCGTGTTCGGCGCAAACGCCAGGTGGGGGCTGTGTCCCCCCGCGGCGAAATTTGCGATGTCCTGCATGGAGGCCGGAGCCTTTGCCGTAACCGAGCTTAGGATTGTCGGCGCGGCCGCTCTATTTGGGATTTCCCCCTCCCGGAAGCTGGGGGTATAAGCGGACGGAGCATGGCAAGGCTGTTTGAGGCTTCAATGCCTGCGATTGCTTTTAATCGGAGACGCCTTTTTGCTTTTGGAGCGAAGCTTGCTTCGCCCGCGGACGCATCTATCATAACGGCAACCATGCCGCTCATCGCCTTTGCCCTCTATGGGCTTTCCCTGAAATAGGCGGTAAATGGAAGAAAAGCTATGGGCATTGCCCTTGCGGGATATCTCACGACGGGTGTTAATCGGAGCATTATAATGCATTAAATCAAAGATCCGCAAAAACAGACGCTTTGCGTATCTTCCATGGATATTCGCGGTTAGGGGGGGCCGAAATGCGTTGTGGATATAAAACTTGTTCTGGCGTTAAAAATTACGATATTCCCAAAATCTATGAAGGCTGCGCCGGCTTTTATATTTTCTTGTCCGGCGGATTGTTGCAACCGGTCTTTTTTTTAGAATGTCCAAATCGAAAAAGACATATACAAAGGAGCAGGAACAGTTCGCCAGGATTGCCAAGGCAATTGGGCATCCTGCGCGCGTAGCGATATTGGATTATCTGTCAAATTTGGATTCCTGTTTTTTGGGAGATATTCATAAAGAACTGCCAATTTCAAAAGCGACTGTTTCTCAGCGCCTCAAAGAGCTTAAGAATGCGGGGCTAATACAGGGCCAATAGGGCCTCCTAAGGTGCGCTATTGTATAAACAGAGAAACGTGGACGCTTGCAAAGAAGCTTAGTTGTCCTTTTTTGGGAAAAAATTTGGGGAGAGAACGCTGAAAACGGCCGAGTTTAATCCATTTTTTTTCCTGATATTATTCGTAGTTTTGCGAATTACATACATAAGGCGATTGCACGGGAAGCTGAATTCAATACGGGGAACAAACAAAAAGCAAACGGGGAATTGAGAGAGATTGTTCGCAAAGGATATGCCGAAATTGCGTCCGGCGGAAACCCGTGCTGTTGCGGCGCTCGGCGTAGCAATCATGCGATCCCGCCAGATTGGCTCAATCTGTTGGTTGCGATGCAAAAAACCTATCCGCTATTCCCGATGCGGCAAATATGGGGCTTTCATGTGGAAACCCCGTTGCTATTGCCGCTTTAAGAGAGGGCCAAACCGTCTTAGATTTGGGAAGCGGCGGCGGTTTTGGCGCGTTTCAGGCTGGATATAAAGTTAAGTCGGCCGGCCGGATTATAGGAGTTGATATGACGCCTGAAATGATCTGTAAGGCTCGTAATAGCATTGAAAAATACAGGCAGCTCAGCGGATTCGATAACGTCGAATTTCGCTTGGGGGAAATTGAGCATTTGCCGGCGCCTGACAATAGCGTTGACGTAGCGCTTTCAAACTGCGTCATCAACCTTTCCCCGGATAAATTGCAAGTTTGGAAGGAAATATTGCGCGTGTTGAAACCGAACGGCAAAATATCCGTTTCCGACTTGGCGTTGACTAAGCCTCTTCCGGAAAAGGTTCGCGGAATGGCGGGCGCGCTTGTCGGATGCGTTGCCTGAGCCGTGTTGGTGGAGGAAACGAAAATAATGTTGGAAAAGGCCGGGTTCCGCTAAACCGTTCTTACCCCAAAGCCCGACTATGTTAGAAACATGCAAAGCCGGGACGACCCCCTGTATATGCAAATTTCTGATGCCCTTCCTGACGGTGAGGAAATTTCAGATTGTGTGGTGAGCCTTTCCATCGAAGCCAAAAAATAATTTGGCAGCCTGGAAACTATCTGTTCCACGGGAGCTTTGCCAGCAGCGACGCCATTGCGCAGGTGTTTGAAACGCCCGCGAATACCAGTCCGCCTCCCACAAAGAGCGGCAGAAACGCGAAGAGCGGATTCCACGCCAGCGCCAGCGCGCTTCCGGCTAGCGCAAGCGTCCCGGCGGCGATGCGTACCTGCCTTTCCATGGATATGCGGCTTCTGTGCACTATGGCAGGATTGCCGGAGAGCGCGGATATTCCGCCGCTGATCACCGACACATTGCCGTATCCGGCCCTCTCGAATTTTCTGGCGGCCGCGCTTGCGCGCATTCCGCTTTTGCACAGTATGTAGACCGTTTCCCCTTTCAGCCCGTACTGCCGCACGAAATCTCCGGCGTCAAGGCGCGGCAGCTCGACAAGACAGTGCCTGCGCCTGAGCGCCATTTCGGAGTGTTCCCCGCCGTCTCGGACGTCGAGTATGAGGGCGTCGGCGGGGATATCGGAATATTCCGTAAGGTTTTTATATAGTCCGTCTTCCATAGTTTGCCTGTTTTGGGTTTTCATGCCCCGCGGGCGGAGGCGCGCCGGAACGGCGGAAGGCTTCCGCGCAGTTTTTTTGGCTCCCGCCTTCTTCCGTTTAAATTTCGCGGGCGTAATAGAAAGCGCCATTTTCGCGCCTTTGGCGTTTTAAATCAACACTTTTGGCGCGCCGGGAATGCGCGTTTCTGCGAGGGCTGCCCGCGCCTTGCCGTTGCGGCCCCGCGCTTTCCGGGAGATTTTCCGCCGCGGCGCGGTTAAAGCCCCTTTGGGGCCTCCGCGCCGTCCGCGGTTTCCGTCTTTCCGCTTTCGCGGTTGAAGCGCATTGATATGAGCCGCGTGACGCCGCGCTCCTGCATTGTCACGCCGTATATCGTCTGCGCCGCGGACATCGTGCGCTTGTTGTGCGAAATGACGAGGAACTGCGAATAGCGCGTGAACTCTTTGAGCATGTCGGTGTAGCGGCCTATGTTCGCGTCGTCGAGCGGCGCGTCGAGCTCGTCGAGCACGCAGAAAGGGCTGGGCTTTACCATATAGATGGCGAACAGCAACGACACCGCCGTCATTGTGCGCTGCCCGCCGGAGAGCAGGGACAGGCTTTTGAGAACGGTTCCAGGCGGGCGGGCGACTATCTCTATGCCGCTGTCGAGCACGTCCTCGCTCTCCACGAGGCTGAGGTCCGCCGCGCCCCCGCCGAAAATTTTGTCGAAGGTGAAGGCGAAGTTCTTTCTTATCTGTTCAAAAGTTTCGGAGAACAGCTTTTGCGAGGTGGCGTTGATTTCGTCGATGTCGGCGATTAGGGCGTTTTTCGAGGCCCAGAGGTCGTCCGTCTGGGATTTGAGGAAGTCGTAGCGCTCTTTGAGCTCGGCGTACTCCTCTATCGCTACGAGGTTGACGGCGCCCATCGCGCCTATGCGCTCGCGCAGCTCGCGCACCTCGCTTTCGACGGCGGAGAAGTCGGCCGAGTCCATCGCCGCGAGATCCTCTTCGCCGGGATCCCCGCGCCTGGCCTTCGGCTTTGCCGAAACTTCGCCGTCTTCGAGCTCGTCGAGCTTTATTTTGGTTTCAAACTCCTCGTCCGCCTTCCAGAGTTCGCGCCTCCAGTCTGTGGAGGCTATGGAGGTTTCGTAGTCGTTGAGGATTCTCTCGGAAATGTAGCCGAGTTTGGATTTCAGGCCGGCCGAGCGCACGTCGATTTCGTTTTTGGCGGCGGAGGCGCGCATGTGCTCTTCGCGCAGCGCGGCTATGGCCGTTTCGCATTCGGAGAGCTCGCGTTCGGCCTTCTCGGTTTTCGCGCGGAATTCCGCGATCTGCGCCAGCGACTCTTCAAGCCTTTGCGCGAGAGTTTCGGCGCGCGCCCTTTCCTCGGCGTTTTCCCGGTCGAAGTTCTCTATCTGCCGCTCGACGGATTCGGCCTCCGCCGTGCGGCGCTCTATCGCCGTGCGGGCCTCCTGCTGCTGCTCCCTTATCGCGCCGAGGCCGCGCTCGAGGTTTTCGAGGCGCGACTTTTTCGACGCCAGTTCCAGCCGCGTCTCGGCGAGCGCGGAATAGCGGGCGTCCTTGGACTCGCGCAGGGCGGCGAGCTCAGTTTCCATTTCGGCGGCGGCGCGCTTTGCGGCCTCTTCGGAGCCCTCGGCTTCGGCGAGGGCCTTCCGGGCGGATTCCAGCCTGTCCTGCGCCTCGAAGCGCGAATTCTCCATCTCCGCCATGGCGGAGTTTTTTGCCCGCAGATCCTTTTGCTTTTCGGCCTTCTGCGCGTTCGCGGAGGCGGCCTGGGCGTTGATTGCCGCGATTTCGCGCCTGATTTCCGCGGCGGCGTTTTTGCGGTTTTCGATTTCGGCTTCCGCCGCGTCCATTTCGCCCTGTACGGCCATCGCGGATTCGTTGAGCTCCGTGAGGGCGGCGTTGTCCGCCTCTATCTCGCCCTTGAGCCTCCTGATTTCCCGCGCGCGGAGAATGAAGCTGCTCTCGGTGTCGCGCTTTTCGCCGGTGGAGGCGTAGACGACGCCGCGCGCGTCGAGCATGGAGCCGTCGCGCGAAACCGCGCAGAAAAATTTGAAATCCGCGTTCTCGGCGGCGAATTTTGCGAACTCGGAAATGTCCTCGCAGAAGTAGCAGCCCGCCACGGCGTTGCGCGCGTAGGCGGCGATTTCCTCCGACTGGCTCTTCACGGCGTCCGCCGCCCTTTTCGCGTTCGGCGGAGCGGGGGATTCGGCGCCTTCAAACGCCGCTTCCGGCAGCTGAAAGCACGCCTTCCCGAGGCTGCGTTCGCGCAGGGCGGAGAGTATTTGCGGCAGTTTGGAGGGGTCGGGAAGGGCGACGGCGTCGAGGGCGGAGCCCATGAGGGTTTCAAAAGCGGACGTCCAGCCGTCCTCGACCTCGATGTGCTGGCTTACGATTTTTGCGGAGTCCGCGGGAAGTGTGTCGCCGAGCGCGCCCTTCATTATGGATTTCACGCCCTCCGAGAACCCCTCCATGCGCGACTGGAAGTCGTTGAGGAGCCCGAGCCGCGCCGTCTTGCTCGCCAGCTGCCTGTCGGCCTGTTGGATTTCCGCCTGCCTGCTCCTGTAAAGTCCGCGCAGCTCCCCGATTTTCGCCTGCGCCTCCGCTATGTCGGCGTCGGCTTCGCCGAGCCTTTCGTTCGCGCCCTCGAGGGCGGATTCAAGCTCCGATATGCGGCGTTCGATGGCGGCGGTTTCCTCGCCCGTCTGGAAGATGGAGTCCGAGAGCGCGGCGTGGCGCACCTGGTATGATTTCAGGTCGAGCTCAAGCGACGTGCAGTTTGAGCGCAGGCGCGCGATGGCGCCCTCGTTTACGAGCGCGTCCTGCCGCGCCCTTGAAAGCGCGTTTTCGGCCTCGCGGATGGAGTCCTCGATTTGCGCGAGCTCCGAGCTCTGCCGCCTGAAAATTTCGTCGTCCGCCATGACGAGCTCGAGCTGCGTCTGCTTGACCCTTGAGTCTCCCTCCGCCTTGCCCTCGAGCGCGGCCAGCTGACCGGCGAGCGATTCGAGCTCCGACTTTATCTGCCCGAGGCGTTCGCGCAAATCCCTCTTGCGGACGTCCGCGAATTCGGAGCTGCGCTCGGCCTGCTCCTTCCCGGAGCGTATTTCGGCCGCGCTCTGGCGCATGGCCTCGAGCTCGGACAGGGCGGAAGCCCTCGCGGCCCTCATGCGCGCCGCGGTTTCTTCGCCCTCGGAGAGCCTTTGGGAGAGTGAAAATATCCTCGCCGAAACCTCTTTAAGCGACTCCGCGTCGCGCGCGAGCTCCGCGCTTTGGTCGGCGTAGTTTTTGGCGTTCAGGGCGAGGTCGAGGTGGCGCAGGCGGTGGCTGAGGCGCTTGTAGCGCAGGGCCTTCGACGCCTGGCGCTTCAGCGTGCCTATCTGCCTTGAAATCTCCTCCATGCGGTCGGTGGCGCGCGCGAGGTTCTGGTCTACGAGCGCGAGCTTGTTAAGGGCCTCGCGCCGCTGGGTTTTGTACTTGGTTATCCCCGCGGCCTCCTCGAAAATCGCGCGCCTTTCTCCGGGGTTGGAGGAAAGGATCTGGTCGATTTGCCCCTGAACCATGAACGAGTACGAGACCCTTCCGATGCCCGTGTCCATGAAGAGGTTTTGAATGTCTTTCAGCCTTCCCGCCTTGCCGTTGATGAAGTAAACGCTGCCGCCGTCGCGGGTGACCCTGCGCGTGATTTCGACCTCGTTGAAATTTGTGCCGAGCTGCTTTTCGCAGTCGGAAAAGAGCAGCGAGACTTCGCAAAACTGCAGCGGCTTCCGCGATTCCGTCCCCTGGAATATGACGTCCTGCATTTTTCCGCCGCGCAGGGCCTTGGCGCTCTGCTCCCCCAGAACCCAGCGTATGGAGTCGACTATGTTGCTCTTGCCGCAGCCGTTGGGCCCGACGATGCAGGTGATGCCGTCTGTGAGCGACATCACGGTCTCGTCGGCGAAGCTTTTGAAGCCGTTGATCTTTACCTGCTTTAAATACATCTGGATTCCGGTTGCGGGTCCCGCGGGCTATTTCGCGGCGGACGCGGCGAAGTCCGCCAGCGCCTTTTCGAGGTTTTCCGGCGAGCCTCCGCCCTGCGCAAAGTCGGGCTTGCCGCCGCCCTTTCCGCCGATTTGCGCGGCTATCCGGCGGACGATGTCGCCCGCCTTCATTCCGGCGTCCACGGCGTCCTTTCCGCACAGGGCGGCTATCGCCGCCTTCGCGCCGAACTTCGCGCCGAGGACGACCGCGCCCCCGCCGATTTCCGCCGCAACCTTTACGGCGAGATCCCGCATGAGCTGCTGGCTCTCGACTTCCGCGGCGGCCGCGACGAGCGGGACTCCGAATTTGGTTTCAATTTTTCTGGCCGCGAGCTCTTTCGCAAGGGAGTCGGCGCCCTTTTTCATGAGCGCGCGCAGCCGCCTTTCGGCCTCCTCGCGCGAGGCGGCGAGCTTTTCGAGGCGGTCGCCGATTTCCTCGCGCTTGCAGGAGAGGGCGCGCGCAGCCCGGTCGAGTGCGTCCTGCATGGCCTCGATTTTTTGGAGGGCGGCGGTTCCGGCGACGGCCTCGATTCTGCGCGTGCCGGAGGAAATCGCCGATTCCGAAATTATCTTTATGACGCCTATCTCCCCCGTGGACGAGACGTGCGCTCCGCCGCAGAGCTCCCTGGAGAAGTCGCCCATCTCCACGAGCCTCACGACCGCCCCGTATTTTTCCCCGAAGAATGCGAGGGCGTTTTTGGGGATCTCGCGGAAGGGCATTTCGCGCCACCTGACGGGGGCGTTTTCGAGAATTTTCCCGTTGGCGAGGTTTTCGATTTCGCGGAGCTGCCCGGGGGTCGGGGCCTCGTAGTGGGTGAAGTCGAAGCGCAGCCTTTCGGGGTCTACGTAGGAACCCGCCTGCCTGACGTGCGTCCCGAGCACCTGACGCAGGGCCCAGTGGAGAATGTGGGTTGCGGAGTGGTGCCTCTCTATGGCGCGGCGGCGCACGATGTCGACCGTCGCGGAGATCTCGGCGCCGATGGCGTCCTTCCGGAAAACCCCCTTGCGAACCTTGTGGAGGACGTGGCCGGCATTGTCCATTTTGGTGTCGAACACCTCGCGCGCCGTGCCGTTTATCTCGATGAATCCGGTGTCTCCGACCTGCCCGCCCTTTTCGGCGTAGAACGGAGTCTGGGGCATTATAACGAAGTCCGCGTCGGGGCCCTCGACTATCGCGCTTATGGAGGTTGCGAAGTCGGACAGGTTTGCGCGGTCGTAGCCGGCGAACTGCGTCGCGTGCTCAACCTCCGCGGCGTCGGAGACGCTTATGACCTCCCTTGTCTGTGCGTTGCGCGCCCTCTCGCGCTGCTTGTTCATCTCGGCCTCGAAGCCCTTTTCGTCCACGGGCATGTTGCGCTCCCGCGCTATGAGCTGCGTGAGGTCGAGCGGGAAGCCGTAGGTGTCGTAGAGTATGAAGGCCTGGTCGCCGGAGATGCTGCCCTCGGTCACCGTTATGTGGTCGAGCAGCTGGAGGCCCCTGTCGAGGGTGCGGGCGAAGCTCTTTTCCTCGTTTTCAATGACTTTGAGTATGACTTTCCTCTGCTCTTTGAGCTCGGGGAATACGGGCGACATCTTCTGTATGACGGGCTCGGCGAGCTTGGCGAAGAACCCGTATTCGAGCCCGAGGCGCTTGCCGTACATGACGGCCCGGCGCAGGATTCTGCGCAAAACGTAGTTGCGGCCCTCGTTGCCGGGTATGATGCCGTCGGCTATGGAGAAAGTTATCGTCCTTATGTGGTCGGCGAGCACCCTGAACACGCAGTCGGCGAGCTCCTGCGAAGACATGTCGCGCGGATCCCTCGGGAGCGTGCCACGGTATGTCTTGCCCGACATGTGCGATATGTGCGTGAAGATGTCGGTGAAGAGGTCGCTGTCATAGTTGGACGCCAGCCGGGAAAAGTCCGTGAAGTTTTTGGTGGTGGCGATTATGCCGGCCACGCGCTCGAAGCCCATGCCGGTGTCGATGTTCTTGCTCTTGAGCGGGCGGAAAGATCCGTCGGTTTCGGCGTTGAACTGCATGAAAACCAGGTTCCAGATCTCGATGCAGTAGGGCGAGCCCGCGTTGACAAGCGCCCCCCCCGTGTCGCCCTTTTCGGTGAGGTCCATATGGATTTCGGAGCACGGGCCGCAGGGGCCGGTTTCGCCCATCATCCAGAAATTGTCCTTCTTGCCGCACTTCTTTATGTGGACTTCGGGGGACATTCCCTCGTCCCTGAAAATCTTTTCCCAGATTGAGTAAGCCTCGGCGTCGAATTCGGCCGGGTCGCCGTCGGAGGGGTCGTATACAGTCGCGTAGAGCCTCTCCTTTGGGAAGCCCCACACGCGGGTTAGCAGCTCCCACGCCCATTCCACGGCCTCCTTTTTGAAGTAGTCGCCGAAAGACCAGTTGCCGAGCATCTCGAAGAACGTGTGGTGGTAGGTGTCGAACCCGACGTCTTCGAGGTCGTTGTGCTTGCCGCCGGCGCGTATGCATTTCTGCGTGTCGGCCGCCCTGCGGAACGGAGCCTTTTCCTCGCCCAGAAAGTACGGGACGAACTGGTTCATGCCGGCGTTCGTGAACAGCAGGTTCGGCGAGGACGGCATGATGGAGGCCGAGGGCACTATCGTGTGCCCCTTCGAGTTGAAGAAGTCGAGAAAGCTTTTTCTTATTTCGGAGGAGGTCATTTCGCAAAAGGTTCCGGCGCGGCGCGCCATGCGTTTTTTCGCGGGACAGGGGGCGCGGGGCCCCGGGAGGCGGATCAGAGCCTTTCTATAACCGCGGCCGCCATTTCGTCCGTAGCGACGGCGGCCCGGCCGAAGGCGATGTCGCCCGTGCGCACGCCCGAGCATACGGCGTCCCTGACGGCCCTTTCAATCCTTTCGGCGGCCGCGCTTCTGCCGAATGAATAGCGGAGCATGAGCGCGGCGGACAGTATCTGCGCGCAGGGGTTGGCGATTTTTTTGCCGGCGATGTCGGGGGCGGTGCCGCCGGCGGGCTCGTACAGGCCAAATTTCTCGCCGACCGAATTCTTGGCGACCCCCAGGGACGCGCTGCACAGCATTCCCAGCGACCCGCAGATCACCGCCATCTCGTCGGATAGGATGTCGCCGAACATGTTTTCGGTGAAGAAGACGTCGAACTGGTTGGGGTCGCGCGCCAGCTGCATGGCGGCGTTGTCCACGTACATGTGCGACAGCGCGACTTCGGGGTAGTTTTTGGCGAAGAATTCGGAGACGGTTTTGCGCCAGAGCACAGAAGTTTCGAGGACGTTTGCCTTGTCGACTGAGCAGACCTTTTTGCCCCTCGACATTGCGGCTTTTCCGGCCACGTCGGCGATCCGCTCGATTTCGCTCCTGCGGTAGCTCATCACGTCGCTCGCGGCGGGCTCCCCTTCGATTTCAAAGGTCTTTTTTTCGCCGAAGTATATTCCGCCGGTGAGCTCGCGTATGCACACGATGTCGATCCCGTCGGGTATGCGCTCGGTTTTTAGCGGCGAGGCGTCCGCCAGCTGGGGGTAGAGCAGCCCCGGGCGGATGTTGGCGAACAGCTTGAAGATCTTCCTGAGCGGCAGCAGGGCGGCGCGCTCGGGCTGTTCGTTCGGGGGGAGTTTTTCCCACTTAGGGCCGCCGACCGAGCCGAAGAGTATTGCGTCGGAATTGCGGCACTCCTCCACTGTGGATTCCGGGAGCGCCCTGCCGCAGCTGTCTATGGCCGCCCCGCCCACGTCGCAGACCTTGTAGGAGAGCTCGTCGCCGTCTTTTGCGCACGCGGCTTTGAGGACGCCGAGGGCGGCGTCCATCACTTCGGGCCCGATTCCGTCGCCGGGCAGAACTGCGAATTTGAGTGTGGCCATAAATATATAGTGTTTGGAGTTCGGGCGGACGGTCCGCCCCGTAAAATTAAAAAAGTAAAGCACTTTTCCCGCCCGATTTCCACAAAAATTTTTCGGGCGCGCCCCCCGGGAGGACGGGGCTCGCCCGAAAGCCGAAAACCGGCGCTATTTCAATACCGCGTCTACCGCGACGGGGAAGTGGTCCGAGGGCCAGGCTGCCTTCGGGCCGGCGGGCAGGCCGAGGTCGGCGATGGAATCCCTTATTACGGAATAACTCAGGATTTCCACCCCGCCGGACACGAGAATGTAGTCTATCCTGTCTTTTTTCGGCTTCCCGGTGAAGTTGTGGAAAGTCCCGCCGGCGGATTCCGGCGCCGACCGCGATTCGGCGAGGGAGTCTCTGAACGCCTTTTCGGCGAATATGATTTTCATGGGTTCGGAGTCGGGCAGCGCGTTGTAGTCGCCGACGCAGAAGAACGGCAGCCCGCCCGAAATTTCCGAGACCTTTCTGACGAGCAGTTTTGCGGACTCCGCGCGCGCGGTCTTGCCGATGTGGTCCAGGTGCAGGCTGAAGAACGCGAATTTCCCGCCCGTTTTCAGATCCCGGAATTTCCCCCAGGAGCATATCCTCCTGCACGCGGCGTCCCAGCCCTTGGCGGGCTTGTCGGGCGTCTCGGCGAACCAGAAGTCGCCGGCGTCGAGCAGTTCAAAGCGCGCGGGGTTGTAGAATATCGCGGAGGTTTCCCCGCCCGCCGCGCCGTCGTCGCGGCCTTTGCCTGTGTATTTGAAGCCCGTGCGCGCGCTTATGTCGTCGAGCTGGTGGAAGAACCCCTCCTGCGTTCCGAATATGTCGAACCCGCGCCTTTTGACGAGCTCCGCGACGGCGTCGCGCCGCAGGTTCCACGCGTTCGATTCCGGGGTCGGGGCGAGGCGCAGGTTGAACGTTGCGGCCCTGAACGGTTCGGCCTTCGGGGGTTCGCTCCCCGCGCAGCCGAAGAGCAGGGCGGAAATCGCCGCAAAAATCGCCGTATATTTCATATACCATGCAGCATATCGCGCCCCGAAGGCGGCCGTCAACGGTATTCGCGCGCAAAAAAAGCTTTTCAAACCGCGCGTTTGCGGTAATCTTGGCGTATCGGTTTTTTTATGGAAAAAATTTTCTACCTCACCACCGCAATCGACTATGCCAACGGCTCCCCGCACCTCGGGCACGCCTACGAGAAAATTCTGAGCGACGTCGTCGTCCGCCACAAGCGCATGCGCGGAATCCAAACCTACTTTCTGACGGGCCTCGACGAGCACGGGCAGAAGGTGCAGCAGAGCGCGCGGCGCGAGGGCGTGGAGCCGTCGGTTCTCTGCGACAGGCAGGCGGAGAGGTTCCAGAACCTCTGCAAAATCCTCAATGTCTCCAACGACGACTATATCCGCACCTCCCAGCCGCGCCACAAGGCGGTGGTTCAAAAGATTCTCCAGGACCTCTACGACCGCGGGGAAATATACAAGGCCGAGTACAGGGGGTTTTACTCCGCCCGCCAGGAGCAGTTTTTGCAGGAAAAGGACAAGGTCGACGGCAAATGGCCGGAGATTTTCGGCGAAGTTGTCGAGATTGCGGAGAGCAACTACTTTTTCAAACTCGGGGCGTACCAGCCGTGGCTCGTGGAATTTCTCAAAACCCACGAGACTTTCATTTACCCGCGCTTCCGGGCGAAGCAGGTTATGGAGTTTCTCAAAGAGCCGCTCAACGACCTCTGCATTTCGCGCCCGAAGGAGCGGCTCGAATGGGGCATAGAGCTGCCGTTTGACCCGGACTACGTCACATACGTGTGGTTCGACGCGCTCGTAAACTATATTTCGGCCGTCGGATACGGGACGGAGGAGTTTGCGAAGTTCTGGCCCGCGGATTTCCACGTCATCGGCAAGGACATTCTCGTTCCGCCGCATTCCGTCTACTGGCCGATCATGCTCAAGGCCGTCGGCATAGAATTGCCGAAGTCGCTGCTCGTCCACGGGTGGTGGATGTCGTCGGGCGAGAAGATGTCCAAGAGCCTCGGCAACATTGTAAACCCGCTCGATCTGGCGGAGAAATTCGGGGCCGACCCGTTCCGCTACTTCCTCATGCGCGAGATGAACGTCGGGCAGGATTCCGACTTCTCCATGGATTTGTTCGCCACCCGCTACACCTCCGACCTGGGCAACGACCTCGGCAACCTCGTCAGCCGCCTGCTCAATATGCTGAAGCGCTACTGCGGCGGAGTTGTCGCGCCCGCGTCCGTCGAGGAGGACTTTGAAAAGTCCCTCAAAACTCTCGCGGCCGAAATTGCCCCCGAGGTTCTGGAGCTCAGCGACGGAATGCAGTTCCACATCGCCCTCGAAAAGGTTTTTTCATTCGTCCGCGCGATAAACAGGTACGCCGAGCAGCGCGCCCCGTGGAAGCTCGCCAAGAGCGGGGATCCCGCCGACAGGGCGAGGCTCGAAACCTCCCTATCGAACATGGCGGAGGCCCTGCGCATTTCGGCGGTTCTGCTCGCGCCGGTGATGCCGTCCGTCTCCGAAAAAATCCTCTCGCTGCTCGGGCAGCCGAAGGCCGACAGATACGAGGGTAGTATAGAGTGGTCTGCGCGCCTCGAAAACGTTGCGGTCGCAGCCCCCGAGATCCTCTTCCCGAGAATCGGGGAATAGCGAAGGAAGGGCTTCGGCCTCCCCTTCGCGCCCGCCGTTCTCGCGGCGTCTCCCGTCCCGTCGAGATGGGAAGGCGCCGTTTTTTCTGCGCCCGATGTTTGGAGGGCGCTGATGTTTGAAAGACGAGACTGGAAACGGGAAATTGCGGGAATTTAAAGGCTTTGGGGCGGAGCTGGCAATCCGGATTTGAGTTTGGAAACTTCTTGCGCCGACTCCTAAAAATGAAGTGAGATTTGGAAAGATTTTTGCCCTATTCCGAGTTTTGGCTCCCAGCCCGTGACACGCGCCGGATTGAAAAAAAGAGCCCCTGAAACGGACTTGCAGGGGTTTTGAAAAAGGAGTTTCATTTTTTTTCGCGCGGCGTAAACGCCGCCGCCGGAGGGTGGAAGAGATAGTACGGGTGTGTCGCAAACTCTATCACGGCAAGATTGGCAATATACACGAGGCGGATTGTTGCCGCTCCTGTATATTCACGCCGCCGCGCGTTTTTTGAAGTCCTCAACGGAATATATTGCACCCGGATTACAATCTGACGCCGGGCTGCATGCCGTGCGCCTATCCGACGCGCACAATGAAAAAAAAACGCGATGCCATGACGCGCGGGGAGGCGACGTTTCACGCGTTCTTTCCGAACCTGACGGACTGCGAAATATTCGTTCCTCAACATCAGACGGGCGCGGAGTACAGCGACATATCGCGCGAGACGGCAATCGCGCCCGCGCAATGGAAGGCCAAAGCAGCGTCGGGCTAATGGCCGTTATGCCGGGCTGAAAGTCTCCTGCGACATAGATAACGGCGTCTGCGAGCTGCGCGTCGCGCCCCCCCCCCCACACACACTAAGGCCTTTTCCCAAAATTCCGCTTCATTTTTTCAAAATCAAACTTCAAGATGCAACGCATAGATTTTTTGCGTTTTTTTTAGGTTTTGTTGCGGCAACGCGCGATGGCATTTCCTCTCTAAATCGTGGGGTATCCTTTACGGTATGACAAAATCCACCGTCCGGAAACGCCATCGGGAATTTTCCATGCGCGCGCGATTGCGCTTGCAATCCGAGTCCGCAGGCCTTTAATTTCGGCGAAAATCGGGCGGCGGCTTTCGGAATTTCCGAATCGGCCGATACCGAAAGGGGGTTCTTTGAGAATTTTGGGCGGGCATTCGCCCGCGGCTCGTCCGCGGGAGGAAAGTCCGGACACCACAGAGCGGGATTCCGTCCGAAAGGGCGGGGCGCGCGCCGCAAGGCGCGCGTACGGACAGTGCAGCAGAAAACAAACCGCCGCGCGAGCGGCAAGGGTGAAAAGGCGGGGTAAGAGCCCACCGCCGCGGGAGCAATCTTCGCGGGCATTGAAAACCCAATCCGGTGCAAGACAACATAGGATGCGGAACTGCTCGTTCTAACGCATTGGGTATGTCGCACCCCTCGCGGGGGCCCCTTTTAGGGGCAGATAAATGAATGCCGGTTCCTTCGGGGACTACAGAATCCGGCTTACAGCCCAACTTTCTCTCCCCCATACCCCTTTCCGACGCCGGGCGAAATTCTCCATGGCCCCGGAAGCCGGACTTTTGCAACCGCATCGGCGCAATTCGCGGCAGATGCGGATTTTTGACGCAACGCCCGCCTGCGGGATTTGCGGAAAAATCCGTCGGCGGCGCGCTTTCCCCCCGCGCGTCCGTTCGGGGCGCGGCGGTGCCGGAGGGCTTTCGTTTTTGCAAAACGTCTATTGCCCCATGAGCTTGGAGAGGGCCTCGGAATAGCACTTTATAGTGTTCTGCACGACTTCCGGCGGAAGGACGGGGCCCGGGGCCCGCTTGTCCCAGTCGAGCGTTTCGAGCCAGTCGCGCACATACTGCTTGTCATAGGAGGGCTGGGAGCGCCCGACCTTGTACTTGTCGGCGGGCCAGTAGCGCGAGGAGTCCGGAGTCAGAACCTCGTCGATCAAATATATCTTCCCGTCGGAGTCCCTGCCGAACTCGAATTTGGTGTCGGCCAGGATTATCCCGCAGCTCTGCGCCTTTTTCGCGCCCATATCGTAGAGCGCGAGGCTCGCGTCCCTTATGCGCCGGAACGCGTCCGCGCCCAGGAGCTTTTCGCATTCCGCGTTGGTAATCGGCATGTCGTGCCCCTCGGCGGCTTTCGTCGTCGGCGTAAATAGCGGCTCGGGGAGCTTCTGGCTCTCCTCCATTCCCGCGGGGAGGTCGAAATCGAAGAGCTTCCCGGTCCGCGCGTATTCCTTCCAGCCGCTGCCGGCGAGGTATCCGCGCACTATCGCTTCGATAGGCATGGGGTTGAGCTTTTTTACTATCATCGAGCGCCCTATGAGCTGCGGGAAGTCCCCGAGAAGCTCGCGCACGCGCGCGTCGTGGTTTTCGGCCAGATGGGTCGGCATGATTTTCGCCGCCTGGGCGAACCACCAAAGGCTTATCATGGTGAGCAGCACGCCCTTGCCGGGCACGCCGTTGGGCATTATGACGTCGAACGCGGATATGCGGTCGGTCGCCACTATCAGGAGCTCGTCGCCCAGGTCGAAGTTTTCGCGCACTTTTCCCTTCGAGACTCTCTTGAAGGGAAGCCCTTCGACGGTCATGAGGGGTTCTTTTGGAAGGTTGAAGTTCATATTCCGAAATTAAATGCCCCGGCTCCCGGAAAATGCAAGAATAATAAGGGATCCCCCCGCTTTTGTCTCCGGGCGACGGGCGGATTTTGCGCGGCGCCGCCCGCGGCGAAGATGCGGCGGACTTTCCTTCCCCTTTCCTTCCCGCCGGCCGTTTGGCTATTTGGCGGGGTTCAACCTCAGCTTTACGATTTTCGTCCGGAGATTTTCGCCCCTTATTATCAGCTTTGCCTCCCCGGGTTCGCGGCCGGCGCGCAGGATTGCGAGGGCCCTGCCGCAGTAGAGCGAGCGCTGCGCGCCCGTGTGCATTTCGTTGCTGTTTATGTCGCCGTTGTCCACGCCCGCCAGCGTCGCGGGGCCGACGACTTTGAATCTCAGCCTGTTTGAGGCGAGCGGGTGGATTCTCCCCTTTTTGTCCACGACTTTTATCGCCACGTGCTGGAGGTCGAGCCCGTCGGCCTTCCAGTCGGGGTTTTCAGCCTCGGCGACGATTTTCGAGGGCTCTCCGGCGGTTTCGATTTTGCATTCGCCGGCGGTTTTGCCGCCCGTCTTCGCTACGGCTTTGAGCTCGCCCGGCTCATAATTTATGTCCCGCCACACTATCCTGTTTCTGTCCACGGGGTTTTCGCGCCTGTTCTTTTGGGCGCCGAGCGACTTCCCGTTTATAAAGAGTTCGGCCTCGTCGGCGTTCGTATATACCGCCACCGAAACTTTCGAGCCCTCCGCCCTGTTCCAGTTTTCGGTTTCGGGCATGAGCCCGACGGTGACGCCGTTGTGGAATACAAATCTGTCCTTCGCGTCCCTGTTTTCCAGGATTCCTATGCGGACGACGGGCTCGATTTCGGAAAAATTCGCCTTCATCCACCAGCACTGGGGCATGGGGTTCAGCGCAGTGTCGATTAGCGCCTTGTCGCCCCAGCCCTTCGACGGCCATCCGAACGATTCACCGAAGTAGGCGACAGCCCCCCAGTACGCGAGCCCGACTACCCTGTCGAGGTCCATTGAAAAGTAGTTGTAGCCTACCGCCCATGTCCCCGCCTCGCTCTGGTAGAAGATCATATCAGGGTATTTTTTCGCGTCCTTTTTGAAAAAGTCCGGCGTGTAGTTTTGCGACGATATGTCGGTTGCAAAGGAGAGCTCCGCGGGTTCGGAGTCGGGCCATTTCGGGTCGAGCTCCCCGATTCCCTTCGCGCGCGCGGGGAATTGGGCGACGGTGTAGGGGCGGGTGGCGTCGAACTTTTTGCAGAGGTCGCGCATTTTTCGGAACATCGTGACCCCGTAGTCGCCGTATTTGTCGTTTTCGCGCTGGATGTCGAGCTCGTTGCCGAGGCTCCAGATGGCGACGCTGGGGTGGTTTCTGTCCCGGCGTATAAATTCGGTCAGCATGCGGGGCCAAACCTCGCCGGCCTTTTTTCTGCCGCCGACGTATCTGTCGCTCCACTTGTCGAAGGCTTCGTTCGTGACGATGAGCCCGAGCCTGTCGGCGATGCCGAGGAAGGATTCCGAGAACGGGTTGTGGGCGGTTCTGACGTGGTTTACGCCCAGGGATTTCAGGAGCCTGAGCCTGCGCTCCATATCCCTGTCGTAGGCGGCGGCCCCGAGCGCCCCGAGGTCGTGGTGCAGATTGACCCCTTTGAGGATAGTCTTTTTGCCGTTCAGCAGAAAGCCCCGCCGCGGGTTGAATTCGATTTTTCTTATGCCGAAGCTTTCCCTATGAGAGTCGAGGAGTTCGCCGCCGTTGCGCACTTTTGCGAGCGCCGAATACAGGGCGGGGTTTTCGGGCGACCAGAGCGACGGGTTTTTTATCTCAAATTCAAATTCGGCGGACGACACGGAGTTTGCGGGAATCTCGATTTCCCTATCCGCGGAGGAAATTTCAGCACCGTCGGCGCCGAAAACCGACGCGGAAACCGAAACTTTTTGCGGGGAGCCGAGCGTGTTTTCCACTTCCGCCGAAACCTTCGCCGTCGCGGATTTTTCCCCGACTTTCGGCGTCGTTATATACAGCCCGTGGCGCGCTATCGCCACGGGGTTTTTCAGCGCGAGGCTTACGTTTCTGAAAATTCCGCCGCCGGTGTACCAGCGCGACGAGCCCATGACGCGCGAGTAAACCGCCACAATGTTGGGCTTTTCCCAGTCGAGGAATCCGGAGATGTCCGCCTCGTAGCCGATATACCCGTATTCGTTGGACGCGGCCTTTTGCCCGTTCACATATACGTCGGAGACCGTCATGACCCCCTCGAAGTCGAGTATGACGCGTTTGCCTTTCCACTTCGGGTCGGCGTCGAACGACTTGCGGTACCACCCAGCGCCCTCCGGCTTGAACCCCCTGTCTTTGAGGTATCCTCCGCCGCTCTTTTTGATTTCCTCCGCGGACGGGACGGCCCAGGGCCGCTCTATCTGGTAGTCGTGCGGCAGGTCGAGCTTTCGCCAGGACGAGTCGTCGAAATCCCGTTCGGAGGCGGACGGGTTTTCGCCGTAGAAAAACTTCCAGCCGAAGTTCCAGTTCCGGGTTTCCGCCGCCCCGGCGCAGAGGCAGCCCGCAGCCATTGCGGAGCACAGAAGAATAATTTTTTTCACGCGTTTGCCTCCGTCCGGGATTGCCGCCCCTCCCGTTTGGGGTGAAAATTCGCCGCGGAATCCCGCGCATGGCGGCGGCTATTTTTCCTCCGCCTTTTTCTCCGTCTTTTCCATCGACAGATCCAGCCTGAGCTTGTCGGCGGCCTTGCGCGACTCCTCGTCGCCGAGCTGCGCCGCGCGCACAAAGCATTGCAGGGCGGCGTTTTTGTCCTGCCTTATCCCCCTGCCCGAAGCGTAGGCGATCCCCAGATACCGCAGCGACTCAACGCTTCCGTGCTCCGCGGCGCTCGTCCATATTGACACCGCCTTCTTTTGGTCGATTTCGGTTCCGTCTCCCGTAAAGTAGCATAGCCCGAGGTATGTTTGAGCCACGAGGTTCCCCTTCTCGGCGGCCGCCTTCCAGAGCTCGAACGCGCGTTTGAGGTCGCGGGAGACGCCCTCGCCCCGCGCGTAGGCGAACGCGAGGTTGTTCTGCGCGCGGTGGTTGCCCTGTTTGGCGGAGCGCTCCCACCAGAACGCCGCCGTCTGGGCGTCGCGCAGCACGCCTTTGCCGTTGCAGTACGCCGCCCCGAGGAAGAACTGGGCGTCGGGGTCGCCGCGCTTGGCGGCCTCGTTCCAGATTTTCACGGCCCTCGGAATGTCGGTCAGCACCCCGTTGCCGCCGAAGAGCGCCGCCCCGAGGTTCGTGAGGGCCTTTGTGCTGCCGTTCTTGGCGGCGGTTTCCCACCACATCACGGCGAGCTCGTAGTTCGGGGCGAAGTCCCCGCCGCCGCCGTCGGCGTAGTATTCGCCGATTTCGTTCTGCGCCCCGGCGTCGCCTTTTTGAGCGGCCTCGGTTTTCTTTTGCAGGTCGAACTTTTCCGCGGCCGTCAATGCGAGCGCCGCGGTCGCGGCCAGTATTATAAAAAGCCTCTTCATATTCATGCGATTTTTTCAGAAGGCGCGGCCATTGCAAGCGCAAAACGCCGGTCCGCCCGCGCCGCCGGAATGCAAGGGCCCGGAAAGCCTACCGCGCCCGTTTTGAGCGCAGAAATTTTATCTGGTCGCGCAGGAGGGCGGCGCGCTCGAATTCGAGCCTGTCGGCGGCTTCCAGCATTTCTCCGCCGAGCTCGGCGATGATTTTTTCGAGCTCGCCCTTCGACTTTTTCGAGACGTCGATTTTCGCCTCGGCGGGCTTTGCCAGAGGCGGCTGTATCGGCTTGGTCACGCTGCGGGGCGTTATTTTGTGGAGCTCGTTGAACTCCTTCTGGATTTGCCTGCGCCGCCCGCACGTTTCAAGCGCGGATTTCAGCGAGCCCGTAATGTTGTCGGCATAGAGTATCACGCGCCCGTTTTCGTGGCGCGCGGCGCGCCCGGCCGTCTGTATGAGGCTCGTAGAGGAGCGCAGAAAGCCCTCCTTGTCGGCGTCGAGTATGCAGACGAGGGAGACTTCCGGAATGTCGAGGCCCTCGCGCAGTAGGTTCACGCCCACGAGGGCGTCGAAGTCGCCCGAGCGCAGCCGCCTCAGAATTTCCACGCGCTCTATCGCGTCGATGTCGGAGTGCAGGTATTCTATGCGCACTCCGCCCTCGCGCAGGAAGTCGGAGATTTCCTCGCTCATGCGCTTTGTGAGGGTTGTGACGAACACCCTTTCGCCGCGCGCGGCGGCGGCCTTGATTTCGGCGGCGCAGTCCTCCACCTGCCCGGCGGTGGGGCGAACGGCCATCTCGGGGTCGAGGAGGCCCGTCGGGCGGATTATCTGCTCGGCGACGGCGTCGCTCACGGATAGCTCGAAGGGCGACGGGGTGGCGGACACGAACACCGTCTGCCCCGTCAGGGAGTCGAATTCGTCGGGTCGCAGCGGCCTGTTGTCGAGCGCGCTCGGCAGCCTGAACCCGTATTCGATCAGCCGCTCCTTGCGCGCCCTGTCGCCGTTGTACATGCCGCGGATCTGCGGGAAGGTGACGTGGCTCTCGTCCAGAAACAGGATCGCGTCTTTCGGGAAAAAGTCGAGCAGGCACCACGGGCGCGAACCCGCGGGGCGCCCCGCCAGATGGCGCGAATAGTTTTCAATGCCGGTGCAGAAGCCCGTTTCGGCGAGCATGTCGATGTCCTGCTCCGTCCGCATTCTTATGCGCTGCGCCTCCAGGAGCTTGTTTTGCCTTTCAAACTCCGCGACGCGCTCCTCGAGCTCCGCGCGTATGTTGGGGATTGCCGCGGCTATGCTCTCCCTGGGCGTGACGAAGCCGGAGGCGGGATAGAGGTCGAACCTGTCGAGCCTGCCCTGCGGAGCGCCGGTGACGGGGTCGATTTTTTTCAGCGCCTCGATCTCGTCGCCGAAGAACTCTATCCTCAGCGCGGTGTCGAGGTACGCGGGGAAGACGTCCACCACGTCCCCCCTCATGCGGAAGTGGCCGCGCTCAAAGGCGGTGTCGTTGCGCGAATAGTGGATATCGGTCATTCTCTCGGCGAGCTCCCCCCTCTTCATCGCAAGCCCGGGGCGCAGCGGAACCATCATCTTGCGGAAGTCGTCGGGCGACCCAAGCCCGTATATGCAGGAGACCGTAGCGATCACTATCACGTCGCGGCGCGAGACGAGCGATCCCGCCGCCGATATGCGCAGCTTTTCGATTTCGTCGTTTACCGAGGAGTCCTTTTCTATATAGGTGTCGGTCTGCGGTATGTAGGCCTCCGGCTGGTAGTAGTCGTAGTAGCTTACGAAATATTCCACCGCGTTGCCGGGGAAAAACTCCCTGAACTCGGCGTAGAGCTGGGCGGCGAGCGTCTTGTTGTGCGATATCACGAGGGCCGGGCGGTTCATGCGCGCGATGACGTTCGCCATGGTGAACGTCTTGCCGGAGCCCGTCACGCCGACGAGAGTCGAGTATTTGGAGCCCGACTCTATGGCCGAGCACAGTTTGCCGATAGCCTGCGGCTGGTCGCCGGAGGGCGCGTACTTGCTCGAGAGGCTGAAGGGTTTCTCCTCCATTCGGCGTGCTCAGGCGTCGAAAATTTTCAGCAGGCCTTCCGGGGAAAATCCGGAGAAGTCCGGTATGACGAGATCCGGGCGCTCTTCGGGGGTTTCGCGCGCCTTCCAGAAACTTTCCGGGTTGGTTGTCGACAGGGCGATTTTTTTCGCCCCCGCCCGCGCCGCCGCGGCTATCCCCGCGAGGGAGTCCTCGAACACCGCGCAGTCGCGCGGGCCGAGCCCGAGGCGCTCGGCGGCCTTTATGTACACGTCCGGCGCGGGCTTGCCGCGCTCCACGTCCTCGGCGGTTGCGAGCGCGCCGAAGTCGTTTCCCATTCCGAGGACTTCGATGGCCTGACCGAGATTTTCGCGCGGGGTGGAGGAGCCCACGGCGCACGGTATGCCGGCGGATTTCAGGGCTCGGACGAACGCTATCGCCCCGCGGATCGTCGGGAGCCCGTTTTTTGCGATTGCCGCGCGGTAGATTTCCTCCTTTTGGTCGGAAAGCCTCTGCGCCTCCCGGGGGTCGGGCGTCCAGCGCATGACGCCCATTATGATTTCCAGATTGCGCCTTCCGAAAGTCGCCTTGAAAAATCCGTCCGGCAGGGGCAGGCCGTTTAGGCGCGCAAGCTCTTTCCAGCTCGCCTCGTGCGCGGCTCCCGAATCGGCGATAACTCCGTCCCAGTCGAATAGGGCTCCGATTTTCTTTTTCATTCCCGAAATAATCGCCGGTTTTTCCCGGATTTCAAATTTTTTATTCCTCCGGGCTTCAAACGCGCGCGGCGGCGGCCCGGCAGCGCGTCATAAGGCGGAGTGCGATAGCCTGTCCGCGCGGTTCCGCAGGGGATTGCCTTCTTCCGGGCGGGCAGAGTAGGGGGGGCGGTCGGAGGTAGGGGCGGAGTTGCCAAAAGATGGAGGGAGGGAGGGGGGCGGCAAAAATTTTTCCGGGAAATGATCTGATAAAATGCAGGCGCGCAAATGCAGGCGCGCGAAAGATAGGGTGTGTGGGGGGAGGGGGATTAATTTGCGGGGGTATGCGATTTTTTTGTTTAGCTTGACACATCTGCCCATCTTCGTTATCTTTCAAATTACTATGAAAGCAAATACGTTTTTATTTCCGCATTTTGTTTCGTCCGCCGCCGCTTTTTTGTTGGCCGCCTCTTTCCCCGCGGCGAAAGCCGAGCTTCCGTCCTCGCCTCTTGGCGAGCCCTACACCCTTTCGGGCAGCGAGACCGTGCACGGCGAGTGGGGGTCGGCATATGAAATAGTGCCCGGAGGCGTTTTGAACATTTTAGGCGACGGGGCGACCTTTACGGTCAGCTACAATCACAACAATTATTCCACCCTTTCGGGCGACGGAATTATAAACATAGGTTCGGATACCGAGGCCGGGAGAATGGTGGTGACGAGCACCGAGCCGGTCGCAAACGACGGCTGGGTGAACATAGTGAATTTCGGCGGCACCATAAACGTCGGCGCAAAGGGGGATCTTTCCATATCGGGCGACTATCCCTCGCATTGGGGCGGCATTTTCACAATCGGAACGCTGAATGTGAGGGGGGCTGTGTCCGTAATGTCGCCGGATTCAAACAGCTCGTATTTTTGCGTGAAAAATATCGCCCTTTACGCCGGGGGCTCGCTCGAAAGCGCCCTCGATATCCAGACTTCCGACGGAGGCGTCTGGGATTTGTACACGGGCGGGCTGTCGACGGGGCGCCTGCGCGTAAACGGCGGGAGCTTCGCCCTGAACCTCCGCGCGGAAAACGCGCTGAGCGCCGCGCGCCTCATTTCCTTTGACACGGGCGCCGGGACCGCCTTCAGGATAAACTCGTACGCCGACAACTCTTTTGACGTACTCGAATTTAACGCCGGCGCGGCGCTCGAGCTTTTCATGGCCGACGGCGCGACGCTGACGGTAGGGGATCTGACGACAAAGAACATGCTCTCGGGCGCCGCCGGGGCGAAAATAGTGTTTTACGACTATCGCGCGGACGCATTCGTTTTGGGCGACTCCGAGCTCTGGGTAGAGGACAACAGGCTTTACATTCCTTCGGTGGACACGTATGTGGACCTGGTGGCCTACGACGGCGAGGGAAACCTCCTGCAGGGCGAATGGATCTACGAGTGGGACGGGCAGGCGGGCAGGCTTGTTCTGAACGTGCCGGAGCCCGCGGCGTGCGCCGCCGTTTTTGGGGCGCTCGCTCTCGCCTTTGCCGTTCGCAGAAGGGCGGGGCGCTGACCGGCGCGCCGAAAAACGGGCGGCGGTTCTCTCTTTGAAGCCCGGAGCGGGGGCGGAGGCTCCCGCGTTTTTTTGCGCGCGGCGCGGTTTTTTGTGTTGCCCGCCCCGCGCGCCGGCGCAAAAATTGCGTCCCGTAAATGAACGAAGAATCGCAAAACAAAAAAGTGGTGCTCACCGCCGCGCAGCCTACCGGCAGGCTGCATCTGGGCAACTATCTCGGCGCGGTCAAGAACTGGGCCGAAATGTCCGGGGACTACGAATGCTATTTCGGGATAGCGGACATGCACGCGATGACGGTTCCCTATGTCCCCGCGGAGCTCCGCAAAAACGTGTACGACTGCGCTGCCCAGTACATGGCGTGCGGGCTCGACCCGCAAAAGTGCAGCCTGTTTCTGCAAAGCGGCGTTTGCGGCCATGCGGATTTGGCGTGGATACTCGGGTGCCTCTGCCCGCTCGGGGCGCTGGAGCGCATGACGCAGTACAAGGACAAGGCGCGCAGGCATAGCGACGCCCTCAACTCGGGGCTGCTATACTATCCCGTTTTGATGGCGAGCGACATTTTGATATACAACGCCGACCTCGTGCCCGTCGGCGAGGATCAGAAGCAGCACATCGAGCTCACCCGCGACCTCGCCCAGAAATTCAACAACGCGTTTTCTCCGACTTTCACCCTGCCCGAGCCCTTTATACCCGGGGCCGGGGCGCGCGTGATGTCCCTGCAGTCGCCAGGATCCAAAATGTCGAAGTCCGACCCCAACCAGAACGGCACCCTTTACATAACCGACTCCCCCGACGCCCTGCGCAAAAAGATAATGTCGGCGGTGACGGATTCCGAGGGCGGGGTTCGCTGCTCGAAGGACAAGCCCGGGGTTTCCAACCTCATGCAGATAATGGGCTCGCTTTCGGGGCGCTCCATGGAGTCTATCGAGGCCGAATTTGCGGGCCGCGGCTACGGGAATTTCAAGAATGCCGTAGCGGACGCCGTAATCGCCGCGCTCGAGCCCGTCCGCGCCCGCTACGCCGAGATATGCGCCGACAAGTCAGCCGTCGAAGACGCCCTGCGCGCGGGCACCGAGAGGGCGCAGAGGCGCGTCAACCGCACCATGTCGAAAGTCCGCAGAAAAGTCGGCTATCTCGACTTGCGCAAATGACAAAGCCCTTATGAAAAGTTCGCCGAAAATTCCCGTGTGGCCCGTTTACGCCGCCGACGCGCTGATGTTCGCCGCGGTGTTCGCCGTGGCGCTGCCCAACCTCTACACCGGAGAGCCGCTATCGGCGTCCTCCGTATTCTGGTGCGCGCTCATGGTGCTCGGCGGGCTTCTGCTGTGCCTGGCCCCGTATTATATGGCCTTCAAAGGCGCGGAGCGCGCGGAGAAAGACGCCGCCGACGCCAAAGTCCGGGACGACCTGCGGATAATTTTCGACGAGCTCGCCGCCCTGCGCCTGATGATAGCGGACATTGAGGAGCGCATGGAGCCCTTTGACGCGCGCTTGCAGGCGGCCGCGGAGGCGGCGGAAAAAATCCCGTCCCTCGCCCCGCGCGACGAGTTGGCGAAACTCGCCTCCGACATGCGCGGCGCAGTGAGGGAAAAGCTCGCGCAGCTCGGCGGCTCCCTCGAATCCGCCGCGGCGGAAATCGAGGCCTGCCGGGTCTCGCAAAAGGATTCAGACAAGATAGTCGCGGAGCTGTGCTCGGACGTCGCAATATTGAAGGATTTGCTCCCGGAGTCTTCCGACTCCCTCGCCGACGAGATTTTTTCGCTGAAATCGCGGCTCGGGGCGCTCGAGGGCGCGGCCGCCATTTCCGAAAATCCCGTCGCGCGGGGTGATGAGGCGGATTCCGAGGACGGCGAAATTTTCGGCGTTCAGCCCGGCCGCTCCGCCGCGCGCTCCGACGGAATGCTCTCCCGGGCGCTCGCGGCCTCCGAAAATTCAAAGGGGTCGGTCGAAAAATTTATTTCCATATCCAGGCCCGATGCCGTACCTTCCGGTGCCCCCGAGGCGCAGGTTTCTCCCTCTGAGCGGGAGCCCGCGACTGTGGAGTCCGTAAGGCTCGAGTTCGAGAAAATCGCCGACGGCATCGCTTTCGATCCGGGCGAACCCAAGCCGGAAACCGGTTCTTCCGGCCCTTCCGCCCAGGCTCCCGAAGCTTCCCCCGCAGCGCCGGGCGGGGAGTCTCCGCCGGAACAGGCCGCGCTGTCTCCGGAGGGGGAAGCGGGTTTTTTTGAGCCGCCGGATTCGCCTTCGGGTTCGGGCGAATCCCGCGGCGCGGATCCGGAAACCCCGACGCTCTTCGAGCTTCCCGACATTCCGTCAAAGACCCAAAAACCCGGCAGGGGCGCGGCGTCCGTCACGGTGAACGCCCTCATCGGAATCGGCAACAAGCCTTACTTGCGCGGCTCCGGCGGGGGGCTCTCTCCCGACAAGGGGGTTGCGATGGAATATGTCGAAATAGGCAAATGGCGCCACGTGTTCGCCGACGCCGGCGGGCCGATAGAATTTTCCGTCCTCAAAAACGACGAAATCAAGAGCGACGGCGGCGAGACTTTCGTGCTGCGGCCGTCCGAAAGGCTCGAACTCAACCTTAGCTTCCCCATCTGAAAATGCTGAGCGTAAGAATAATCCCGTGCCTCGACGTGCGCGACGGGCGCGTGGTAAAAGGCGTAAACTTTGTAAACCTCGTCGACGCGGGCGACCCCGTCGAGCAGGCGAAAGCCTACGAACGGCAGGGCGCGGACGAGCTCGTGTTCCTCGACATCACCGCTTCCAGCGACAACCGCGCCATAATGCGCGACGTCGTGGAGCGCACCGCGGGCGAATGCTTTATGCCGCTCACCGTCGGCGGGGGCCTCCGCACGCTCGAGGACATCAGGCTCATGCTCGGGGCCGGCGCGGACAAAGTTTCCCTCAACACCTCCGCCGTCGCGGATCCCGGACTCGTCTCCGCCGCCTCCGCCAAGTTCGGAAACCAGTGCATAGTCGTTGCGATTGACGCAAAGCGCGACGGCGACGGCTGGAAACTCTACACGCACGGCGGCCGCAACAAAACCCCGCTCGACGCCGTGGAATGGGCGAGGGAGATGGAGCGGCGCGGCGCGGGTGAAATCCTCCTGACCTCCATGGATTGCGACGGCACCAGGGACGGCTATGACATCGCCCTTACGAGGGCCGTGAGCGACGCCGTGACAGTTCCCGTAATCGCCTCGGGAGGGGCGGGCAATCTGGGCCACCTCGTCGACGCCGTAAAGCTCGGAGGGGCGAGCGCGGTTCTGGCGGCGTCGATTTTCCACTTCGGAACTTACAGCATACATCAGGCGAAATTGGAGATGAAGGCTGCCGGTCTCCCCGTCCGCGATTTGGCTCCGGGCGCGTGAAACTACCGCTGATGCTCCGTTTTAAGTGAGGCCGCCACTGGTCACGTACCACTTGTACGCTCCCACCGGCGGCCTCACTTAAATACTCGCCTGAGCGGCAGTTTGACG
>DBGCYC010000109.1:0-3514 GCA_048390825.1 Candidatus Merdousia sp.
GATCCCGCCGAGCTCGGAGACATAGTCCGCGACAACTTCTTCCAGACCTCGGGCGCCGGAAATTCGGACGGAAGGCTGACGGTCGACCCCTCTTTTATAAAGTACAAGACGGACGGCAAGGGGCTCGGGGCCATAGGCGTATCGGCGCTGCGCAGCGAGGGCATCGCGCTGGGCTTCGACGAGGCCAACAGCGTGCTTACCGTCATAATATACATAAAGCCCTCCGACAGGCGCTCGTACCTGCCGTCGTCGTGGCGCAGGGCGTCGGGGGCTTTGGACGGGGAGGCCATAAGCGTCTTCAACAACGGCCCTGCGGCGGGCTCAAACGCCCCGGGCGACGCGTACTACGAAATCTCCACCTATTCCCCCGCGCTCTCTCTCGGCGCGGGCAAGTCGCAGTTCCACCTGCAGCGCACCTTCCACTTCCACGGCTCCGAATACGACCTGGGGCTGATTTCCTACAAGCTCGCGGGCATTTCCATCGGCCAGCTGCGCGGCGCGCAAAAGTAGCCTTTCAAATCGGGACTTTATTCCGATATCATAACAATATGGACAGGGAAATAGACGAATTTTTACTCGAACTTCTGCGCTCGCGCTCTCCGACGGGCTCCGAGCGCGAAGCCGCCGACGTGGTTGAAAAGTACGTCGGCGCGGCCTCCGTGGGGGGCGTCAGGCGCGACGTGCTCGGCAACCGCTACGCGGTTTACGGGGGCGGAGACAAAACCCTCATGCTCGCCGGCCACATGGACGAAATAGGCTTTATCGTCTCCTATATAGACGACGACGGGTTTTTGTTTTTCGAGCAGCTCGGGGGCCACGACAACGTGATGCTGCCTGGCCGCAGGGTGGCCGTCATAACCAAAAACGGCTACGTCTACGGCGTGACGGGCAAGCGCGCCGTGCACCTGATGGACGCCAAGGAGCGCAAGGAGGTGCCCGAAACCCACCAGGTGTGGATAGATATCGGGGCGGCGTCGCGCGCGGAGGCGGAAAAGCTCGTCAGGGTCGGAGATCCGGTCGTGTACGACACCGCCGTCCGCAGGCTTTCGCCCGCCCGTTACGCCGCGAGGGCGTTCGACGACAGAGCGGGGTGCTATTGCGTATTCGAGGCGCTCCGCCGCCTTTCGCGCGACTCCGCCAAGACGGATTACCGCGTGGTTGCGGTCGCCACCACGCAGGAGGAGATCGGCACGCGCGGCGCGATTACCGCGGCCTACGGCATAGACCCGCAGGTCGGGCTCGCCGTGGACGTCGACCACGCCACCGATTTCCCGACGTGCGACAGGCGCAGGTTCGGGCGCATAAGGCTCGGGAAGGGGCCGGTGATTTCGCGCGGGCCGAACATCAACCCGAAAGTTTTTGAAAGGCTCGCCGAGTGCGCCGAGCGCGAGGGCATACCATACCAGATCGGCGCGGAGAGCCGCCCGACGGGCACCGACGCTCGCGTGATACAAATGACGCGCGGGGGCGTTGCCACGGGGCTTTTGGGCATTCCGCTGCGCTACATGCACACGCCCTCCGAAGTCGCCGACCTGGACGACATCGAGGGCTGCGTGAGGCTCATCGCGGCGTTCGCCAAATCCCTCAAAAATTCCGACGACTTCGCTTTCTGACATGCCGGCGCAAAAAAAGCGGCGCGTGCTTTTGACGCGCGAAAACAACGACGCCCTCGCCTCAGCCCTCTCGGCAAAGGGGGTGGGGGTTCTGGAGATTCCCCTAACCAGGATCGTCCACGAGGCGCGGGACGAGGACGTCGCGGACGTCATGCGCGAAATGGGCTCGTACGACTGGATAACCTTTTCGAGCGCCAACGGCGTGCGCGGTTTTTTCAGGGAGTTCTTCAAAAATTTCGACGACATCCGGTCGCTGGGCGTCGCCCGCATAGCGTGCGTCGGCGGGGCGACCGCCGACGAGGTCCGGAAGCTCCATTTGCGCCCCGACGTCGTGCCTGCAGTCTCAACGGCGCTCGCCATGGCGGACGCTATGGCCGAGTACGAGACCCTCGACAACCTGAAGGTTTTGTGCGTGCAGGGCAGCCTATCGCCGCCCGACCTTCCGGAGGCGCTCGACCGGAAGCACCGCGCGATAGTGGACACGGCCGTGGTATACAGGACGGAAAAGCTCGCCGTGGACGAAAATTCTGCGGCTGCGGCGGAATTCAGAAAGTCCGGCGCGGACGCTGCGGTTTTCGCAAGCCCGTCGGCGGTGGAAAGCTTTGCGGCGAGCGCGCCGAAGCTTCTGCTTGAAGACGGCGCGGTTCGCCCCAGGATTTTTTCCATAGGCCCGACAACCACCGAAGCGCTTAAAAAATACGGAATGCAGCCGTACATGGAGGGCGGCGACATGGCGGAGATGCTCCTGGCGTTTTTGGAGGCGGGCGGCTGAGGCCGCGCTCCGTTAAATTCGTATTTGCCATGAAAAAGTTCCTTTGCGAATCCGCGGCGGTTTGCGCGGGCGGGGCGCTGGGGGCGGCCGCGAGGTGCGCTGTGGCCGACTGGCTCTCGCCGGGGTTTATAGCGGCGATTTTCGCGTGCAACGTTTTGGGGTGTTTTGCTTTCGCTCTCTACGCCGATTTTGGGACGCGGCGGCGGCCGAACTTTGAAAAATTCCATCTGGTCGGGCTGTGCGGCGGGCTTACGACATTTTCAACTTTTTCCATGCAGGTGGCCGCTTTGGCCGCAGGCGGCCGCGCGGCTGAGGCGTTCGCCCTGTTTTTCGGGACCTTTTCTTCCTGCATGGCGGCGGCTTGCCTGAGCCGCTTTTTGGCGGGTTTTGCCGGCCGCAGGGAAGGGGGCAGGGCGGCGTGAGCGCGGCGGCCTACATAATGCTCTCCGCGCTCGGGGCGCAAGTCCGCCATATCCTCGCGGAGTTTCTGGATTCCGAATCCTTTCCGTGGGGGATTGCGATTTCTAATTTCGCGGCGTGCGCCATTGTCGTCGCGGTTGCAAAATGCGCAAATTTGGGGGAGGAGGCGAAATTTCTCGCCGCCGGATTCGCCGCCACGCTCTCGACTTTTTCCTCCCTTAACTACGGGCTGTTGAAAATGATCCGCGCGCGCAGATATTTTGCGGCGTTTTCGTATTTTTCAATTTCCGCGCTCTCGACGCTCGCGGTTGTGGTTGCCGTTTAGCGGTTTTGAGCGGTTTTGCAGGCCGCTTCATAGGCGCGGGAGGCGCCGCGCGTCTGAAAACCCATGCATACGGGACAGGCCTTCCGAAGACGACACGGCAAAACGGTGGCGGGAGCTCTGCGAACTCGCAAGATGGATCGCCGCAAACGCGGGCCTGACGTGGGAGCCCATAACAGGCCTCTCGCCGCGCCGCCTGCGGTTCATATCCCGCGCCATAGACCGCCGGAGGGTGTTCGACAAGCTCGCAATCTTCGAGACGCGCGCCGCCCTCATGGACGAAAAATCCCTCAACCGGCTTAACCGCGAATTGAGGGAGGTTCAGGAGTAGAAGGGGGGTTATTTCATCCAGCGATGCTCCCTGTCTCCGACAAAGGTGCTGGCGCC
>DBGCYC010000110.1:0-8597 GCA_048390825.1 Candidatus Merdousia sp.
GGAAGCCGAACCCCAGGGCCGCGGAAGTTTCGGGCATGTAGACGAGGGCCGCGTCGTTGAGCTGCAGCTTGCCGATGGAGGTTTTGAGCTTTTCGTATTCCGAGGTGTCTATGGGGTACAGCCCCGAGAACACCATCGGCTTGACCTCCTTGTAGCCGGCGAGCATTTCCGCGGCGGGGCTGCCCGCCAGCGTGATAGTGTCGCCGATTCTGACGTTTGAGACCTCCTTGATGTTCGTGACGACATACCCCGTGCAGCCGGCGCCGAGCGCAGGTTCGGGCGTCATGGACGGGGTGAAGCGCCCGACCTCCTTGACGGACGTTTTGCGCCCGCCGCCCATCAGAAGGATTTCGTCGCCCGCCTTTATCGAGCCCGAAAACACCCGCACATAGCAGATTACGCCCTTGTACGAGTCGAACACGCAGTCGAATATGAGCGCGCGCGCGGCGGGATAGCCGGCGTTGCGCGGCGGCGGAACGCGCTCGACCACGGCCTCCAGAATCTCCCCTATGCCCGCCCCGCTCTTGCCGCTCGCCAGAATGGCGTCCTCCGCGGGGATAGCGAGCACGTCCTCGACCTGCTTTTTGCAGAGTTCGGGCTGCGCGCTGGGGAGGTCGATTTTGTTGATTACCGGAATTACCTCCAACCCCTGCGCCACGGCGAGGTGCGCGTTGGCCACAGTCTGCGCCTCCACCCCCTGCGCGGCGTCTATGAGCAGAAGCGCGCCCTCGCACGCCGCCAGGGACCTTGAAACCTCGTAGGAAAAGTCGACGTGCCCGGGCGTGTCTATCAGGTTGAGAAGGTATTTCTCGCCGCCGCGTGAGTATTCCATCGTGACGGGGTGGCATTTTATGGTTATCCCCCTCTCCCGCTCCAAGTCCATGGAGTCGAGCATCTGGTCCTGCATTTCGCGCTTCTGGATTGTCCCGGTCGCCTCCAACAGGCGGTCGGAGAGGGTGGTCTTGCCGTGGTCGACGTGCGCGATTATGCAGAAATTCCTGATGTTTTCGATATTTTCCATTTCCGTGCCGGTGTGCAAAATAAATGTAAATGGGGAATTTTCCCGAATTCCGGGCTTTAAGCAAGCACTTTTATGGGGGGCGGGCGGGGGACGCGGAGTTCCGGAAAAATGCGGGGCGGAATTGAAACTTTTTCGCCCCGCGGGTGTCGCAATAAAAAATGAAACGCAGAGAAATGTTATCTATTTTGGCGACCGCCGCGGCGTTTCCCGCGTTGCGGGCGGCGCGAGCGCAAACCCCGAAAACGGAAAAGGAAAATACAATGCAATACACCCTAACGCCCCTCGACTACGGGCACGAAGCACTCGAACCGTGGATCGACGCCGAAACCGTCGGATACCACCACGACAAGCACCAGGCGACTTACGTTGCAAACCTGAACGCGGCTCTCGCGTCCGAGCCTTCCTTCAAGTATGAGGGCGACGTATGCGGGCTGATCTCGGATCTCGAGGGCGTGCCGGAGAAAATCCGCACGGCCGTCAGGAACAACGGCGGCGGGGTCTGGAACCACGAATTTTACTGGAAGGGCCTGAGCCCGGAAAAGTCGGCGCCCTCCGCCGCGCTCGAAAGCGCCGCGAAAAAGTCTTTCGGGGGCCTTGACGAGCTCAAAAAGCTGATGTCGGAAGCCTCCGTGAAGCAGTTCGGAAGCGGGTGGGGGTGGCTCATCGTCAACCCAGACGGGAGCCTGAAAATCGCGTCGACGCCGAACCAGGACAACCCCCTGATGGGCGCGTACATAGGCGCGTGCGGGTGCATTCCGATCCTTACAATAGACGTGTGGGAGCACGCCTACTATTTGAAGTACAAAAACCTGCGCGCCGAATACGCCAAAAACATCTGGAACCTTGTGGACTGGAAGCGCGTGAGCGAGCGTTACGAGAGCGCGGTTGACGCCAAAAAGCCCCTCGTCTGACGGGCGTTCCGGCAGCCCGCATTCGGGTTTTCCCGCGCCGCGGGCTGCGCATTTTGCCATGGCCCAAAAAACCGGGCCGGAGGGGTTTTCCCTTCCGGCCCTTTTCGGGCGTTCCGCCTACCGGGCCCCGGGGAGGGCTTTTGAGAAGAAATTGCAGAAGTTTTCCCAGTCGTATTCGAGAATGTCGTGCCCGCCCCTGCGCATGTGGTATCCGACGTCGCCGGCAAACGGCTTTTCGACCCCGAAATCGGCTTCCGACGGGACGTTTTTCGCCCCGAACAGCGCGTAGGCTTTCGAGGCTTCGGCGAGCGACAGGAATTCTCCGCGCGGGTCGGCCCACAGATCTTCGCTCGCGCTTGCTACGTACAGGGGGCGCGGCGCTATGAGCGCGAGCATCTGGTGCTGGTCGGCGGGCATTTCGGCCTCCCTTCCGGCCCATTTGCGCAGTTCGGGCGAGAACCAGAACGGGAACTGCCGCGTTATGATTTCGACCGTCTCGCCGAACTGCCTGCGCGAGAGCGCGGCCCCCATGCAGCCCGAGTCGTTCGAGACCGCCCCTGCGAACCGCGCGTCGAACGCCGCGGCGAGCAGCGCCGTCTTCCCGAGGCGCGAATGGCCTACGGCGACCGCCCTTTTGGCGTCGGCCTGCGGAACCGTTTCGAGCGCGTCGAGCGCGCGCGAAAGCCCCCAGCTCCACGCGGCGATGGCCCCGTTCATCGGCTCTTTAAAAATCGAGTATACGCTCTGCGGCGCGCCGTCCGCCTTTTCGAGGTCGGGATATATGTCGCAATAGTAGATTGTGGCTGCGCCGAACCCCTTGGAGATTATTTTTTCGTAGGGCCACCTGCGGCTTTGCAGGCCCCTGTATTTTTCCGTCGGCCTGTTGTCGGAGATCTGTATTCCGCCGAGCCTGGTGTTGCGCACCCATTCGGGCATGATTATTTCGGGGTCGTCCGCCGTCGCGTGGTTGCCCATGAAGTTTAGCCCCACGAACACCGGCGCGGGCGCGGGCGATTTCGGCAGGTACAGCAGCATTATGAAGGATTTTTCGCCCTTCGCGCCGCCCAAAGTTATTTTTATCTGGCGGCGCAGAGCCTTGCCGCCGAGGGCGTCGTCGGAGCTTTCCACGATTTCAAAGGTTTCCCTTTCCGGGCGCGGCGGGCGCCTGCCGTATACTTCGGACTCGAAAAATTCCGCGATTTTCGGGCGCACGCGCGACTCCCATTCGAGGGCGTTTGACGCCTTGAATGTCCCGCCGGGCGCGGACAGCGCGTCGGGAAGCGGCGCGTCCGGGACTTTCGCCTCGTCGTAGTTTACTGTCGGCGCGCCGAGCGACGGGAGGGCCGCCAGGGCGAACGAGCAAATCGCAAGCGGTTTCATTGCGGCATAAAACCCCTTCGGGGCGCGCAAGTCAACAGTTTTCCCGCGCCGTCCGGGCGGCCGGACGGCGAAATGCGCGGAAAGTGCGGAACCCCCCGCCGGTTTCGGCGTACTATTGCATTGCCCGCATAACCCCGGCAACGGCGCCTGGGAGGGCGGAGAAAAGACACATTATGAAAAATTCTAAGTTTTTGGGGGCGGTTTTGGCCGCGATCGGCGCATTATGCCTCGTCTACCCGGTGGTCGCCTCGGTATGGATCGAAATCGTGGTCGGCGCGTGCTTTGTCGGGGCGTCGTTTTTCACGCTTGCGGGCGTTTCCGCGCGCAGGGGGGTGTGGGACAGGGCGTACGGCGTCCTGCTTACGCTTCTGTATCTCGCGGCCGGCGTCCTGATGCTGCTCAACCCGTTTGAGGGCGCGATGATGCTCATGGCGATAGTGGGCGCCGTCTTCACCTTCGAGGGCGTGGCGGCAATCGCCCTCTGGGGCGCGGACAAGGATTCCCCCGGCTCCTGGCTCATGCTGGTAAACGGAGCCGTCACCATCGCGCTCGGGGCCCTCGTGCTCTTCAACCCCTCCCTGGGGATATGGTTTATCGGGGTGCTCGCGGGCATAGACCTGATATTCAGCGGAGCGGCGCTCATGGCCCGCGGCGGAAACTCCTGAGTTTCCGCCCCGCGTCCGGAAATGCGCGCCTGCGAATTGCCGCGTGGAGCGCTTTTTTATTTTCGGACGGAAAATCCGAGCTCGCCGAACATTGCGGAATAGATTTCGGCCTTCTTTTCGAGCTTCATGGGGTAGGCGCGCGACGACGAGGGCATTCTGTAAAATTTCAGGCTGCGCCCCGCGAAGCCTATTTTCTCCATTTTCCCCTGGCGCGGCGCGCGGCAGCCCATAGTTTCGGCGGCGGTCTCGACGGCTTTCGCGCCGGTGCATATCACGGCTTCGCATGCCGGGATTTCCGCCAGAATCGCGGCGAGGTCCGACCTCTCGACGATTTCCAGAAAATTGTCGGAGGCGTTGTCCCTCAGGCGGTTTACGGCCGCCGCCGTGTCGTAGAGCGCGATTCCCTCGACCTCCAGAAATTCCGAGATTTTTTCCCTGCGGAAGCGCTTTGTGCGGGCGTCCCAGAAGAAGTCGCGCTCTCCGAAAAACGCCAGGCCGAATATGCGCCACATGTCGTTTATCGCGTTTGGGTAAAAGAAGTCCATGCACCATTTTTCGCGCTTCGGCGGGAAGGTTCCGAGCATGAGAGCGCGCGCGGATTTCGGCAGAAACGGCTTGAGCGGGTGGGTTTCCATGCGGCGTTTCAACAGCTTTTCGAGCCCGGATTCAAGAAAAATTGCGGAGCGTCCGGGCGGAGGCCGCCGTTTTTTTGGGGGCGTCCGGGGGGCGGAATTTCTTGACTATTTTCCGGTTCGGGGCAAATATCCGCGCTTTTCCAATTCACGATATGCAGCCCGACAAACAGTCTATGGAGCGCCTTTGCGCCGCCGCCGAAAGCCTGTACGCCAGGCGTTTCAACCAGCTTGGATACCCGTTCGACCAGGAGTCGGGGCTCGCCGGGTTCTACGAATGGCTGGCGGGGACGGGGCTCGGCGGGGTGACCCTAATAAACGTGGGCGACCCATATAAGACGGACTGGGACATGCTCAACACCGACGAGTTCGAGCGCGAGTGCGTAGACTTTCTCGCCGGCGCGTACGGGTTCGGGGACGACTATTGGGGCGTGATTTCCAACGGTGGAACCGACGGGAACATGCACGGGATATATTTCGGCAGAAAGGCGCTCGCGGAAGTTTCCGATATCCCCCCGGTTTTGTACGTCTCAGAGGAGGCGCACTATTCCCTCAAAAAAATCGGCGATATCCAGAATATCGAGACGCGGGTCGTGCGCGCGCAAAGAATGGGGGGCATGGACGTCTCCGACTTCGCGCGCAGGCTCGACGCGTCGCGCCCGGCGATTGTAGCCGTCGCAATCGGCGGCACTTTCAAGGGCGCGATAGACGACCAGAGGGCGATAGGGGAGGTTTTGAGCGAAGTTAATCCCGTAGCGGCGTACAGGCACTTGGACGTGGCGCTCTTCGGGGGCTATCTGCCTTTTTTGGACGATCCCGCGGCGCGGGAAATCGTGGACGCCTCGAAAATGGGTTTCGACTCCCTTGCGGTATCGGGGCACAAATTCTTTTCCCTCAACGAACCCGCCGGGGTGTTTATCTGCCGCAGGAAGGCGCTCGGCAGCGCCCTCGGCAGCCCGATACCGTATCTCAACGGGACGGTTCCGACCATAAGCTGCTCTCGCAGCGGGCTCGACGCCCTGAAGCTCTTTTGGTGCATAAAGTCGCTCGGCGCCGACGGCCTGCGCCGGCAGGCCCTCCGCTCCCTTGAAATGGCGGATCTCCTGCTTTCCGAATTGTCGAAGGCGGGTATCCGCGCGTACAAAAACCCCTATTCAAACACGGTTTTTTTCGACCGCCCTTCCGAACGCGCGGTCAAAAAGTACGCGCTCGCCTGCGGAGAGTACGATGGTTTCGGGAAGCTCGCGCACATAGTCTCGATGCAGTATTTCACCCCGGAGCTCGTGCGCTCTATAGTTTCCGACATCGCGGAGGGCTGACCGGACGTGAACACGGCGCCGCGCAGAACCGACAGGGCGATGCCGCCCGAAGAGGCAGAAAAGCTTTTTGAATCGGCGGAATACGGGATTTTGTCGCTCGTGTCCGACGACGAATATCCCTATGCCGTGCCGGTGAGCTTCGCCAAGGCCGGGAAGTCGGCGTATGTCCACTGCGCGCCCGAGGGCAGGAAAATCCGCATGGTTTCGCGCAATCCCCGCGCGTGCCTCTGCGTGGTCGCGCGCGCCGAAACCGACCCCGGAAAGTTTACGGTGCGCTACGCGAGCGCGATGGCCTTCGGCAGAATAGAGATTTGTTCCGACGCCCGCGAAAAGCGCTTCGGCCTGCGGGCGCTCGCCGAAAAATACTGCCCGGGCCTCTCCGCCGAGGCCGGAGCCTACATCGAGAGCGCGCTGTCGCGCACGGCCGTCCTGCGCTTCGACTTCGAGGGCGTTTCCGGCAAGCGCAATCCCTCTTCCGTCAATTTTTACAGAAAATGAAAAGAAAAACCGCGGCAATCCTTTTATCAATAATTCCGGCTTCTCTTCTCGCGCAGGTCCAAAGCCCCGCGGAGGACCCCCGCGAGGCGGGCGGAGGCGGCGTCAAGACCCTCGACGCCTACGAAGTGACCGCCCTTCGCTTTGCGGATTCCGCGTTCGACGTCCCCGCCAGCACGCGGAACATATCCGCGGAAACGATAGAAAAGAGCGGCCTCGTCTCCGTCCCCGACGTCCTGCGCAGGCACGCCGACGTAAACGTGCGCAACACCGGGCTGAGCCCGTTTACCGCCGAGCTGTCCATGCGCGGATTCGGCGAAAACAGCGGCCAGCGCGTTATGGTCATAGTCGACGGGCAGAGGCTCAACACCCTCGACCTTTCCTTTATAAACTGGGCGCAGCTGCCCCTCGAAAACATCGAGAACATCGAGGTAATGCGCGGCCCGCAGACCGCCGCCTACGGAAATTACGCCGAGAGCGGGGTGGTGAAAATTACGACGAAGCGGTGGAACCAGCCTGATTCCGCAAAGATCGGCGGCTTCTTCGGAACCTACGGGGAGTATCAGGGATACGCGCGCGCCTCCCATTCCGAAGACGGCTATTACGCCTCCGCGTCGGCGAACTACTATCACAACAGCGGGTATCTCGACAATTCGCTGAACTGGAACAAGACCGCCGCCGTCTTCGCCGGCGCGAGACTCGACGGGCGCAACGACGTCACGTTTTCCGCGAGCGGCGGCGACGAGTTTCTGCGCTGGGCCAACCCCCTCCCTTCGTACTCCGAAATGACGCGCGATCCAACCTCCAATTCGGGCGTTTCAAGCGAAAACAACCTCAACTTTGCAACCGTCGCCGCCGCACTCGAAAACAGCTCGTCCTTTGGCGAGGGGGCGGTGCAGATGGGCGCGAATATGCGCGAGGTCGACACGCTCTTCCCGTCGTCTTGGGGCGACACTTCCAACAGCGTGGTTCTGTGGACAGCTTCGTTCACGCCGCGCTACCGCGTTTGGCTCGGATCCGAGGACGAGAGCTTCGCCGAGGGCGGCGTGGACTTCTACTATGACAATATGTCTTCCAAACGCTATTCCGACGGGGGGTATTCCGACAAAATCGGATCTACCGGCATTGAGCGCGCGACGGCGGCCCCGTGGCTCGGCGGGAGGCTGGCGGCGGACGACGTGTTTTCCGTGACGGCCGCCGGGAGGTACGAGACCGCCCTTAACTATGTGGACCACCGCTCCGCGTCCCCGTACGACGAGAGCAAAAATTTCGGCGGGTTCGCGGGCCAGATCGGCCTGAACGCAAAACTCGACGAAACGTGGAGCGTCTATTTCAGGTTCGACCAGGTTTACAGATATCCGGCCATAGACGAAATGGCCTCCTACTGGGGCTACGCCACCGATGCCTTCAACCCCCTGATCGACCCCGAGCGCGGCCAAAACTACGAAATCGGCGTCAATTTTGCTGGCGGCCCGTGGAGGGCGAACGCCAGCCTGTTTTTCATGCACCTCGACAACGAGATAATGCTCAATCCCGCCACCTACGCTTCCGAAAACATCGGCTCCACCGACAGGTTCGGCGCGGACGTGAGGCTCGCCTGCGAACTCGAGTATTTCGGCGCCTCCACGGCGTGGGCGTTCGTCTCCGCAAAATTCGACGGCGGCGAATACGGCGGCAACCGCGTGCCCCTCGTCCCCGCGATAGTGTCCTCCACGCGCGCGTGGGTTCGGCCGGTCGAATTCCTTGAGGTTGCGGTGGAATACGAATGGGCGAGCGGCCAGTACATGGGCAGCGACTTTGCCAATTCTCAGGAAAAAATGCCGGCCGCGTGGACACTGAATTTCGTAGCGAACTTTTTCATAACCGAAAACGTCCGGGCCTTCGCCGCCTTCAACAACGTTACGGACGAAATTTACGCCTCTTACGCCGTGCATTCGGATTACGGAGACTCCTGGTACCCGGCGCTCGGGCGCAATATAAGAGTAGGAGTAGAACTCAAATTCTGATTTGCCCCCGGGCGCGTGAAACTGCCGCTTGATTTGGCGAATGCTTTTGGCGCGGGGCTGCGTTGCTTCGGAATAAGCCGCACCCTCGCGTACCTCAAGTACGCTTCGGCCGCGCCTTTTCCTCGCGCCTTGCCCCGCATCCAAAATCATTACGCCAAATCCCGGAAG
>DBGCYC010000111.1:0-44577 GCA_048390825.1 Candidatus Merdousia sp.
GTACGGTATGAACGCGCAGGTCTTGCGGTTTGCGTTGAAGCACGACTGCACGCTTATGTTAAGCATTCCCCCGTCGGGCGTCCACGGCTTTTCGCCGAGGTTCGTGAGCTTGTTGAACGACTGGAAGGCAACCGCGTCCACCGACTCGGGAATTTCGATCCCGAGCACGTCGGATATGTGCTTGCGGCTGAGAACCGATATTTCGCGCTCGGCCTTTATCCTGAAATCCGTCCCCCTGGCGTTTTTGAACTCGGCGGTCTTCTCGAACTTCGCGCGGTAAGAATTTCTGCCGACGAGCGACCACGGCTCGGACGACATGAACGCGGGGATTTTCCAGTTTTCCTCGCTCTGAAGCTCGCCGTCGGCGAAGAATATCGAGAAGTCCCCCCCCTGCGGCCCGACCCAGAAGCGATCCTCGCCGCCTATCTGCGCCTTCCGGCCGTCGAGCTTTTTGAACGCAAGCTGCACCCTGTTTATCCACCCCAGGCTGGGGCCTCGGGAGCCGTCGTAGGAGGAAGTCATGACCCTCGCCTGGAGCGCGGGGGAAACCGCCACGACGGAGTCTCCCTGCGAGAGAATCAGCGTTTCGACGCCGTACTGCGAGAAGAACGAAAGATCCTGCCCGAACGACCACAGCTCGACGTCGTCGTTTTTCAGGGCCGTTTCGCGGATTATCCCGCACGAGCATAGCAATGTGGCGCACGCTGCGGCGAACGCGGACAGACTTGATTTTTTCATTCCCGACATTTGCCAAAATAGGGGAAAGGCTTCAATACTTTTTTGAGGCGCGGCGGGGGCGCGCAAATCCCCGATTCCCCCCGCCCGCCTTTCCGCGGGGAACTCCGCCGCCCGCGCCGTCAAAAAAATGCGGTTTTTTTGCTTTACAGCGGGCGCGAACTTTATTGTATTGGAATCTTTCTTAATCCAAAAGGAAATGCAGAAGACTAAGAAATCCATAGCTAAACGCTTCAAGATTACGGCATCGGGCAAAGTGCTTCGCCGCAGTCCCGGGAAGCGCCACCTGCTCGTCGCAAAGAGCGTCAAGCAGAAGCGCGCCATGGGGCACGACAAGTCGGTGACCCCCGGAATCGCGGCGATTGTCAAAAAGGCCGTTCCGTTCGCGTAATCCAAGCACAAAACGCAACCGCGCCGCAAGGGTGAAGGCGACCCCCAGGCGACTAAACAGAATCAAGGAGAAACAAACATGCCAAGAGTAACAAGTTCGGTAGCTTCCCGCAAGCGCAGGCTTCGCACGCTGAAGTCGGCGAGGGGCTATTTCGGAAACAAGTCGCGCCTCTTCCGCTATGCGAAGGACGCCGTAAAGCACGCGGGCAAATATGCCTACAGGGACCGCAGGGTGCGCCGCCGCGAATTCCGCAGCCTCTGGATAACCAGAATCAACGCCGCATGCCGCGCCGCCGGCCTGAAATACAGCGTGTTCATGGGGGCGCTCAAAAGCCTAAACATAGAGATGGACAGGAAACAGCTCTCGGAGCTTGCCATCAACGACGAAGCCGCTTTCGCGGCCCTCGTTAAGAAGGTCGTCGACTCCGTCAAGAAGTAGGCTTTGCAGAATACATTTCAGGAGGGCGCGCCCGTTGCGGGCGCGCCCTCTTTTGCGCCCCGCCCGCCCCCCGCGCGCAAAAATACCCGCGCGCCCGCGGCAAACCCGCCGCGGCCCCGCCAAAACAATCCCCGCGGGCGCGGCAAAAAATGCTTGCCTATTCGCCCCCGAAAAAATTGACTGTACCAATTTAAACGCGCGCGCCGCGTGCAAAGCGCGCGCCTTTTCAAACGAAAGTTTTCAACTGCCATGGAAAACAAAATCAACGAAATTTTGGAGAGGGCGAAAGCGGCCCTGCCCGCCGCGAAAACCAGGACGGAAGTAGCGGAAATCTCCGCCTCCATAACGGGGCCCAAGGGGGAGCTCACCGCCGCGATGAAGCTCATACCGACTCTCGACAAGGCGCAGCGCCCCGTCGTCGGAAAACTTATAAACCTCGCCAAGTCGCAGATAGAGCCCCTCATCGCCGAGGCCTACGCGCGGCTCGAAAACGCCGAAATGGCGAAGGCCCTCGGCGGCAGACCCGACGCCTCCCTCCCGCCCTGCGGCCAGGCGCGCGGGACTATCCACCCGCTAACCGCCACAATCCGCAAAATCTGCGACATTTTCAAGCGCGCCGGCTTCACCGTCGCCGAAGCCTCCGACCTCGAAACCGAGTGGTACTGTTTCGACGCGCTCAACACCCCCGCCAACCACCCCGCCCGCGACGCGCAGGACACCCTCTTCATGCCGCCCGGCGCGAAAGTCTCCAACGTCTCCAAGCGCGCCGACGAGCTCTACCTGCTGCGCAGCCACACCTCGAGCGTCCAGATACGCGCCATGATGAAGGAAGGCGCGCCGATAAGGATAATGGCCCCCGGCCGCGCGTTCCGCCGCGACACCGTGGACGCCACGCACTCGGCAAATTTCCACCAGATAGAGTGCCTCTGCGTGGACAGGGGCGTAAGGCTCACCGACCTGAAAGCCATACTCGACTACCTCTTCAAAAACCTGTTCGGCAAATCCGCAAAGACGCGCCTGCGCCCGAGCTTCTTCCCGTTCACGGAGCCGAGCTTTGAAGTCGACTTCATGAGCTCCGACATCGGCAGGCTCAGCGGAAGGTGGATAGAGATAATGGGCTGCGGCATGGTCGACCCCAACGTGCTCGAAAACGTGGGCCTCGACCCGAAAGAATACAGCGGGTACGCCTTCGGGCTGGGGGTGGAAAGGGTGGCGATGCTGATGCACTCGGTGGACGACATCCGCCACTTCTACGCCAACGACGTGCGCTTTCTGCGCCAATTCCGCTCGAGATAACAAGGAGGACACACAATGAAGGCAAGTTTGAAATGGCTCAATAAATACGTCGACCTCGACGGGATTTCCGCGGAGCAGATCGCGGAGGCGCTGCCGATGCTCGGGCTGGAAGTCGAAAGCGTCGAGACGCTCGGCCTCAGGCCGCTCGACCGCGTGGTGGTCGGCGAAATACTCTCGCGCGAGCCGCACCCCGACTCGGATCACCTCGGCGTCTGCATGGTCAAAGTCTCTCCCGGCTCGGCACCGGTTCAGATCGTGTGCGGGGCCTCCAACTACAAAGTCGGCGACAGGGTTCCCGTGGCGCTCGCCGGCGCAAAGCTCCCCGCAGAAGACGGCGGGGTGTTTGAGATAAAGGTATCCAGGCTTCGCGGCGTGGAGAGCAACGGAATGATGTGCTCGGCGCGCGAGCTCGGCCTCGGGCAGGATCACAGCGGACTGCTGATACTCGGAAGCCGCCCCGAAGTCGGCACGCCGATAAACGACGTTTTCACCGGCTCCGACACCGTGTTTGAAATAGAGCTGACGGCAAACCGCGGCGACTGCCTCAGCCACATCGGGATCGCGCGGGAGCTCGCCGCCAAATTCGGAAGGCGGTTCAGGAAGCCCGAACTCAAATACGCCCCGAAATACTCCCCGGTTCCGGCCGGAGGGCTTTTGGAATCCGTCGAGCTCAAAACGCCCAACTGCCCGATGTACTGCGCGGTGTCCGTAAAGGGCGTCAAAATCGCGCCATCGCCAGAGTGGATGCGCCGCGACCTCGAAGCCGTCGGCCTGCGCTCCATAAACAACGTTGTGGACGTCACCAACTACGTCCTTATGGAGTACGGGCAGCCGCTGCACGCATTCGACGCGCGGAAAATCGGCGGCAAAAAAATCGTAGTCCGCCAGGCGGAGGAAGGCGAAAAAATCCAGACCCTCGACGAAAAGACCCACACCCTCTCGGCGGACGTCGCGCTGATATGCGACGCCTCGCGCGCGGTGGCCATGGCGGGCGTCATGGGCGGGCTGAACTCGGAGGTCGCGGACGACACCGCCGACGTCGTGATAGAAGCCGCGTATTTCAACCCGGGCAACATACGCTCGACGAGCCGCAAATACTCCATACACACCGACTCTTCATACCGCTTCGCGCGCGACGTCGACCCGCAGGGGACGCTCGAGGCCGCCCGGCGGGCCGCCGACCTGATCGCCGAGACCGCCGGGGGCGAAATCGTCGAGACCGCGTGCCTCGCCGGCTCCGCGCCGAGGGCGGCGCGCGACATCAGAATTTCCCGGAAATTCATCGAGGACAGCATCGGCTTTGAAGCCGCGCCGGAAGAGATCGAAAGGGTTTTCCGCAGCCTCGGCTTCGGCGTGGAAGGCGACGGGGAGGGCGCGTGGAAAGTCAACGTCCCTACTTTCAGGAGCGACGTTGAAAGGCCGGTAGACCTCGTCGAGGAATACGTGCGAATGATAGGCTCCGACAGGATCCCGGAAGTCCCCGTGGTATCGCAGGCGCTCATACGCGACGACGACCCTCTGTTCAAGTACAACTGCGCCGCGGCCGACTACCTCTGCTCCCGCGGGCTCAACGAGTGCCAGAACTACACCCTCAAAGACAGCTCCCGCCAGGCCCGGTTCTGCGCGAACTCCGAACTCCTCAAGCTCGACAACCCCCTGACTTCCGAGCAGGACAGCCTCAGGGCCTCCCTCGTGGACGGGCTGCTCGACGCCGCGGCGACCAATCTCTCCAACGCCAACGGGTTTTTCGGGTTCTTTGAGAACGGGGAAATTTTCAGGCCGGATGCCTCGGGCGAAATTTCGGAACTATCCGCCACGGCGTTCGCGCTCGTCCCGGGAGCCGCCGAAACCTCGTGGCGCGAACCCCCGCGGACCGACTTCTACGCCGCAAAGCGCCTGGCGTGCGACCTGCTCTCTATCCTCGGCGTGGACGCGGGGAGGCTGAACTTTTCGCAGATTGAGGGCGAGCCCTTCTGGGAGGCCGGCTTCGCCGCCGGCTGCGGCTCAGAAAAGCGCGAGGGCTTCAGGGTCAGGTTCGGCGCGGTCTCCGTGGCCCTCCTGCGCGAACGCGGCATAGACAAACCCGTATGGGCGGGCGAAATATCGTTCCGCGCGGACGTGGCCGCGCGCAAAAAGTCCGCCGAAAAATTCAGGGTGTTCTCGCCCTTCCCCCCGTCCCCGCGCGACCTCGCCGTGATAGTCGAGGAGTCGGAGCCCGCCAAGCTCGTCGTAGACGACATCGTAAAGATAGCGGGGCAGAAGACGAAGGGTGCGGGGTTTGAGCTCGAATCCTGCGCGATTTTCGACATCTACCGCGGAAAGGGCGTCCCCGAGGGCTTCAAGAGCCTCGCATGCGCCCTGCGCTTCCGCTCGAACGACAGGACGCTCCAAACCGAGGAGGTAAACGGGGTTTTCGACGCCGTCTGCCGGGAGCTCTCCAAAAAGCGCAAACTGCGCGCCCAATAAAAAACCATGCCGGAAGAAACGCAGGAGAACGATCCCTCCGAAATGACGTTCCTCGAACACCTCGAGGAAATGAGGTTCGTCATAATCAAAATTCTGGCTTTCTTTTCGGTGGCGCTGGTCTTCGTGCTGGCGTTCTTCCACTACTTCAACTCCATGATGCTCTACCCGCTCAATTCCGCGAAGGAAATTCTCGCAAACTGGGTCGGCGACGAGCAGGCGGAGGACGTGAAGACCGAGCGCATCGGCCCGGTCTACCTCGTCCCCGAGGGCGGCGAGGGCGCGGCAAAAACCGGCCCGTACTTCATAGAGCCCAAAGACGGCTCCATCGTCCTGTTCAGGGACAAAAAGCCCGCAAACCCGTGGTACGCCGACATCAAGCTGCGCTCGATGTCTTTCACAACCCCGATTGTGGTATACTTCTACGTCGGGTTTCTCGGGGCGCTCGGGCTGTCGCTGCCGGCGGCGTTCTACTTCGCGGCGCGCTTCGTGGCGCCCGGGCTGAAAAAGGAGGAGCTGGCCATGCTGCGCCCCGGCATACTGGCGGCAATATTCCTGTTCGCCGTCGGGGTATGCTTCGCGTTTTTCTTCATGCTGCCGATGGGCATCGCCTTTATGTCGTGGATGTCGCAGGGAATGCAGATGGAGATGTTCCCCGACGCGCAGTCGTATTACAGCATGGTGATATTCCTGACGATGGCCGTCGGCGTGACGTTTGAGCTCCCGCTCGTGGAGTTCATACTGATATATCTCGGCATTCTCGACACCGCGTGGCTGAAAAACAATCGCCGCATGGTATTTCTGATAATCCTCATTTTCGCCACCGTCATAACCCCTCCGGACGCCATCACGCAGGTGTCCCTCACAATCCCCCTCTACCTGATGTACGAAATCGCCCTGAGGCTCGGGGAGAAAATGCGCAACGCCAAGCTGCGCCGCGACGCCGCAAGGGAGCGCCTCGAGGAAATAGAGGAGCAAAAGGAGATGAGGGAATACGCAAAGGCCGCCGCAAGGGAGCGCCTCGCCGAGGAGGAAGCCGAAAGGCTCGAAGCCGGGGGCGGCGCAGAAACCGTATCCGAGCCGGAGGGGGAATTCGGGAATATCGACCGCTCGCACTACGAGCTTCCGGAAGACTACGACCCGAACAGGGTGGACGACTACGGAATGGGATATTACGAGGAGGACTACAAAATGGACTCCTACATAGACTACGGCAGGCTGGCGCGCCCCGTTCCCGACTTCGGGCCGGACTGGAGCCTCAACCGCCCCGACACGTCGTTCATGACGCCCGACTGGAACCTCAACGCGCAGGCGGATCCGCGGGGCGCGGAAGAACCCGGGAGCGCGCCGGAAGCGAACCCCCCGGGCTCTCCGGATAGCGGAGGCCCCCGGCCTCCTGAGGGAACGGGAAACCGATGACGCCCTCCGCCGCGAAAGCCTCAGCCCTACTCCTCGCCGCGGCGCTGTGCGCGTGCTCGCGGCCGCCGGAAATACGGCGCGGCGAATTTCCCCTGCCCGCCGACGCCGAAATATCCGAATGCGCCCCGGGGAACTACGGCGGGGTATTCGTCCTCGCGGCCTCGCAGGAGCCGAAAACTTTCAACCCCCTGATAGCGACCGACGCCTATTCGTCGCAGATAATCGACCTGATTCTCTCGCCGCTCGTGACGGTGGATCCGTTTACAATGAGCCCGATGCCCGCCCTTGCGAAATCGTGGAGCATATCGGAGGACAAAAAGACATATTCGTTCAGCCTGCGCGAGGGCGTGAAATTCAGCGACGGGGTGGAAATCACGGCGGACGACGTCATATTCACCTTCGAGACGATATTCGCCCCGAGCCTCGGGGAAGACGGAAAGCCGGCAATCGACAAATCCTCGGGCAGGCCGCTTTTGCGCTACCCGTCCAGGTACGCGGGCCAGTACACGATAGGGGGAGAGCCGGTGAAATTCAGAAAAACCGGCAAATACTCCGTAGAGTTTTCCACAAAAAAGGCCTACGCCCCGTTTCTTACCGACATAGGCTTCGTGGGAATCCTGCCCAAGCACCGCCTCGGGAAGGCGGCGGCGGACGGCTCGTTCCAGCGGGCGTGGTCTACGCAGACGGCGATTTCCAATCCGTCGGAGATCGCGGCGTCGGGGCCGTTCCAAATTTTCTCATACAAGCCCGGCGAGCGACTCGCCCTCAAGCCCAACCCGCACTACTGGCGGGCGGACAGGGAGGGACGGCGCCTGCCGTACATAGACTTTCTGATATACAAGTTCGTCGCCGACGCGAACACCTCAACCATACTGTTTGCCACCGGGCAGTGCGACGCCTCCAACATCGGCGCGAACGACTACGCGTGGGTCAAAAACTACGCCGAAACCTACAATTTTAAAATCTACGAACGCGGCCCCGACACCGGGATATTCTTCGTATGGTTCAACCTCAATCCGGGCTCGTCGGAGGACGGCAGGCCCTATGTGGCCCCGCACAAGCTGAAATGGTTTTCAAACCCCGAGTTCAGGAGGGCCGTAATGAAGGCCATCGACCGGGACGGGCTCATCAAAAGCGTGTGGTTCGGCCGCGCCCGGAAACTCGACGGGATAATCTCGCCCGCCAACAAAAAATGGCACAACCCCGACACGCCGAAATACTCCCACGACCCCGAGTCCGCGCGGGAGATGCTGATATCGCAGGGGTTCTCATACGACGCCTCGGGGAGGCTCCTCGACCCGCAGAAAAACCGCGTGGAATTCGAGTTCATAGTCGCCGACGGCTCGCAAAACGCAACCGCGATGTCCACGACCTTCGTCGAGAACATGAGGGCTATCGGGATTGAGGTAAGGCTGAAATTCATGGACTTCGGCACCATGATTTCCAAAATCGACAACACTTTTGAATACGAGGCGGCCCTCATGGGGTTCACGGGGGGCGGCGACCCCTCGGGAGGAAAGGCGATCTACCGCTCCGACGGCTTCCTGCACGTCTGGAACCCGCGCCAGAAGACGCCGGCAACCGCGTGGGAAAAGCGCATAGACGAGATAATGGACGCCCAGGAAGTCGAATTCGACCCGGCCAGGCGCAAGGCCCTCGTAGACGAAATGCAGAACATATTTTCAAGGGAGCTTCCCCTGCTCTTCCTCGTCACCCCGATGAGCTATTCGGGGGTGGCGGACAGGTGGCGCAACGTGCGCGTCCCGCCGGTCGGCTCAGTCATCTGGAACATCGACGAACTCTACGATCCCGGAGAATCCGGAGGGGGGAAGGAATAAACGCATGGCAAAATTCATCGCAAGGCGCCTGCTTTCCATGATACCCCTGATGCTGGGCATCAGCGCGCTCGTGTTTCTGCTGATGTACCTCGCCCCGGGGGATTTTCTGAGCGAGGCGCGCAACTCCAAAGACATCAGCCCCGAGATCGTCAGGCAGGAGGAAATGCGCCTGGGGCTCGACAAGCCGTGGTATGTCCAGTACGGAAGGTGGCTCAACGGGGTCTCGCCGGTCAAGACCAGCCTGCTGCTTCCGGAGTCCGAGCGGGACAAACATTCCGCCGTCTACTTCGGCGCGCCGGACTTCGGGTTTTCGTGGAGCTACAAGATACCCGTCATCGAGCTCATAGGGCAGAGGATTTTCCCGACGCTGCTGCTCGCGCTCGCCAGCACCTTCGTAATCTACGCCGTTTCAATCCCGCTCGGCGTGCTCGCCGCGGTGCGCCGCGACTCCGCCTTCGACAAAATCAGCGCGTTTCTGGCATACGCGGCCCTCAGCGTTCCGTACTTTTTCCTCGCGCTGCTCGCGGTGCTGTTCGCGGCCGTCACGGGGCTGCTGCCGACGGGCGGGCAGGTCTCGATACTCCACGACTTTCTCTCACCCGCGGCAAAATTCGGCGACTGGATAAAACACCTGATCCTCCCCACGGCGGTGCTGTCGCTCGGCGGAATAGCCTCAACCATGCGCGTGATGCGCGGAACTTTCTTAGACTATTCCCGCGCCGACTTCGTGACGACCGCCCGCGCAAAGGGAATGGGCGAAAACGCGATAATGTTCAGGCACGTTCTGCGCAACGCGATAAACCCCGTGATAACCTCGTTCGGATTTGCGTTCGCGGGCCTGCTATCAGGCGCGCTGCTCGTCGAAAACGTGATGAACTACCCCGGCCTCGGGCAGCTCATATACGCGGCGATAATAAAGCAGGACCAATACGTCGTCATGGCGGGGGTCGTCATGGGCTGCGCCATGCTTGTGGCCGGGCAGCTGATTGCCGACGTGCTGCTCGCTCTCGCCGACCCCCGCATACGCCTCGAGCGGGAAAAGGCGCCCGCGGGCGGGCTGGCGGCCTTCACGCTCTGCGCGGCGGCGGCCGCCGCCGCGCTCACATGGGCCTGCGAATCCTTTCCGGCATTTTTCGGGCTGCTCAAAACCGCCTCGTTCTGGGCGGCAATCGCGGGCGCCGCGGTTCTGGCGCTGATGCTTGCGGCAGGCCTCTGCTGGGCGGCGGCGTTTTTCTGTAAAAACCTGCTCCCCCAAACGCTGCGCTCCAAACGCGGCGCCGCGGCCCTCGCGGTGCTCGCTGCCATGTACGCCGCGGCTATCCTCGCCCCGTTCCTCGCCCCGTACGCGCCCACCGAACAGTGCCTCGACAAATCCTTCCACCCCCCCACCAGAATATTTTTAGAAAACGGCTCCCTGCGCGCGCAATGCTACCGCCAGTCGGATCCGAGCATAGCCAGGTACGAACCCGAAGAGGGAAAGAGCCTGCCGGTAAAATTCTTCGTGAGGGACGAGAAGAGCGACTTCAAGATTCTCGGCCTCATACCCTTCAAGACGCGCCTGTTCGGGGTGGAATCCCCGGAGCCCGACGCGCGCGTATACCTCCTGGGGGCGGACTCGACGGGGCGCGACGTGTTCTCCCGCCTGCTCTACGGCGCGCGGGTGTCGCTCAGCATAGGCTTTGCGGGAATCGCCATAACGATGGTGCTCGGGTTTCTCGTGGGCGGGCTCGCAGGATATTTCGGGGGAACTTTCGACTTTGTCGCCATGAGGTTTGTCGAGTTTCTAATGGCCATTCCAAGCCTGTACCTGCTGCTCGCCATGCGCTCCGCCCTCGCCCCGCACTTCGACAGCGCGCAGATGTACGTAATGATAGTAATAATACTCTCCGCGCTCGGCTGGGCCGGGACGGCGCGCGTCATAAGGGGAATGTCGCTGTCGCTCGCAAACGCGCAGTACGTCCAGGCGGCCAGGGCGATGGGCGAGTCTCCCGTCAAAATAATAATAAGGCACTTTCTCCCCAACGTGCTCAGCTACCTGATAGTGGGCGCTACGCTCTCCATACCCGCCTACGTCCTGGGGGAAGCCGCCCTATCCTTCCTCGGGCTCGGGATACAGGAGCCGTCCGCATCGTGGGGGCTGATGCTCGCGCAGGCGCAGAACGACACGAAAGTCCTGATGCTCGGCTTCTGGTGGATGCTCACCCCCGGGGCCGCGATATTCGCAACAGTGCTGTGCTTCAACATACTCGGCGACATACTGCGCGACGCCGCCGACCCCAAAAAGGACTGACGGCCGCCCCGACGCGCGCATGCAGTTGCCCCCCTCCCCGAAATACGCGCTTGAAATGCCGCGCCGGTTCGCATTAAATCGCCGCAAAGAAAACATGTCCAAAATGAAGAAGACAGCCGCAATCATCGCAGCGGCCGCCGCATGCGCGGCGGCCCTCGCCGCCGAAAAGCCGTGGTTTTCGGCGGCGGCGCAAAACCCGAGGGAATTTTTTTCCAAAACCGCCGACCTCATGAGGAAAATCTACCCCGACCCGCAGGCGGAAATGGCCCTCGCCCTATCGCTTTCGCCGTTCGGATACCCGAATTTCGAGGGTGTGGCCAAGGATAATTTCGGGATCGCCGCGTTCGGAAACCCCGCAGATCCTGCGGCATTCGCCGCGGTGAGGGCGTCCAAAGAGTCGGCCCTGTTCAAATTCGCGCAGCAGTCGAATATGCGCCGCCTTGAAAAGGACGGGTGGCTGGTAATCCAGATCAGGGGAGACCCCTCCGCCGACATCTCCGCGTACGCCGGCGAAACCATCGCCGCAGTCTCGGAAAACGGAGGATCCATGCTCTCCCTGAGCGTCAGGGACGCGGAATTTTTCGGATCCCTTCCCGCGCCGGAAATCCCGCAGGCCAAACGGGTTTTCGAGGCCGTCAAAACAGTCTCCGGCGGCGCGGAGCTCGCAAAGATCTCCATCGACTACGACGGGAACTCCGTACGGATAAAAGGAAGCCTCCGCGCGCGGGAAAATTCCGGCCTCGCGGATCTCATAAACGCCCTCCCGCTCGGCAAGCGCCCGGCGGAAGCCGCCTTCATACCCCAGGACTTCATGTTCTCGGCCGTCGCCTCCGCAAACGGCAGAACCGCCGCCGAACCCTACAAAAAACTCCTGGCGCCGCTGATGGAATCGCTCGGTATTTCCTCCGAGACCCGGCGCGCGCTGTTCGCGTCCGTGGAATACTCCTCGACGTCCGCGGCGGCCTTCAATTTCACTTTCCCGGCGCAGTTTGAGAGCGTGTCGGTCGCCGCGTCCCCCATGACGCTGAAAGAAGCCGCGGAACTCGCCGAAAGGGCGAACGCGGAGCTCGCCAAAGATTTCGCCGGAGCGCGGGCGGGACTCCCGCAATTCAAGGCGCAAATAAGGGAAGCCGGCGGCATGGAAATCTGCGAGATCTCCTCGTCCGCCGCCGGCGATACCAAAATGTTCATGGCCAAAGAGGGCGGATACATCGTGTCGGCCACGTCAATGGGAGCCGTCAGGAATGCGGTCGAAAAAATAAAAAACCCGCCTTCCGACTACCCGCTCAAAAGATACGCGGCCTCCGGGGCGGACTTCGCGGCCGTCATAAACAATTCGCGCATAATGAAGGCGATTTTCGCGCGGTTCGGAGTGGATTTCGACGGGAAAGTCGAGGACACGGAGGCGTTCGCGTTCCTCGAAAGAAACTCGGTAAAGTGCCGGATCTCCGCAAGCGTCGGGGTTCTGCGCGCGTACGCGGACATATTCCGCAAAATCGCCGAACTGAACGCGGCGGCAGCCGCCAAAAGCGCGCAATAGCCAAATGTCCGGAGAAAAACGCGCGGCGACAATCCTGCTTTTTAGCGGAATCGAGCGCGCCCTCACATATTCGGTTCCCGAAAGCCTCGAACCCCTCGCGGTCGGGTCGCTCGTGAGCGTGCCGCTGCGCGGCGGGAGCTCGTGCGGAATCGTGACGGACGTGCGCCCCGCGGAGGAGCTCGGGCGGACCTCTTTCAGCCTGCGGCCGCTGCGCTCTTTCGTCCAGCCGGAACCCGTCCTGACGGACGAGCTGATGAAGCTCGCCGTGTGGATGGGCGAATACTACGGCTGCGGCCTGCGGCAGATTTTCGAGACCATGATTCCCGCGGTGGTTCGGGCGGGAAAGGGCGCGCGGGAAGCCGCGGAAATATCCCTCGCGCGCACCGTCAGCCCCGGTGAAATCGAAACCCTCCTGCCCCGCGCCCCGCAGCAGCGCAGGCTGCTCGAATTCATGTGCGGGTATCCTGACGCGATACTGAAATCCGCGCTGATCAGGCTCGCCCGGACTACCCCCGACGCCATAGACGCGCTCGTGAAAAAGGAGCTGCTCGTCCAGAACAGGAGGGAAATCCGGCGGGGGGCGTTCGACGACGACCTCTCGTCGGCGGAGCTCGTCGCCTCGCAGCCCCCGGAGCTCAACGCCCGGCAGCAGAGGGCTTTTGAGGAGATCTCCTCCGACGTCCGCGCGCGCTCCTTCAAAACCCGCCTGCTCTACGGCGTGACGGGCTCCGGAAAGACCGAAGTCTACATGCGGGCGATGAAAGAGGCGCTCGAAGACGGCGGGACGTGCATATTCCTCGTCCCGGAAATCGCGCTGACCCCGCAGACTGTCGGAAGGCTAAAAAGCAGGCTCGGCGACTGCGGGCTCGTCGTGTGGCACAGCGGGCTGTCGGACGGGCAGAGGCTCGACGCGTGGAGGGCGCTGGCGCGCGGCGAGGCGAAAGTGGTAGTCGGCGCGCGCAGCTGCGTGTTCGCCCCGCTCAAAAACCTGCGCCTGATAATAGTGGACGAAGAGCACGACTCCGCCTACAAGCAGGACAAGGCCCCGCGCTACAACGGCAGGGACGTCGCCGTCTACCGCGCAAAAATCGCCGGGTGCGCCTGCGTGCTCGGCTCCGCAACCCCGGCCCTCGAAACGCTCAACAACGCCAAAACCGGCAAGTACGCGCTCTCGAAAATCCCCGTCCGCATAGACGGAAGCAGCATGCCGGACGTGTTCGTCGTGGACATGAAGCGCGAAAAGCCCGGAGCGGCCGTCTCAAACATTCTGGCGGAAAAGCTCGCGCGGCGCCTCGACGACGGCGAGCAGGCGATTCTCTTCCTCAACCGCAGGGGGTACTCCAAAATATTCGAGTGCCCCGACTGCGGGGCGGTGGAGGAGTGCCCGCACTGCTCGGTCAGCATGACGTGGCACAAGAGGGAGGACATCGTAAAGTGCCACCTGTGCGGCTACTCGGCTAAGGCGCCGCGCGCGTGCAAAAAATGCGGGTCGCCCAAGGCCAGGTGGCGCGGAGCAGGAACCCAGAAAATAGAGGAGGCCATATCCGCGATGTTCCCCGCCGCGAGAATCGGGCGCATGGACAGGGACGCCATGAAGAGGCGCGACAACTACCGCAAAATCCTCGGAGACTTCCGGCGCGGGAAGCTCGACATACTCGTCGGCACTCAGATGATAGCCAAGGGGCTCGACTTCCCGCGGGTCACGCTCGTGGGGATTATCGACGCTGACATAAGCCTGCACATGCCGGATTTCCGCGCCGCCGAAAAGACCTACCAGCTCATAGTGCAGGTGGCCGGGCGCGCGGGCAGGGGCGAGGCGCGCGGGGAGGTGATAGTCCAGACGATGTCGCCCGATGCGGCGCCCATACAGTACGCGAAGCGCGACGACATGGAGTCGTTCCTTGAAGAGGAGCTCGCAAACCGCGCCGAGTACGGCTACCCGCCGTCCACGCGCCTGATACGCCACATATTCCGCTCGCGCAGCGGGGAAAAGCTCGAATTTTACGCCGAAAAATGGGCGGAGGCGGCCGAGGCGAAAATCGGCGGCTTCTGCTCGATACGCGGCCCCTCCCCCGCCCCGCTCGAAAAGTCGGAGGACTTTTACAGATGGCATATCTGGTATTTCACGCAAAACGTGCGCGCGGCGGTGGCGGAAATCGCAAAGCTGCGGAAAGAATTTCCGATGGACGAAGACGTCGAGGACGCGCTCGACGTGGATCCTATGTCGATGATGTAAAATTTCGCCGCACCGCAAAACAAATTGCCTTTCGCGGCGTCTAATAAAAAAACCATGAAAATAAAAAACCTGCTCATACCGCTGTTGGCGGCCTGCCCGTGCGCGGCCGCGTTCGCCGAACCCGCAAACGCAATCAGGGAAATCGAGGCGGCGCGCGCCGAAATGAAGGCCGCTTTCGACTCGTTCTCCGAAGCCCAAACCCTGATCCGCTCGGCGGACTCGATTTTCAGGGCCGAAAGCGCCTCGCTCGCCCAAAAGGAAGGAGAATTTCGCTCCCTCGGGCGCGACTTCGCGGAACTTGAAAACGCGTCGGAATCCCTCAAAAGGCGCATAGCGGCGTTCAAAACCGGCTTCGCGGCCGACGTCGAGGGGTTTAACAGCGCAAAATCGACGCTCGAAGACGCCGAAAAAATCATGCCTTTGGCGCGCGCGAAAATAACGCGCGCGGAGGCGGCGATAGAGGCCCTGCGCCCCAAAGTGGCGCAGAATCCCGGAAACATGTATCAGGACAAGCGCGAATTTGAATCCGTCCGGGCGGAATTCCTGGCGGCGGCAGACTCCCTGAAATCGGCGGAGGAATTTTTGTCTTCCACCCTCGTCGCAATTTCGGTTGCAACCCCCAAAATTGAGGGCGTCGCCCCCGCCATAAGCCTCGCGGAAGACTACGCGGCGCGCCTCGAAGAACTCAACGGCGAAAACGCCGGAAACCTCAAAGGCATAAAGGGCCCCCTCGGCGAACTCGCCGAAAAATACGCCCGGGCGGGGGAAGAGCTCGCCGAATGCGCGGAGGCGGCCAACGGCGCGCGCGCCGGCCTCATGAAATCGTACGGGAAGCTCGCCGGCCTCGTTCTCAACAGGATTCCGGCCTCCGAAAAATTTGCGGACGCCGAATTTTCCCGCGTTTCGATTTTCTCCGCCCTGCCGAAAATATCCGCAGGCCTCCGTTCGCAAAACCTCCCCGTCGCCGGATTTGCGGCGGAGTGCGCGGCGGATTCGGGCGCAATGAAATACAAGTCGCAAGCCGCCAAAGACCGCCTGTATCCCTCCGCCGCGGCGCGGAACTCTGCGGTCTTGACCGCAAATCCGCAAAACCTGCGCGCGGAATTTCTCCGGGAATTTTCAAAAATCTCGAACGCCGCGTTTGAAATCCGCGAGGCGGCGGAATTTCTGCGCGCCGCGGCGAACGAGGCGCGCCTGCAAAACGACGCGATAGACGCCGCCATAGGCGCGGCGCAGGGCCTTTCAATGGACGCCATATCGCTATTCTCGCGCGCGCAGACGATGCAGTCGCGCATGCAGACGGCGGAGACCTCGAACAAAATACTCGAATCGCGCTACGGCATATTCAAGGCGCAATTTGAAAAGCTTGCGAAAACCGCCGCAGAAAAGATAAAAGACGGGCTCGAAAAGGCGGAGGCCGCCGCAGAATCCGCGGAAAAAATCGCCTCGGAAATCTGAGGCGAACGGCCCTTTGAAAAAACGAGCCCCCCGCCGCCGGGGGGCTCGTTTTTTTGCCTCCGAAAGCCGGCGGCCTATTCAATCCTTATGTTTTTTATCTGAACCCCCGCCCTGTCGGCGGGCAAAAGCATGTATTGCAGCGCGACGGAAGTTATCGCCGAAACGCCGTCCGCGCCCTTGGGCATGAACCGAGCAACCGGTATGGAAACCTTCTGCCAGGTCGCGGGGATTCCGTCCACCGCGCCCCCCGAGACAAAGCTGCCCCTGTGGACTGCGACACTTTGCGTCGCGGACTTTTCGCCCTTCCCGTTCAGATAGGAAAACCTCATCTGGAAGGTCTGCGAGCCGATATTCCTGTTCCCCAAAACGTCGGGGCCGGCGTTGATTTCAAACGCCAGGGCTTTCCGCCCGAAACCCTCCGGGACGGGAGCCGGCCTGAGGAATTTCAGCGTGCCGACGCACCACTTCCTGCTGTCGTTGTCGAGGCCGAACGACACATACCCCGGCCCTTTGGACATTTTGATTCCGCCCCACTCGGAGGTCTCGAAGGAATCGTTCCTGAACGGGTTTTTCGAGCGGTATGCGACGAGCGCGAATCCGCCGATTTTTATACTCTCAAAGCCCTTCGGGGCGCCGTTTAGCTGGACGATAACATGACCGAAGGAGTCGCGCTCGCCCTTCAGCAGGCAGGAGAGCGGAATTTGCGCGCGGTACCTGCCGCCTCCGAGGTCTATGAGCATTCCCCTCGTGGAACGCCTGAGATTGTCAACCGTCTTGTCGAGCGCGGCGTAAAGCTCCGGCGCGGAGTTCCCGCCGGCGATCTCTATGTCGAACGAAAGGCTACCCTCCGCGGCGCTTTCCGGAAGCGAAAACTTTTTGCCGAGATCCACTATCACCCGCGCGTAGCTTTTCATTTCGCCGGCGGACATCTCGGCGGTTCCATTCCCGAATTTGCCGGAGTTGCAGTTGACGAAGCGCGCAGACGCGCCTTCGCCGGCGAGTTCAATCACGTCGTAATCCGAGTCTCCCGAGGGGGATTCGGCGGTGATTCCGGCGGCGAAATACGCGGCGGACGGGCGCGTCAGGACGGCGTCGAGGCTCTTCACGAGCTTGTGCGGGCGGGGGTTTTCCCACTTCCAGACGTACAGGCCGCGGTTGTCGGGGTTTACGAATCCGGCGACGGTTTCGGCGTTTTTGTCCGGATCCAGGACGGCGTCCCACGCGCCGACATTGCGGTTCATAACGACGGGAATTTCGGCTTTCGCACCGTCCGAATAATTCACAACATATCTGGCTATCTCGCCCGCGGCGTCGCCTGCGGCCGCGTGCAAAAAGTAGAGGGCGGAGGCTTTCGAGTCTATTTTTACCCCGCGAACCTCGGAGAACGAGCCCTTGCCCCCGAAATCCCCGAGCCCAATAAGCGTCAGGTTTTTGTTGTGGTCGGGCCTGATGAAGTCGAACGGGATTCCGTTGCAGTTCTCCACGCTCCACGGCAGCGACTTCAATTTGCCGGAAGACTTTCCGAGCGGAATGTCCGCGCCGCAGTCGAGGTTTGCGAACGCGCGCATGGGAATAGTCCGCAGATTTGCGGAGGGAACGTCGAAAGCCTTTGCGGAGCTCATTTTTTCGGCGCGCCGCATCTTGTCCCACTCGGCGGCGGCGCGCGCGGCGTCGGCCCCGGAAACCCTTTCAAAATCTCCGAACATCAGCGCGATTTCCGATTCCGGCGCGCCGACCAGCAATGCGGGCTCGCCCGCCCGGAGCGGGATAGCCAGCCTGCCCCGGGCGTCCCTGCCGATTATCCTGCGCGAGAGGACTTCCGCAAAAACAAGATCCTCCTCCGGCGTCAGCGCGACGGCCTCCGCGTCGAGCGAGCGGTTGAAGAGGAAATACCCGGTTTTCCCGCCGGCGCGCGCCTTCGCCATCTCCACGGAGGCGCACGGCGCTCCCGTAATCGCGTTCTCGAGCCCGCAGAGCTTTTTCACGCCAGAGCGCCTCAAAATTTCAAACGCAAGCTTGCGCAAATCGGCCCCGGAAACCTTGGCGTTCACAAACACTACCTTTCCCTTCCCCTCGGACCTTTCCCAGACCGCGGGTTCCCCGCCGATTTCGCCTATGCTCGTCCAGCCCTCCGGAATTTTCACCGATTTAAAGTGGAACGCCTTCATAGACTCGCCGCCTATTTTCAGCTCCCCGGAAACCGAGCTCCTGTCCTCCCCGAACTCTATCCCCGAAAGGGTGTTTTCGAGCGGCTTTCCGTACTCGTCGAGCGTGAGCGCGTCGAAGAACAGCACGAGGGTTCCGCCGTTTTCGGCGTATTCGCGCAACCGCCTCGGCGTGGCCTTGTACGAGGCCGCCCCGGCGCAGACGAGCGCCTTGTAGCGGTTTTGCCTGCCGCCCCTGAGCTGCTCCTCCAAAACTATGTCGTACTGCACCTGCGAATATTCGAGTGCGGCGGCGACCTTTTTCTCCATGTCGGTCTGCATCGGCGGGGCCTTGGGATACCTCTGCAGCCTGTTCGTCGGATAAGAATAGAGCACGGCGACATCGCTTTCCACGCCCCTGTCGCGGGGGGTGAACAGGTCGTTCACGGCGAATATCGCCCTTTTGGCGTCCATCAGGCCCAGAAAGGCGCGCGGGTGCGCGGCGTACGGGTTGAGCACCATGTAGGGGAATTTTTCCGCGAGCTTCACGCCTCCGTTTTCAACCTTCCAAAGCGGGTCATTGGGCCGCCTGCTCCACTTGAAAAGATAGGAGGCGTTGTAGCCGCGCATGTACTGCTCCAGAATTTTGTCGCGGAAAGATTCGCGGGTATGCCCCATGTAGGTCTCCCCGTCAAAAATCGGCTTGCCGTCGGCTATCGCCCTCATAAAGCGCGCCTGAAAGAAATCCCCGCCGCCCGTGGAGGAGCACACCGCGCTGAGATGCCTGTCGGCCTTGTAGATGTTGACATTGTTGCCGTCCAGGAAAATCGGCTGAAAGCATACCCCCGCGCCGGGGCGGCCGTCGGCCTCGCGGACGACTTTCGCGCCGAACTTGCAGAGGTCCGCAAAAGAATCCTCCATGAATTTCACCCATTCGACGAAAAGCCCCGCGTTTTCCCCGTAATTTTTGAACCCGGATATTTCGCCGAAATCCGAATACGACGCCCCCCATTCGGCGTTCAGGCGCGATATTTTGCGGCCGTACTTCGACGCCATTTTTTTTGCGAACAGCCTCCTGTTGTATTCGCTCAGGTCGTCGTAGTCGGGCTCGTTGAAGAGCTCGTACATGAAAGGCTTTATGCCGTGTTTTTTCATGAACGCCGCCCCGCACTCCCACATCTCGCGCCACAGCTGGCGCCCCTCGGGCGCGTTCGCCGAGTAGGGCATCCAGTGGTACGACGCCCCCCGAACCGTAAACGCCTCCTTCGCGGGCGGCACCCCCTCGACGTGTTTCAACCCCCCGTGGCTCCATTCCGCCGCCGTGAAATCCACGTAGAGCGGCAGCCCGCTGCGGGCGTAGCGCAAAAACATTCCCTCGTCCGCGCGCAGGTGGATAAACCTCTTGCGGTACTTCCGCATCCAGTCGTTCGGGACGCCCGTACCCACTGTGTCGAAACCGAGCCTCTGCAAGTCCTCGTAGTTTTGCGTGGTCTCGTAAAGCCATTTTAGAGACGGCGGATACCCGTATGTGGGAACCCCGAAAGACGTGGAATCCCCCTCGTAGAAAATAGTGCCCTCCATATAGCGCGGTTTTCCGTCCACGAGGAAATGCCCATCTTTGGAAACCTCAAGCTTTGCGTCCCGCGGCATGAGCAGGGGCGGCTTTATGGAATCGAACGGCGGAAAGAAATCGGCGTCTTCCGCGACGGGCTTTTTATAGTCTTCGAGCGCGAGCGCGGCCGGGCACGCGGCGGCGAGCGCTGCAAATTTTGCAAAACGCATAATCTTTCGCATTGGAATATTCTCCCGGTTTTCCGCGCGTTTGGCGACAAAAAAAAACGCCCCAAAACGGGGCGGATTTTCGCAAATTCCGAAAGGCCGTCAGTCCTCCGGGGTCAGGCGCACGTTGCGGAAGAGTATATCCCCGCCCTCGCTTTGCAGGCCGATGTAGCCGCCCGAATGCGCCGACTTCGTGCCGACGTTTTGGAGCGTTCCGTTGATGTAGACCTCTATGTTCCCGCCCCTGCACACGATGTCCGCGCTGTTCCACTCTCCGACGGGGTTTTCGCGGTTCTTTTCAAACCTTTCGACGACGGGGAATTTGGGGCGCGGCTTTCCCCCGGGCGCCCTGTACTCCGCCACGTCCGAGCCGCCGAGCAGCACGAAGTCGCCCGCTTTCCCGGAGCACAGCTGGCACTCCACCGCGTTCGGCCACAGCTCCTTTCCCGGCTCTTGCAGGAAGAGGAATATGCCGCTGTTGCTCGCGCCTATCGGGTACTTCCACTCGACGTGCAGGCGGAAGTTTGAATATTTGTTTTCGGTGTACATGAAGCCGAACGGCCTGCCCTTTATGTGGATAAGGCCGTTTTTGACGGAAAAGACGTCCTCCGGCGCGGCGGCGCCGTTTTCGACGAAAAATTTCCACCCGCCGAGGTCTTTTCCGTTGAAGAGATCCACCGTCTTTTTAGCGCCGAAGCAGGAGAGGGCTGCGGCGAAAGCGGATACGGCGATTAGCATACTGCGCGTTTTCATTCGGCAAAGTTATAGCCATGCAAAGGCGGCTTTCAAGAAAATACTGAGCGGGATTGCGCGGGGCCGTTCAACCCTCCGACGCTTCGCGCGCCGCGGAGTCTATCGAGCGCTCCACGAGCGCGGAGGCGTCCGGGTCGCGGCCCATGAAGTTCCTGAAAGCGTCGGCGGGGTCAATTGAGTTTCCGACCCTCAAAATTTTTTCGGCGAACTCCCCGCCGACCTCCGGGCTGAACAGCCCCTCGCGCTCGAAGCGCGAGAACGCGTCGGCCTCCAAAACTTCCGCCCACTTGTACGAATAGTAGCCCGCCGCATACCCCACCGCGTCGCCGAACAGGTGGGTGAAGCGCGGCAGAATCGTCGGAACCGCCTCGGAGTATTCGTGGGTGAATCCCGCCAGAGCCCTGCGCGCCGTCTCCTCTATCCCGCCGGCGATGAACTCCTCCGGGCGGGTGTGGAGCAGCAGGTCGATCTGCGCGAACGCAAGCTGGCGCATGGCGGCGTTCGCGCCCATGAACTTCCTCGACCTCTCGAACTTTTCAAAGAGCTCTCCGGGGATTTTTTCACCCGTCCGGTAATGGCGCGCGAAGATGTCGAGCCCCTCGCGGCGGCGGCACCAGTTTTCCATGATCTGCGACGGAAGCTCGACGAAGTCCCACGCGACATTGCGCAGGGATAGCTCCGGGGAATCCATCATGAAAAAGTGTATCAGGTGGCCGAACTCGTGGAACAGGGTCTCGACGTCGGAGTGCGACAGCAGCGCGGGCCCTCCGCCGGCGGGCTCGGAGAGATTGCCGGCGATGACGCCGAGCGCGGGACGGCCGCGCCTTGCGGGCTCGAGCAGGTTCATCCACGCCCCCGCGCGCTTGTTTTTGCGCGGGCGGAAGTCGGCGTAAAACAGCCCCAGCGTCCCGCCGGAGGCCGCGCGAACCTCGAAGAACTCCACCTCCGGATCCCATGCCGGGGCGGGCATGGCGGCGCGCAACACCTCTATCCCGTAGAGCCTGCGGCAGATTTCAAACATACCGCGCATGACGGAGTCCATCGGAAAGTACGGCCGCAGCGATTCGGGGTCGAACCCGTACTTTTCGGCCCGCATCTTCTCGGAGGCGTAGGCCGCGCGCCACGGGGGCATCGCGCCGCCGTCTGTCAGCCCCGCGGAACGCGAGAAGCCGAGCAGTTCGCGCCACTCGGACTCGAACGCCGCATGGAATTTTTCGCGCAGGTCCGCGACGAACGCGAGCGCCTTTGCGCCGCTGCGGGCCATGCGCCGCCCGAGGACGAGGTCCGCAAAATCCCCGCGCCCGAGAATCCGCGCCTTTTCCGCGCGCAGCCTCAGAATTTCCGCCATAAGTTCCCAGTTGGAATACTTCCCGTCGGAAGCCAGCCGCGCCGACGCCCGCCAGAGCCTCTCGCGCAGGGAATCATCGGCCGCGTAGGACATGAACGGAACGTACGAGGGCTGCTCGAGCGTGAAATCCCACCCCGGCTTTCCGCGCGCGGCGGCCTTCTGCGCGGCAACCGCCACGGCCGGAGGCGGGAGCCCTTCAAGCTTCGCGGGGTCGTCGACATGGAGCGTGAAGCTCCTGGTGTCGTCGAGCACGTTTTCGGAAAATTTTTGCGCCTTTTGAGCCAGCAGACCGTCTATCTCCCTGATTCTGCGCTTCCCCTCCTCCGGGAGCTTCGCGCCGCCCAGCTCGAAGTCGAGCAGCGTCTCCGAGAGCATTCGGGCGCGAGGGCCCGCGAGGGATTTCCCCCCGGGGGAGGCCGCGTATTCCGCGAACCTCGCATAGAGGCCGGCGTCGAGGCGAACCGAAGAATAAAAATCGGCGATTTTCCCGACGAGCGCGCCGTACGCCTCGCGCAGGCCGTCGGAATCGGCAACGGAAGCCAGGTGGCCGAGGCGGACATGCACGGTGTCGAGCGGTTCGGTAGCCGAGTCGAAAGCCAAAACGCAGTTTTCGTAATCGAGCCTCCCCGCGGGGACGGATTTTATCGCCTCGATGTTGGCCCGCGATTTCTCTATCGCCCAATCGACGGCCTCCGCCGCGAATTCCGGCTTCATTTTCGTCCAGTCCGGAGGGAGATCCGGCGTCAAAAAAGGATTTTCCATATCTGAAAACCTATCGGCAAAGCGCCCGGGCGCGCAAGTTTTTTTGCCGGCGGCAGGGCGAACCTCCCAAAAGAGGTGTCAAATCGCATTGTTCGTTGACTTTTAAGGCGCGCGCAACTCTAATATAAACAGAAATGAAAAGCATAGCAGCAGTACACAGAACCTACGGCAACCCCGCCGAAGTGGTGCACCCCGAAACCGTGGAAATCCCCGAGCCCAAGAAGGGGGAGGCCGTCGTCAGGCTCGTAAGGGCCGTCGTCAACCCCTCCGACCTCGGCATGATAGGAGGCTCGTACGGCAGGCTCAGGCCCCTGCCCGCGATAGCCGGGCGCGAGGGCATAGGCGAAGTCGCAGCCCTCGGCCCCGGCACCGACGGGCCGCGCGTCGGCGCCCTCGTGCGCCTTCCTCCCGAACCCGGGGCGTGGACGCAGTACCAGATCGCAAAAGCCTCCGACCTGCTCGAGATTCCCGGGGGCCTCGACCCCGACGCGGCGGCAATGGCGTTCATAAACCCGCCGACCGCCCTCTGCGTGCTCGACGGATTTGAAAAGATGAAGCCCGGCGACTGGCTGATACAAAACGGCGCCGGCAGCGCGTTGGGAATCTTCATGATCCAGATATGCGCCGCGCGCGGGATAAAAACCGTAAATATGCTGCGCAACGCCGGCAAAAAGCGCGCCGCGCTCGAAGAATACGGGGCCGACATCGTCGTGGACGAGGCCGAATTCGACGCCAAAGCGGTAAAAGAGGCGACGGGCAACTGCCTGAAACTCGGGCTCAACCAGATAGGCGGCAACAGCGTCTCGAACATGATAAAGGCCATGGGGGACTCCGCCACCGTCGTCACAATCGGCGGCATGACGGGAGAGCCCGTGCGCTTCCCGACGCGCTTTCTGATATTCAACGACCTGCGCCTTCGCGGGTTCTGGTGGGACAAATGGCAGCGCACCCATTCGCGGGCGGAGTGCGAAGCCCTGTTTTCGCAGGTGTTCGAGCTGATCGCCGCGGGCGTCCTGAAAGCCCCGGTCGACTCCCGCTACGGAATGGCCGACATAGAATCGGCGATGAGGCGCGCTACGGAAAACTCGCGCCTCGGCAAAGTGATGATAGAATTCTGACGCGCGGAATGAAAAAGACGCAAAAAAAAGATTTGGAAGGGTTGACGCTCCTGGGTTCCGCCCTCGGCGGGAAAAAGGCGAAGCCCTCGCGCAGGCTGGAAACGTTCCCCAACAAAAACCCGGGCAGGAACTACCTCGTGGAGCTCGAAACGTCGGAGTTCACCTGCCTCTGCCCCGCAACGGGGCAGCCGGACTTCGCAACGATAAAAATTTCCTACGTCCCGAGGGAGAAAATCGTGGAGAGCAAGTCTCTCAAGCTCTACCTGTGGTCGTTCAGAAACGAGGGCTGTTTCCACGAGCACCTGACGAACATAATCCTCGACGACCTCGCGGAAGCCCTCGACCCCGTGTGGTGCAGGGTCGAGGGGAATTTTAACTCCCGCGGCGGAATTGCGATAAGGGTGACGGCCGAGACGGGGCGGAGGCCTTAGGCGATGAAGCTTTACGCCGCCCTCGCCGCAACCGCATGCGCGCTGCTGTGCTCCTGCGCGTCGTTCGACGGGCGCGGGCGCCCGGAGAGCGCGGGCTTTGAAAACCTTCTCGAAAGCGTCGTCAAAATCGACGTGTGGGAGAAATCCCACAAGGACGGGGGGAGCCTCACGGTGCGCGGAATAGGCTCCGGCGTCATAATGGACGCCGACGGCACAATTCTCACGAACGCGCACGTCGTAAACTGCTATGCGACAAAGATTGTTGTCACGCTCGCAAACCTCGAGCGGGTCAGGGCCGACTTCATCGGGTGGGACCACTGGACGGATCTGGCGCTGATACGCCTCGACATGGAGGAAGTGCGGAGGCGCGGGCTCGGGTTCTCACACGCGGAATTTGGGAACTCGGCGGATTTGAAATCCGGGGAGGTGGTGTACGCCGTAGGAACCCCGCACGGGTTTGCAAGAACCGTCACGCGCGGGATAATCTCGAACGCGAGCAGGTATTTCGAGGGCACTATACTCAACAGCGGCTACGAGACCGGCAACTTCAACACGTGGCTGCAAACAGACGCCGCCATAAACCCCGGCAACAGCGGAGGGCCGCTCGCGCTCCCCGACGGGAAGGTCGTCGGCGTCAACACCCGCGCCTATGCGAACTCCAACAACCTCGGCTTCGCGGTGCCCTCAAACGTCGCCCGGGACGTGCTCGCCGCCCTCTCGAAAAACTCCGCCGTCCCGCGCGGGTACATAGGCATAACGCCCGCGCCGCTTCAGGACATGGAGCAATTTTTCGACGTGGCCACGAACAGGGGGGTGCTCGTGCAAAACGTGGACGCCGGTTCCCCGGCGGCCGACGCCGGCATACTTCCCGGAGACATAATTTTAAAGATAAACTCGGAAAGCGTGGACGGCAGATTCCCCGAACAGCTCCCCGCGATAATGAACCGCATAGCTTCCGCGCCCGTCGGCAAAAAAATCGCCCTCGAAATTCTGAGAGGCGGAAAAATCCTCGAGAAATACCCCGTATGCGAAAGGCTCGAAAGCCGCGTCGGGAGGGAGTTTTCCCTCGAAAAATGGGGCGCCGGAATGCAGGAAATCACCACCGTGTTCAAGCGCGAGGCCAAAATCAAGTGCGATTCCAACCTGATGGTCGTGGGCATGCGCCGGGGATTTCCGTTTGACCTCGCAAAAATCGAGGCCGGCGACATAATCCTCTCCGTAAACAGAAAAAAAATAACGGACGCGAAGGAGCTCGAAAAAATCTACTCCGAACTCTCCGAAAGCGGTTCAAAAATTCTGGTCGAAGTCCAGCGCGACAGCGCGATTTCCTTCCACATCGTAAATCCGGGAACGCCCTTCGCCCCAAAACCGGAGGCAAAATCCCCGCAGCGCAAAACGACCAATCAGGCACAGGGTTTGCCGCTTCCATAAAAAAGATACACCCCCTTACGCAATAGAGCTATCCCCGCGGCAAGGTATCGACGCGAAGACCGGCGGCAGTGCCGCCTCATTGAATGGGGGCGCCAAGGTACGCCAGCCAGCGGCAGTACCGCTTCCATAGAAGGCGGGCGCGAGGTACGCCAACCATTGAAGGGATCCTTACGGCGATTGCTTGCTCAATACGCCTATCCCCTTTCCCAACCCTAATAAAAAACGAACCTCTCATGGGAGGTTCGTTTTAATACATAGAGTTCGGGCGGCACGGGCCGGTGCGAGGCGTACCTTGCGCCCGAGAACAGCGCGGGTTGCGCGCAGCGCAACCAAGCCAGCGAGTCCACTTTGGCTACGAGGCAAAGGCAGCGGTGCCGCTTCCTTTGAAGGGTTGCGCCCTTACGCCTATCGCTCCGCGATTAGGCTATCCCTTTATAAATATATAAAAGGCGCGGCCGAAGCGTACTTGAGGTACGCGAGAGTGCGGCTTGTTCCGTAGCAACCCAGCACCGCACCAAAAGCATTCGCCAAATCAGAACTATTTACCCCAAGCCACCCCGGGGCGCGTCGCTTATAAAGGGGGCTTAACTGTCCGCCCCCTTTGGCATTTCCGCAAGCGGAAATAGCCAATCCCCTCCCAATCGCCCTTTGTTTCCGGGTTTAGGCTAAGCTCAGGCGAGTATTTAAGCGAGGCCGCCGGTGGGAGCGTACTGACGTACGTGACCAGTGGCGGCCTCGCTTAAAACGGAGCATCAGCGGCAGTTTCACGCGCCCAAAGCCAATCATTCCCAGGCCTTTGAAAATTCGTCGTCCTTGAAAAGGGCGGCCAGCCCCGTTATCTGCTTTAAACGCAAGACTTCATCGGCGCTCATTCCGAGGTGTTTGGATATCCACGCGTTGGATTTGCCGAGCTCCGTCAGCTCCGCGACAATGTTACTCATCAGATCTACGTCGTGCGAACCGCGCGCCCTGTTGTGCCTGATGGTAGAGGCTATGCGCTCGCCGAGCGGCTTGTCTATAACCGCTACGGGAAGCTTTCCCTTCTCGCGCTCGTAGATGTCCTTGCAGGTCTTCATCACCAGATACCTGTGGAAGCCGTCTACGACTTCGTATATGTCCTTCTCGGCGATGTAATAGCACACCACCGGCTGTGTGTAACCGTCCTCCTTTATTGACAGGTACAGCAGCTTCATTTCGGGGGGCGCGACCTTGTTGGGGTTGTAGGCGTTGGCCTGTATTTTCTCGATCGGAACCGCCCTGACGCTGTAAACCGGGCTCAAATGCGAGTTTTTCATAAGCTTCTATATTTCTCCATCAGTTCCCTCATGCGCGCCTGCTGGCGCTTAGTCTGCGAAAAGCTCAGCCCCGAGCAAAGGTAGTCGTTTTTGAGAATGCACGCGCACATTCTCCGCCACGTGGGGGCGCATTTCTTTTGTTCGAGACCGTTGTCGAGGCAGTCGGGAATTTTTTTATACCTGACTATCGTCTCCAAATACGGCGACTTTTTGGAAGTTTTCACCGCCTCTGCAGGCAGATCCTTGAGGCTTTCGTCGTCCACGGGAGATCCGTTTCGGTACCACCACAGCATGAAGCGCCGGAACTTTTTCACGTAATGCTCCGCCATAGGCGCCGGAAGGGTGGCGAGCAGCAGCTTGCAGTAGCTTTTCCATGTATGCCCCTTCGGAAGCCTCACCTTGCGGTATCCGAGAATCCTGTTGCCGCTGTATATGTTGCCGAAGTTCGCGCCGCTGACGCGGTTGACGACCCGCGCCCACGTGGCGGGCTCTATCACGCGGTAAAGGTTCAGGCCTATGCGCTGGTCGTCGCCGTACGGCTGGCATATGCGCTGGGAGGCGAGCGACACGCCCGCCTTGTAAAAGAGGTCGTAGAGCCTGTTGTATTTCCACCCGCGCTTCGAGTTGCCCACCCATACGTCGCGGACGTTCCAGTCGTATATGGGATAGGCGTTGTATAGATATTTGGAGATTTTGGTCGTCCAATTTTTCCCGTTGAGGGTGCCCTTGGTGAAGTTTTTTATGGTTCTGTAACGGTTCAGGCTCTCGTCGGAGCGTATGCCGACGAGGCACGCCGTCTTTTTGCCCCCCGCGTACCACTTGCCGAATTCCGGCACGAACTCCTCAAACTCCATCTGGTATTTGAAAAACGGGAAAGGGTTGTTCGCCTCCGTGATCACGCCCGGGCCTTCGGGGTATTCTCGAACCCATTTGTCCCTGTTTTCCAGATCCCAGCACGTCCAAAACGGCTGGAACACGCTGACGGCGTTGCGGAGCGTGAGCGGAAGGCAGACCCAATAGGGCTCCAGCAGGTCTGCGTTTTCGGTGAGCATTTCGCGCACATAGTCTATGGTTATGCCGTACTGCCCCTCCAAGTCCAAGAACAGGGCGCCGATTTTCCTTTTTATCTTGCGCTCGCGCATGTAATCGAGGGCGATGTTCAGGAGAACGGAGCTGTCCTTGCCTCCGGAAAACGACACGTATATGCGCTCGAAGTTCTTGAATATGAATGCAGTCCGTTCCTTCGCTGCCTCGTATACGTTTTTGTTCAGATATTTTTTCAAAGTGCCCTCGCCTCCTCGGCGCTGATTACGCGCTCCAAACTTTTCAAAAGATTGTGTTTTTTGGATAAGTTGTGCCTTATAATGTCTTCAAGCCGCGTATCAACCCATAAATTATAAATATTAACGCATCTTGTTTGTCCGGTTCTGTATACGCGATATTTCGCCTGTTCCTTTTCTTTAAAATCGAATGTTTGAGAATAATAAATGAGATTATTGGCGCACTGCAAGTTTAAACCTACACTTCCAACACCATAAGTACATATAAGCACGTTTTCTTCCTTTTCAAATTTCGAGAGGTCGTCCTTGCACCTGCCAGTATACAGCAGCCCACCGAATGCCGCGCGCAGCAGCAGGGCCTCGGAGACGTATTTTACGAATATGACGACCTTTTCGCCCCTGGCCAGTATTTCCTCCACGATTTTTACGGTCGCGCGGTACTTTTCGGCGCACGTGGTGGTGTACGCCATCTGGAATTTTTGCGCGACCGTAAAAAAGCAGACATAGAGCTTGCCCCTCAGAAAGGCGTCCTTGAACCGCGAGTACCTGCGCCTCTCGTCCGCGCTGAGCCTGAATATCTTGTCAAAGACCCTCACGCTGCACTTGGAGTCGAAGCTGGAATTGAAAATGTAGGGGCGTATTATCTCTATCAGCGCCTCGACATTTGCCGGCTTCGACCACCTTCGCCACGGGAAGGGGTCTACCCCGTCGAAAAAGTAGACCAGAAAATTGTCGGCGAACTGCCTCTCGGTCATTTTGAGTATGTTGGGGGACAGAAACGATATCTGCGAATAGAGGTCGAGGAGGCTCTTCGTGATGGGGGTTCCGTTCAGAATCAGCCTGAAATCGAAAAGGTTGTAGTCGCATACGAGGCGCTTGGTCCTAAGGGCGCGGATGTTTTTTATGAAAATGCTCTCGTCGACAACGCAGAAATTCCTGCGGGTCTCGGCGAGGTTGCGCATTTCCATGTACTTGGAGTCGCTCATGGAAATCCCCTCTATGGTGAAAAAGGAGATTTTTTTGAAGAATCCGCGGCTCCATCTCTTCACTTCGCCGATGTATTTTTCCGAATGCGCGAGGGAGGCGGGGGCTATCCATATGACAACGTCCACGCAGTCGAGCTTGCGCCGCACGAGATCGCAGGCGACTTTCGTCTTTCCGCTGCCCATTTTCATGAAAAGCGCGCCCGCTTTCAGGCGCGAAAGCTTTTCAACAGCCCTCTTCTGATCCGAATCTAAGCTCATCGATGCACGCCTGGTTGAATATCGGGGTTATGCGCGGCGGAAAGTGGAAGAGGAGCTTCCAGCGCAGCCCGTTCCGGGCGGCGATGTCGCGCTCGAGTATTATCGAGTTCTTTTTGCCGAACTTGAAATCGGAATTCCGTAAAACGACCCTTTTGCCGAAAACGAGGAAAGAGGTGGTTTCCGAATTTCGGTTCAGTATGGAGGTTATTTTTACCCTTACTTTCATCTGGCAATATTGGTAGAGTTATATCAGCGATTTTCAACATATTAGCGGCGTTTAAAAGATTTGGGGAGAGGGTGAAAAAATTCAGAATTTTAGGCTTGCAGCATAACTGTATACCTATTAAAGTATTATGTATGAATATAAATTGGGACGCCGAACTCTATCGGAAAAATTTTTCTTTCGTTTCCGAATGCGGCGAAGCCGTCTTAACCCTTTTGAACGTCAAAAAAGGCGACCGCGTAATAGACCTCGGGTGCGGAAACGGCGCGCTGGCGCAAAAGCTCGCCGACATGGGCGCGGACGTTTTGGGGATAGACGCGTCCGCGGAAATGATCGCCATCGCAAAATCCGAACACCCGAATCTCGCCTTTGAAAAGGCCGACGCCCTCGGATTTTCCGCCGATCCGCCCGCCGACGCGGTGTTTTCAAACGCGGTATTCCACTGGATAGACGCGAAAGACCACCCACTGCTCCTCTCCCGCATAAACCGCGCGTTAAAACCCGGCGGAATCCTCGCGTGCGAATTCGGCGGGAAGGGGAACAACGCGGCAATCCATTCCGCCCTCAAAAAAGTCTTCGCCGGAAGGGGGCTTGACTACGAATGCCCGTTCTATTTTCCGTCGATTGGCGAATACGCCCCGCTGCTCGAAAGGGCGGGATTCAAAGTCGAATTCGCCTCGCTCTTCGACAGGCCGACGGAACAGGTTGGCGAAGGCGGCCTGGCAAACTGGATAAGAATGTTCGACAAAATCCCCTTTGAGGGAGTTTCGGCTCGTGAGGAGCGCGAGATAATCGAAGAGGCCGCGCGCGAACTTGAAGGAAGCCTCAAAATGGGCGGCAAGTGGTTTGCGGACTACGTGAGAATTAGGATAAAAGCCTCCAAAGAATTTGAAGTTTGAGACGGGCTCGGGCGGCGAATTGCATAAGCAATCGCCTAAGGGCTTTGTCCTTTAATGGGAGAGATATCTCGCCGCGGGGATAGAAGTATTGGCGTAGCCAATTTTCGTAAGGGGAGCTTTGCCCCTTCAATAAACGGCGTACCTCGCGCCCGCCCCCGTACCGGCCCGTGCCGCCCGAACTTCCCCATGAGAGGTTCGTTATTTGTTGGGGTTTACAAAGGGGATAAAAGTATTGGCGCAGCCAATTTTCGTAAGGGGAGCTTTGCCCCTTCAATAAACGGCGTACCTCGCGCCCCCCTTCCATGGAAGCGGACTACCGCTGGTTGGCGCGCCTCATGTCTGCGCCGACATCGTGTGTCTCGTCAAGTCTTCTGAAAGAAATTCGCAAAATCAGAGATCGGAATACTCCGAAATTGATTTTACGTTTAGCGACTTGTCTATTCTGCGCACCATTCCGGCGAGCACTCCCCCGGGGCCGCATTCGTAGAATTGGTCGATGCCGAGCTTTGCGGCGTTGCGCACGCAGTCCTCCCAACGCACGGTGCTGACAACCTGCCTCACGAGGTTCTTCTTGATTTCGTCGGGGTCGAACACTGCGTCCCCCGTGACGTTGGTGAATACGGGTATGCGCGGGCTCTTAAATTCTATTCCCTCGAGATATTCGGCGAACGCCCTGCGCGCGGGCTCCATGAGGCGGCTGTGGTAGGCGCCGGCAACCTTCAGCGGAACAACCATTTTGAAAGCTTTGCGCTCTTTGGCGGCCTCAACGGCGGCGGCGACTTTGGCCTCTTCGCCGGATATGACTACCTGCCCCGGGCAGTTGACGTTGGACATGTCCACGTCGAACTCCCGGCAGTATGCGGCTACGTCTTCGGGGGTTCCGCCGATAAAGCTCGCCATCGCGCCCTTGGAGGCGTCGCAGGCCTCCTGCATGAGCCTCCCGCGCTCGGCGACGATTTTGAGACCCGTCTCAAAGCTGAAAGTGCCCGCGAAAGCGTGGGCGGTGAGCTCGCCGAGCGAGAGGCCGAGGGCGGTCGAGGGCTCGCCGAGAATCCCCTTTTGGCGCATGGCCTCGACGGCGGCGAAGCCGTGCAGAAAGAGCGCCGGCTGACAGACGCTCGTTTTCGTCAATTCCGACGACGGCCCCTCGAAGCAATATTTTGAGAGCTTCATCGAGAGGGCGTCGTCGGCCCTGTCGAAGAGCTCCCTTACCGCCTCGCAGTTTTCATACAGCGACTTTGCCATTCCGACGCTTTGCGCGCCCTGACCCGAGAATAGTAATCCTGTTTTCATATTGTCTGGTGTGGGTTAAAGCTTGGAGAGCTCGGCGGATATCTGGGCGGAGAGCCTGCCGACGAGCTCGCTGACGGCGGAGGCGTAGCCGCCGTATCCGTCTTTCGAGGAAACCTCAAAGTCGAAATTTCTGACGACGCCCTTCCCGCCCCCGGGGAGGTCTATCTGCCACTTGCCCATGAGGCGGACTTTTCCGCCGATTTTTCCCAGACATTCGTAAATGAATATTTTAAGCGAGCAAGCCTTTTCGGGATCCGGGGATACCGACGGATACGGGAAAACGGAGGCCGCCCCGGAGGACTCTATGCCGACGGCCACCGCGCGCTCGATTCCGTTTGACGGGAGCTCCGCCCACCTGTCGAATTCGGATATTTCGAGAGTTCCGCCTTCGCCCGCGGAGACAATCTGCGCGCGCGACATGTACTGCGGCAGCTGTATAGGCAGCAGGTTGGCGTCGTATTTTCCAGCCGAGGCTTTTTGCGCGGGAACCGGGGAGAGTATATGGAACACCGTCGGATCAGCCGACGGCGCGAGGAGGTCGGAAATGCACCCGGAGAGCGAGGCGGCGCACGCGAGCGCGGCGGCGGCGAGAGCGGTTCTTGAAAGTTTCATGGCGTTTTCCTAATTGTTCTGTTTGCGTTTGGAGTTGTCCTTGCCCCTCAGCAGGGAGTTCGGGTTGCGCTGGAGATAGTCCGTAAAATTGGCGATATAGCTCATGGAGTCGTTCATCGTCTTTACGAGGACGGCGATTTGGTACCTGAACGGAGACTGCGGGGCGACTACGGAGTTGACGTTGCGCAGAACCTCGTCGAGGCGGGCCGAAAGGGAAGCCCCGGAGGCGGAGAGCTTTTTGAGCTCCGCGCGTGCGTCGTTAACGAGGGCGTCGGAATCGGAAAGGAGCGCGTCGAGCTTTTTTACAGCCTCCGCGACGTCCCTGTTGCGCACGAGGCCGTCGACACCCCTCAGGGCGGATACCGCGCTGTCGCTTATCGCCTTTGCGTCTATGCCGTCGAGCTTCTCGTTGACTTTCGCCATCGCCGACTGCACGTCCCTTCCGATGGCGGCGAAGTCGATTTTTGCGACGTCGGCCATCGTCTTTTCAAACCCCTTGGCGAGCTCCGACAGGCCGGACTTCGCGGCGGGGATTTCCTTGAAGCGCGTCCCGCCGTATTTGAGGTCGTACTTCTCGCCCCTGTCGGCGATGAAGTCGAGCTCTATGTAGAGCATTCCGGTGACGATGCTCTGGTAGTTGAGCCTCGCGCGCAGGCCCTCGGCTATCTGCTCGTCCATCCATTCGTTGTAGTCCTTGACGTTCATGCTCGTCTTGCGCCTGAGCTGGTCGATGTCTATCGAGTAGACGACCGACACCGAGCTCTCCTTGATGTTCTTGGAGGAGCTTATGAATATGCCCTCCACCTTGCCGATTTTCACGCCCTTGTATTTCAGGGGGGCGCCGACGTCGAGGCCGTTAACGCTCTCGGAGAAGAACGATATGAAATTTTCCGTCCTCGAAAAAAACTTGGCCGCGCCGAAAACCATTACTGCGGCGACCGCGATGATGGAGGCGGCGATCACGAACATTCCGATCGCCGCCGGGCTGATTTTATTTTTCATAATCGTCCTTTTTGTCAAGAGGGTCAACGCCGCGGTTGAGGAACACGCGCACGTCTTTGGGGCCGCGTTCGAGAAGTTCGCGCGGGGAGCCTATCGCGCCCTGTCTTCTGGTTTTGGCGTCGAGAAACACAACGCGGTCGGCTATCGCAAAAATGCTCGCCAGCTCGTGGGAGACAACGACGACCGTCGCGCCGAGCGAATCGCGCATCTGCAGTATTAGCCGGTCGAGCCGGTGCGACGACACGGGGTCGAGCCCCGCGCTCGGCTCGTCGAAAAACAGAACGAGCGGGTCGAGGGCGATGGCGCGCGCGAGCCCCGCGCGCTTGGCCATGCCGCCGCTGATTTCCGACGGATAAAAGTCCCCGAAGCCGTTGAGCCCGACGAGCGCGAGCTTCAGGTCGGCGATTTCCGCGGCAGCCTTCTCGGAGATCCCGGAAAATTCCGTCAGCGGAAGGGAGATGTTTTCGGAGAGCGTCATGCTGCTCCAGAGCGCGCCTCCCTGGTAGAGTATGCCGAACTCCCGAAGGATTTCCAGCCTGCGCTCCTCCTCCGCCCCCGAGAAGTCCTCGCCCATGTAGAAAATCCTGCCGGCCGCGGGCCTGGCGAGCCCTATCATGTGGCGCAGGAGGGTGCTCTTGCCGCAGCCGCTGCCGCCGATTATAAAAAATATCTCCCCGCGCCTTACGGAAAAGTCGAGGTCGCGCATAACGACGTAGTCGCCGTACGCCATAGTCAGAGACTCTATCTTGAACACCTCTTCCCTTTCAGGGGCGCCGGGGATTCCGGCGCTTTTGGAAATTACTGCTTCGGCGCGGCTCATATGTCGAAAATTGTGAATATTACGGCGAAAACGGCGTCTGCGACTATAATCCACGTCACGCTCTGGACAACCGCGGACGTCGTCGCAAGCCCCACCCCGGACGAGCTCTTTTCGCAGGCAAGCCCCTGCCGGCAGCCTATGACGCCCACTATCAGGCCGAATACAAGGCTCTTGCCTATGCCCGTGGAAAGCTGTACGAGGTTGAGGGCCGCGACCGACCGCCCGGCGTACTGCTCGTAGGATATGTCGAACATTCCCACGCCTATGGCGAGGCCGCCCATCATGCCTATTACGTCCGCGAATATCGTAAGCAGCGGAAAGACGATAACCAGCGCGAGTATTCGCGGAAAGACGAGGAACTCCATCGGGGATATGCCGAAAGTCCTGAACGCCGAGATTTCCTCGTTCACCTTCATCGAGCCGAGCTCCGCCGCGAACGCAGCCCCCGTGCGGCCGCTCATGACTATGCCGACCATTATGGCGCCCATCTCGCGCACCATGGCGATTCCCACGAGGTCGGCAACGAAGATTTCAGATCCGTATTTGGCCAGCTGTATGGCGCCAACGAACGCGAGGATCAGCCCGACGAGAAAGCTGATGAGCGCCACTATCGGAAGCGCCTCCGGCCCCGAGCGCTGGACGAGCAGCGCGAGATCCCTGCCCCGGTACCGCGCGCGCCCCGCGACGGCGAGCGCAAACGACACCGCGACCTCCCCGACAAATTCGGAAACCGAGTTGAAGGAGCTGAAAACGCCTATCGCGCGCGTGCCCACCTTGCCGAAAATCCCGGCCTGCTTGGCTGCGGACTTTCTCGACGCCTCGTCCGCTTCGGGGACGGCTGTCGCAAGCCTCAGGAGCGCGCGCGGCCCCTCGGGCAGAGAACCCGCGTCAAAATCTATCGAGAGCCTGGAGCACATCTCCCACACGCGCAGGAGAAACGCCGAAAGCGCGGAATCGTACTCCCCGAGGCTCCCCGCGTCAACCCTGAGCGAGGATGCGCCCCGGCGCGACGAGATCTCCCTGCCGATTTCCTCAAAGGGCGTGCGGCCGTTCTTCAAAAGCCAGTCGCCCGAAATTTTCAGCACGAGGCCGCCGCCGTCGCCGGATATGCCGGCGGTCGCCGACCCCCCCCTTTCGCCGCCCTTGCGCTTCCTGAAAATATTTGAGAAAAATCCCGTCACATTCGCTCCATTCAAACGACAAAAATAGAAAAACGTCGGTGTTTGTAAAGAGCTAATGATTGCGCGCTGGCGGGGGGGGGGGGGAATTTTCCGATTTTAAGTTGACGCCCTCCAAAAGGCCCCGTACGCTTTTGGAAACATCGGCAAATATGCGGCTGACAACCCCCATACAAGCGCTCCCGCTGATTGCGCTGCTTTTGTGCCCGCTATATGCCGGAGAGTGGGCGCCGCCCGGATTTACGGAAATTTCGGAAATCGCGTTCATCAAGCGCGGCGCGTTCAACCCCAACCATTACTATACGGAATTTATAAACAGCTCCTGGCGGCCAGGCGGCGGAATTTTTATACTGAATGCGTCCGACGGAACCGAGCGCAACCTCTTCCCCTCCATGTCCGGCGGCGTATTCGGGCGGTTCGACATCTCCTTCGACGCAAAGCGCATCGTCTTTTCGCACAAGAAATCGCCCGGGGAAGGGTTCAGGATTTATTCGGCGAAAATCGACGGCTCCGATCTGAAACAGCTGACTTTTCCGGAACCGGGCGAGGCGGAAACGGCAAAAAAATTCGCGGGCGGACTGTACCACCGCGGAACCGACGACATGGATCCGTGCTGGCTGCCCGACGGCGGCGTCGCGTTCGTCTCCACGCGCCCGAGGTACGGCGTGCTCTGCGACCCGTCCGACGACCTGACGGTTTCTACGATGTACAGAATTGAGGCCGACGGCTCGGGAATGAGGCGCCTGTCCTACGGGGCGCTGAGCGAAAACTCGCCGTGCGTCCTGCCGGACGGCAGAATAATGTACACGCGCTGGGAGTACGTCGACAAGGGCGCGTCCGCCGTAAAATGCCTGTGGGCCATGCGCCCCGACGGAACGGGATCGGCGGAAATATACGGCAACGACATCGCCCTGCCGCCCACCATGATCTTCGGGCGGCCGATGCCCGGCGGCGGAAAGTATGTTTTCATCGGCGCCCCGCACTACCCGCAGGGGCCGAACGGGACGGTAATCGTCGCCGATACCTCCGGGGGAACACGCGATGAATCGTCCATGCGGATTGTCACCGACGACGTGGAAATACGCGACGAAAGCGGCTATCACTTCAAGAAAGGCGGAAGGTGGGAATTTGACCCGTCGGGGAAATCCGGCAGGCTCTTCCGCGACCCATACCCCCTCCCGGACGGAAATTTTCTCGTCTCGATGAAGCCAGCGGGGCGCGCGTGGAATGAGGCCGACGGGTACGAGCTCGCGCTCCTCTCCTCCGACGGCGCCGCGCGGAGCATATACAGGGACGGGAAATATTCCGCCTTCCAGCCCGTCCCAATCGCCCCCCGCCCCGTTCCGCCGGTTCTGCCGTCCGCGCCGGACGAAAACCTCGCGGGCCAAAACCTCGCCGCGCTCCTGATAACCGACGTATACGTCGGCCTCGAAAACGTCCCGCGGGGAAAGGCCAAATACGTCCGCGTCCTCGAGCAGATCGCGCGGCCGTGGAGCGCAAACAGGGCCGCGATGGGCGGAAAGAAAACCGAAGACGCCCACGGTCAGCAGCACGCCGCGATAAGCCGCTATACCCATCTCGGCCTGAAAGTCCAGCGCGGCGTCGCGGAAATCGAGCCCGACGGAAGCGCGTATTTTCTGGTTCCGGCCAACCGCAACATATTTTTGCAGGTTTTGGACGAGAACTTCATGGCGCTCCAAACCGAGCGAACTTTCGTAAACTACATGCCCGGGGAAATAAGGAGCTGCATAGGCTGCCACGAGAGCTCGTCTGAAACCCCGCGCCCGGCGGGCTCCGCGCGCGCCCTTGCGACGCGCAGGCCGCCGCAAAAACTGAAGCCCCAGCGCGGCGAGGAGTCCGCCGAAAAGCTATTCGACTACGCCGCGCAAATCCAGCCGGTCTTCGACCGCCATTGCGTGCAGTGCCACGGGCAAAACCGGCGCGAAGGCGGGCTCGACCTGCGCGGAACCCCCACCGAACTCTTCAGCGTCTCGTACGAATCCCTCGTTCCCGATTACATTAGGCGCGCGAAAGCGACTGAAAACAGCCCCCATGCGCGGGAATGGGTTGGAATGACGAACATCTCGAAAAAGAATTACGCGAGGATAGACCGGAACCTCCTCGGCAAAATCATATCCGAAATATTCCAGAAGGACAACAACGTCGAGTACCTGCCCGCCGGGAGCCTCGGGGCGCGGACGAGCGTTTTGGTGGGCGCATTCGCCCCGGAAGCCGCGGACATAAGAGACGCGCGCGCCGCGGAGCGCGCCCGGGAACTGGCCAGGACGCACAGGGACGTGAAGCTTTCCGAATCCGAAATTCTCGCGCTATCAAACTGGATAGACACAAACTGCCAGTTTCACCCGTCCTACTGGGGCGCGAAAAATCTGAAATACAAAAATTCGCCGCAGTTCAGGCCGAAACTCGGGTTTGACGATGCGATTTCGGAAACTCCCCCGAAAGGTCTGGAATTTTCCCCCGGCCGGAGCGAATAGCGAGGGGGATTTCTCCGCGCAGACAAAACGGGGCGGGAATCTGGCCTGCGCATTCCCCGCGGCCGTCGGGGAGCGAAATATTTTCCCGGCCTACGGAGCCAGGCGCGAAATTTCCCAGGAGTCCGGGCCTCCGCAGACGGTTTTTCTGGCGTATTCAAACCTGTCATGGAGGCGGTTTTTCCTGCCCTGCCAAAACTCGAAACGCTCGGGAACTATCCTGTACCCGCCCCAGAAGTCCGGAAGGGGAACGTCGCCGTTTTTGAATTTCTCCTTCATCTTTTCAAACTGCATCTCGAGCAGGCTGCGGGAAGAGATAACGCTGCTCTGGCGCGACACCCACGCCCCGAGGCGGCTCCCAAACGGGCGCGACAAAAAGTAGCGCAGCGACTCCGCCGCCGACACTTTTTCCGCCCTGCCGCCGATGCGCAGCTGCCGCTCAAGGTCGAGCCACGCGAAAATCGCGCAGATTCTGTCGTTGCCCTCTATGTCGCGCGCCTTTTGGCTGCCGTAGTTCGTATAGAATACAAATCCGCGCTCGTCCCACGACTTCAAGAGCACCACCCTCGAGGAGGGGGCTCCGCCCGGCCCGACGGTCGAAACAATCATGGCGTTGGGCTCCACAACGCCGCAATCGCAGGCATGGCTGAACCACAGCTCGAACTGTTTGAATGGGTTGGGATCCAGATCCGAGCGCGACAGCCCGCCCTTCAAATACTCGTTTCTGAACTCGAAAATGTCCATTATATTATGTCCCTTATGCTCTTGGAGGACGCCGCCAGCCGCGAGTACTCGCCGAAAGATTCGATGGCGGCGGCGACTGCGGGCTCGTTGTGCGAGAGCAGTTCGGGCCTGTCGCCTTCCTCGAAGCCAAGCTGCCTGAAAAACTGCGCGAGCGTCACGGATTCAGGGGGAACGGCGGGCTTGAACCCTGCGGCGTCGCGGGATTCCCCCGCGATCACCCCGCACACCAGCCCCTTCGATACGAGAGTTTCGAGCGACGCCAGAACCGCCGACGCCGGCAGCTTGAGCTTGGCGGTGAGCGTCTCAGCCGTGGGGGTTCCGTCGCGCAGGCAAAATTCGCGCGAAACTTCCGCGAACGCTGCGAGCGCGCACAGCGCGCGCATTCCGGGCCCCATGAGGCCCCAGGCGTCGTCGTCGGAGAGGAAATCCATGTACTGCACCGCGTAGGTAATCTGGCTGCCGATAAGTATCACGAGCCAGAATATGTAGAGGCTGAACATCGCCACCGCCACTATCGCCAAATAACCGTACAGGCTCTGCTGCTTGACTATATATCCGATGTATATGAACGAAAGCTTGTTGTTCAGCATCAGCAGAAGCATTATTATGAATCCGCCCACGAACGCCGCCTTCCACTTGACGCGCGCGCACGGGAAGAACTTATAGAAGCACGCCAGCACCGCGGTCATTACGCCCATGCCCACGAGGTACGTTATCCACGAGGCGTAGTCCGAAATTATCGGGATTCCGCCCACGAACGCCGAGAGCTGGGAAGTCGCCAAAAATGTCATTCCGAAAATCGTTCCGACCGACCCGAAGAAAATCATGGCGAAATAGAACACTATGCGGTCAACCCACTTGCGCCCCCTGCGCGCGCCCCATATCAGGTTGATGGCGCTTTCCATGTTCTTGCAGAGCAGCAGGCACGTGACGAGCATGGTAGCCACCCCTATCGCGCCCCCGGAAACGCTCGCCTTGGAGATTTTCGTGATGAAGCCGAATACGGCGGGGTTTATCTGCGCCTTTTCCCCTCCGTCGCCGCCACCATCGGAGGAGACCATTTCGGAGACCGCCGGCATGACGAAAGTGGCGGCGTCCATAATCTTGCCGTATATGAACTGCTCCCCTTTGTCCCTGAAAAACATTCCGGAGAACAGTATGGTGATGGCGAGGATCGGGCCTATCGCCAGCAGCGTGGCGTACGAGAGCGACGAGGCCTGGACAAACACGCGGTTTTTGAGTATGCCGTTTACGGTCGTAAGCAGTATCCTGAGCAGCAGTATGCCGAGCCCCTCAAGCCCTTTCCTGCCCGAGTATTTCGGATCCCAAATTCCGTTTGAGAGGAAGTTTTTTACGGCCGCGGCGGGAGATATTTTTTTTTGACAATCCATAATTACGAAAAGAAAACCGAATAAAACCTGAGCGACAACGCCAGCGCCGCCGCGCCGGCGAGCGCCGAAAGCGCGGGGCCGAGCCTAAGCGTGCAGGCGCCGAGGGCGGTGGAGGCCGCGCAATACGCCCATGCCTGGGCGGAAACTTCCGGAAGCGAATAGGCGGCGACCGCCGCCGCGCCCGCGCAGGCCCAGGCCTTGAAGCGCAAGACGCCCCACACCGGAAATCCGAACGCGAAAAACACAAGCATCAGCGCGTCTGCCGACACCGAGGCGCCGACAGGGGTGTCCGAAAGCCTCCTCAAAACCTGAAAAGAGTCGCCCGCAACAAAGGCCGCAACGTTGAAAGACAGCGCCAATACGGCCGACGCGTAGGAAATGCGGTAGGCCGCGCGCGCGCGGTCAAAGGCCCTGCGGGAGCGCCCGGCGCCGGCCTCCGCGCTTTCGCCGCGCGCTGCGGAAGATTCTCCTGCGCCCGCGCTCATTGCCTCGAATGCCTCGGATCCTCCGCCCAGCCGAGCTTGGAGCGCAGTATGCTGAAATGCGAATGCCCGCGCAGGCGCGAAAACTTCACCGTTTTGGAGGATATGAAAACCTCCGCCTGCGCCCCGCGCGGGAAATCGGAGACTATCTTGCCGTCGGAAACGAACACGCAGTCGCCCGAAAAGCAGGATATTTTGATCCTTGCGGAGGCGTCGTACACGAGGCTTCGGTTGGAGAGCGTGTGCGGGCATACGGGGGTCATCACGAACACCCTGGCCTTGGGGTGAACGAGCGGCCCGCCCGCCGAAAGGTTGTAGGCGGTGGATCCCGTCGGGGTGGAGAATATGAGCCCGTCGCCTACGTAGTCGGCGATGAACTCCCCGTCGGCGCTCACGCTCAGCCCGGAAACCGTGGCCGCGCCGGAGCTCTTCACGGCGAAATCGTTGAGCGCCACAAACGCCTCGCCGCCGACGCGGGCCTCGAGGAGCTCCCTCTCGAGAATCCTGCCCTCCCCGGCGGCGAGGGTCAGAAACGGGCGGTCGTCTATCGAATCGCTGTAATGCGCCAAAAACCCGAGCTTGCCGAGGTTTATCCCGAATATCGGGATTCCGAAATCCGCCGCAGCGCGCACGCACGAGAGGATCGTCCCGTCGCCGCCGACGACGCAGCAAATGTCGGCGCCCCCGAAGGCCGAGTCGGGAACCGGAAAATCGCCGCAAATGCCGACATCCATTCCGGCCCCCCGCGCAACGCGCGCGAGCCTGTCGGCGATCAGCCGGGCCTCCGGCTTTGTCCTGTTTACGACGAAAAGAATTTTTCTCATTTCGGGATATTGTCCGCCAGGGGATATTTTTTGCAACTTTTTTTGCGCAGTCCTGAAAGTCAGGAGCCCGCCAGCACCGGATAGACCGCCTTGAAAAAGAGCACCCCCGCAAGATAGGACACGGAGGACGCCGCGATCGCCCCGGGCGCCCACCCTGCGGAGCGCCTCTTGTACGCGTAAACGCAGAGGGCGACGGATATCAGGTATATGAAAAGGTGGAGGAACGACGCCCCGCACAGAAAGTACGCAGCGTATTGGAGGTCGTCGGAATCGGCCCTCTTTGCGCCCCCCTCCGGGTCGGAAACCGCGGAAAAATCGAAGTCTTTGAGCATGGTCCACCCGTCGTCGCCCTCGGCGCGTATCTCGTGCAGGAGGCCGATTTTGCCGGTTTCAAACATTCCCCGTATCTCCTCGCCGGAGAACGGGCCGCTCTCCCGGCCCTTCCACTTTACGAAAAAGTTCGGCATCTATTCGCCCGCCGCCTCGGAAAGGATCTTTGCGCTCGGCACGGTCTCGGAGAAGAGGGGGCTCAGCGGCAGCGCCGCCCCGGGCGACGGAATCCGCCCGAAACCCTTTTGGGAAACCCCCCACAGGGCCCCCGCGGGATCTTTGAATAGGCGCGGGCGGCCGTTCTCGAGCACCACCCCGACGAGCTCCATCGGCGAAGACTCGGCGATTTCCACGGCCTTTGCGCGGACTTTCGCCTCCCTCTCAAAATCCGGCAGGAGCTTGGAGTACAGCTCGGACTTCAGGAATTTGAGCCTGGAATCCTTCTCGAAAACCCACGAGTAGTCGAACATTCCGGAGGTGTTTTTGAGAACCTTTTCTGCGTGCTCGCGCGCGCTCGGCGAGAACGCGAACCCGGTCGCCACGGGGTCGGCCTTCAGCTTTCCGATTATAACGCGCTCGAGGTACGCCTTGAAGGCGGGGTTTACGTTGGAGTTGGCGACCATTCCGAGCGCCGAAAGCAGGGACTTCGACGCGGCCGCCTTGAAAACCTCCGCGCCTATGAGCGACTCCGGCGAAAGCGCGCCACCGACGAGCAGATCCCCCTGAGGGTCGCGCCCGCGCGTCTGGCTTTTCATGTACCGCGTTGAGGAGACTCCGCCGCCGAAGGACAATTCGCTCGCCTCCTGGACGGTCGTGTAGCCGCCGTTCCACCTCTGCGTGCGCTCCGATACGGGCGATATCGTGTAGACGGGCGCGCCGGACTCCGTGGAATATTTGTAGAGGCTCGTTAGGGCCTTGCTCTCCGGAAGGGCGGCCTTTTCGGCGGAGAACGCGTCGGACAGGCGCGCGATAGCGCCGGGGTCGGCAAACTCCGCCGCCTGCCCCACTCTTATATCCCGCGCGCGGGAGGCTATCGGCGCGAGCTTTCTGGAGAACTCCGCCGGCACCGCGCCGTCGGCCGAGAGCATCTCCGCGGCGGCGATGTAGTCGTAGGTATTCCTGGCAGAAAGAAGCGCGTCGCGCAATATTCCGAATTTTTCGTATCTGGAGCGCGCCGCGGAAATTTTCGCCGCAGTCTCGTCAAACCTGTCGGAATCTATCTTGTGCGGCTTGAAGTTTTCGGAGACGTCGCCGAGAATCGGCCTCAGCTGCTTCAAAACCGCCTCCTCGCGGGCGGCCAGCTTCGGGAACTCCGACTCGAAGCCCTCGTAGGCGGCCAAAACCGCCTCGTACTCCTCAAGAAGCTCGCGCGTGCGGTCGGCGAGCGCGATTTTGCGGCTCTCCACGGCGTCTTTGAGCCTCTTTGAGAGCTCGTCGAGCTTCTCCCTGAGTTCCGTCCGTTTGGCGGGGGGCAGAACCGCGATGTCCGGCGCGAGGGACGCGAGGGACGCGGAGGCGTCGTCGAACGCCGAGGACGGGGCCGAGGCAAAGTCGGTCTCGCCGACCGAGCGCAGGGCGCGGGATATTCTTGAAACCTCCGCGATTTCGGCCTCCGCCGCCTCCCTTATTTTGGCGAGTCTGGCCGAATACCTCGGCGAATCTTTGAGATCCGGATTGGCGGCCCCGAATTTCCCGACGGCTTCAAGCCTCGCGTCGGAAGCCTCGAGCCGCTCCACCGACGCCAGAAGCGAATCCGCCTCGGCAAGGCGCCTGTCCTCTTTCCAGGACGAATACGCCCACGCCGAAAGCCCAACGGCGAGCGCGAGCGCGGCGGCCGCGGAAACGCCCGATACAACGCGGCTTCTGGCCGCCGCGCGGCGGAGGGCGGCTATGCGCGCGTCGAGCCTTCCGGCGAGCTCGCCGTCCATGCGGCCGAGAGCGTCGGCTTTCAGCGCGCGCAGCCTGCGCAGGCGCGACGCAGACGACCCGCCCGACGGGTGTTCGAGCTCTATGGAAATGAGGTTTCTGGCGCGCGCGGCCTTTTCGGACGCGAGCTTTTCAGCGTGCATTTTTGCGGACTCCGCGGAACACCTGTCCACGACCGCCCTTTCCGATTCGTCCAAATCGCCGTCGCCTGAGAATATGCTGAGCTCAGAAAGCAGGGATATGGCCTCCTCCCAGTCGCGCGACGGGTCGATTTCGGAGAGCCTTGCGATTATTTCGGACTTCCTCCGCGCGGCGCGCTCTTCCTCGAGGCGCTTCCTGATTTCCTGCGCCCGCGCCCATACCGGATTGCCCGCCAGGGCGTCGGCGTCGGGGTCGAGGCGCGCGCACAGCGAGAGGATTTTTTCGGAATCCCCCGCGTCGAGGGCCGCCGAGAGCGGAGGCAGCAGGCCGAGGGCGACCTTCCTGCGCAATTTTTCGCACTCGCGCGCGGCCTCGGCGTCGTAGGAATTTATCTTTACGATGGTTCTGATCACCGAGAGCGCGGCGGGGTAGTCGCGCAGGCGCATGGCTCGGCGGAAATCCCTGTAAAGCGGGTGGGTCTGCGTGATGCCCTTGGAGTAGAGCGACTGCACCAGCCCTATGCGCTCCTCG
>DBGCYC010000112.1:0-30152 GCA_048390825.1 Candidatus Merdousia sp.
CATTAACCTGAACTGCCCAAATTAACTCACTTGCTTCGTTGGGCGCGAGGCGCAGAAATCAACTTTTACCTGCTCGCCGGTGACGGAAACAAAACCCTTGTCAACCGCGCACCCCAGACTCTTCCTTGCCGTGAAGTTTGATTCTGGAAGATTAAACTACGATTTTGAGAAAAAAGCCTGGGTATGCCCCCCACAACCCAACTCTATTGAATACTCCCGGAACGTCTCCCAGCTTGTGATCTTACCCCCAGGAGTGAAAAAAGAACCTCCCCTGCAACGAACTTTGCAACTGTCTTGAAAAGAATTGCAGCGTCATCTTTTTTGCGCGGCGCGGACACCGTCGTGGGAGAGGGAGGGGATAGTCGGGGGGCGTCGCAAACTCTATCATGGCAAGGTTTGCGATGTCCGCGAGGCGCTCGCAGTTATTGCCCTTCTATATAACAAGAGGCGTTTTTCGATGGAGCCGATATTGTCGGAAATCTGGCTGTACTCATTCCCATAGGGCGCGCAAATTCTATTTCAGAATCGTGTTAACGCCGCCGAAAATTCTCTATATTTTATTGCTATTCTAAAAGGGTTGAGGATTGCCAACGCCCGAAGAAGGCGTCGTAAAATTGACGAGTAGATATTCGTCTGTTGATGCGCAATAGGCAGCACATAATAGTGGCGATTGCCTTTTCATTGCCATCGGAGTCAAGATACGCAATTTTACCCGTCAAATTTTCCATAATGCCCTACGCAGGCTCTTCCAAACTTATTGATCGAAATCTCCGACTTTTTGAAATGCCGCGTAAAGAGTGCCGATATTTCGACCCTGTCTCATTCCAGGGGCAAGCTGGCGTTAGCCGGTTGTGCCCGTTCGGCCGGGCGGATTGCGCTTCCTGAAAACGCAAGCTGTGCAAAGAGTATTGTCAGGAGGATTGGAAGGAATGTTTTTTTATAGATATGTTTTCATGATGTTTATGTGCATACTAAACATACATTGTAATGCGGGGGAAATCTTTGCAGGCGCATAAATTCTTATGGGCTTGGCGGATATGAAACCAACCGGCCTCCCAACCTGATGTTGCGGTGGGCGGGGGGTTGAAAAGGTATTCGCCGCTGTCCGCTCACAGACTGGGTATTCGTCGGAAGCCGCGCGCCGGCTCCAAACTCTTTTGTGGACTAATTTTGACAAAAACGGATACATCGTTTTTGCCGATCGGCGTCATTCCCGCGCGCGAATTGGAGTTGTTAAATGGCTCCAATCGCGCCGGGCGAAAACGTTGTGAAGTTCCTTTCCCCCGGCGCATTCTGCGCAAAACGGATTCTATTTCACAGGTTCGGCTTTCCCCGGGCGGGGGATATGTGCGGAGCGCGGGGGTTTCCCTTTCGCGGCTTCGCCGTCGCCTATCCACGTCGGGCGGACGAGGGTTATAATATTTGAATTTTCACCCGCGACGGCCGATCCGCGGCTTAGCATGTCGGCGAGCCTGCGCACCGCCACGCGCCCCACGATGTCGTTGTTCTGCTCCATTCCCGTCCAGTCCGGCGGAGGCGGCTCGCGGCGTTCGAGCTGGAAGAGGCGAATGTTTTTCCTCCCGACCTCCGGTATGCGCCTCAGTATTCCGCGGGTGAAATTGAACAGGTAGAGGATCGCGTCCGGGCCGTTTTCCCGTATCCATTTTGCGAGGTTCGCCCTGTAAGTTTTCGACCCCCGCTCCTCGAGAAACGGCGGGCACCGGAAGCGGGCGCCGCCCTTGAGCTGAGCCCGCAAAAATCCCCCCACGAGCGTCCCGCCCACGAGGTCGTCCACGCTCTCGTCTATGACGAGCCCTATGTTTTTGTACCCGAGGCCCGCCACCTCAGTGTACGAATTGTAGGAAATCAGGAAGTCGTCCGAGGCCACGACTTCGAGCGACGGGCTGTACGACCTTATCCCCGCGCTTATGAAGTAGAAGTCGCGCCAGATTTTTTCAAACCCTTTCGGGAAGACGTTCCCGAAGGAGTGCCCCAGCACTATTCCCCCGCGAATGCTGCGGGAGCGGAAAATTTTTGCGAGCTTTTCGGCGCCCGTCCCCGGAGCGTGCATCCAAAATTCGTTTACGGCGTATCCGAGCCGGGCCGCCTCTTCCCGTATTCCCGCATAGTAGCGGGGGAGGGTGGGGTGGCTTTTCAGCGCGGATTCGTCGAGATTGCCGTTTATTACGGCAATCGTTTCGGAAAAAGTCCCGGCGGAACGCCCGCGGATTTTCGACATCAGGGACGAAACGAGCTCGTTTTTCCTGTATCCCATCGCCCCGGCGGCGGCCTGCACCCTCTTGCGGGTCTTTTCCGAGACCATCGGGGAGTTTTTCAGCGCGAAAGACACCGCCCCTTTGGAAAGGCCGGTTTTGCGGGCGATGTCCGCGAGCGTGACTTTCTTCGGGCTTGGCATTGTCCGGATTTTTGCGGATTGCGCGGGAGTAGTAAAGAAAAATGCCCGCCGCTTCCCGGAGGTTCGGCGCCCGCTTCGCGCGGCGTCAACCTTTGCGGAAGTCCGGCGGGTTGTAGTAGTCGTTGCGCCTGTCGGGATTCGCCGCGGGGACTATGAAGAGGAATACGAGCCATAGCAGCGACATCGCGCACGCCATGGCGAACACCGACTGTATCGCCGTGAACTTCATTCCGAACTTTTCCCATTCCGCGGCGAGCATTCCGCTCGCCAGCAGGGCGGAGGATAGGAACCCGCCGAACATTCTGCCGCCGCAGAAAAACGTGTTGAAGAACGAGAGCGACATTACTTTGTTTGCGGGCGCGGATACCGAATACATCTCCGCCGAGGCGAAGCAGAAAAAGCACGCGAGGCTCATGCAGTTCAGAAACATTATGGCGCAGACGATTTCGAGCAGGTATGGAACTCCCTCCCCGCAGAAAAAGAGCATCGCGGGTATGGCGATGAACGCGAAGTGTATCGCAACCAGCGTCCGCCTGGAGCCGAGCGCTTTCAGCAGCTTTCCGAACAGCAGGTATCCGGCTATGCTTCCGGCTATTCCGAAAGTCGCCACGGTCTGAACGGTGCTGACGCCGTGGTCGAGCGTCTGTTTAAGGTACACGAGCGTCAGGGGCTGCACGAGAAACGCTACTATCGCCACAAGCATCATGTATATCGAAAACGACGCAAGGCAGCTGTTGGCCGCCGCCTCCCTTATCGGGGCCAGTATTCCGCCGCCATGGCGCTTGATGGGCGGGAGATCGAGGAAGTAGACGAACGCCGCCCTCGAGAATTGCAAAATCGCGCAGACGGCAATCAGCGCCTGCAAGAGCCGCACCGGCGGGCGCTCCCCCATCGCCCTCGCCGCTAAATAGAAAAACGCGCCGGCGAACACCGTGTAGAAAAATCTGAGCATTCCGAAATAGCTCCCGCGCTCGGACGGGGCCACGAACGAGTCCACTATCGGGAACCACGCCGCCCCGAAAATCGGGCGCGCTATGCAGTAGGCGAAGCACAGGGCGACGACGGCGTATTTCGCCATGCTCCCGGCGGCGGTCGCGCAGGCCATCAGAAGGCATGCGGCGCAGCCTATCGCGCATGACAGGTACATGCCCCGTTTCAGCCCTATCCTCTCGACGAGCAGCCCGCTCGGGATCTGCAGCAGAAGCGCGATGAATCCCGTGGCGCCGGCCATGAGCATGTTCAGCGACTCGTTCCCGCCCAGCAGCGCCACGTACGAAATGAGAATCGCGGAGCTGTCGAGCATGACTTCCGAAAGGCTCCCGAAGCAGTTCGCCACAATGGACCACGCCTGTATTTTCCGGCGCTTCCGCGGCGGCATCATTTCGGCAAACGTCGGTTCCATAAAATTTCTCCTCCCGTCAAAAAAGCGTCATTGCCAGCCGCAGTATTCTCGGATTTCGGCGGCGTTTGAGCCAAAGAACCTCTCGGCTTCTTCCGGCAATCCCCAGCGCCAGTACACAGAGCCGACGAGCTCGAAGTACAGCTTCCAAAATTCGAGGATTTTGAGCGCGGCCCGGTTGTCGGCCTCCTCCCCGTAGAACTGGTCGGTCGCAAACAGCGTCTTGTGGTTGAAAAACCTCGGCCCTTCCGAGCCGTCGTTGCACTTCTTGTCGAAGAAGGCGGGCAGGTCGCCGAGGCACCTCCTGAACCCGCTGACATCGCAGGTGATGTTTTTGTAATAGTACAGATTCTGCTCGGTCTGCCCGATGTGCGGCCAGCCGAGGTGCCCCTGCATTATCTTCAAGCCTGGAAAGGCCTCGGCGACGGCGGCCAGATGCTGCGGCTGCATGTTTACCGGCCCGAAGGAACTCCCCCGGCCTTTCCCGTCCCACGCAGGCCCCTTTGCGACGAGCCCGGTGTGGAAGAGGATCGGCATTCTGAGCTCCTGGGCGCGCGCGTATATCGGGAAATACCGCTCGTCCGAATACGGGAAGCGCGGCTTGTAGGGTTTCAGCCCCAGAAAGCCCTCGTCAAGCAGCCTGTCGGGCTGGTCGGCCGCCCCGTCCAAATCGAGGTGCCCGAATGCCCTGACCCTGCCTTTGAAGTCTTTGGCGGCCCGGAGTATTTCCTCCCGGCTGGCGAATTCGATCCCGTTTAGGCGCACGCCGGACAGATCCATCAGCCAGATTTCCTCGAACACCCCCGATTCGACGATTTTGTCAAAGCCCTTCGCATTTTTGCGAAGGTGGGCGTGGGCTTCTATGACTTTCATATTCCGAGAATTTGTCAGATGTTGAATTTCGGCTTTTGCGCCGTGGCCCTGTCGGTCACGATGAGCAGGTTCTTGTGCCCGCGCGCGTGCGTGACGGGGTAGTCGTCGCCGGGCTGCCCGAGCGCCGAGATTCTGATTATAGTGTTGGCCCAGAGGAATTCGGAGGATTCGTTTCTGGTCATCAGCAGCATTCTGCGGGCTTCGAGACACTGCTTCATGCCCATGGTAATCGCGCGCCTCGGGAAGTTTTCGAGATTGCCGCCAACCCCGCGGTGGCGCGTGGAGTCTATCGTGCGCGTAAATTCGTTGATTTCGAGAATGCGCGGGTTGGAGTCCGCCACCCCTTCGGCGGGCTCGTTGAACGCCACGTGCCCGTGTATGCCTATGCCGCCGTAGCAGACTTCGATCCCGCCGGCGTCCTCTATCATCTTCGGGAGATCTTTTATGTTTTCGGGCGTGGGGAATATGATTTGCCCTTCCGGCATCATGAGGTCCGGGCGTATCCGGTTGAAGAGAAGCGGCCCTATCTGCCCGCGAAAGCTCAGCGGATGGCTGGCGGGAATGAGTTCGTCCTTTTCGTCGTCGACGTACTCGTCCATGAAGAAGAAGCGGACGTTTTTGAGGCTCAGGTTGCGGTAGTTGATTTTTTCGGCCATTATGCGGTAGGGCTGCGTCGGCCCAACGGGCATTATGAACGACACTACGCCGCCGCTTTTCGCAGCCTTCTCAAATTCGTTTACCATCTCTTCCGCCAGAAATTCGTAAACCTCGTCGAGAGTGTCCAAAACTTTGAGCTGGCCGTTCGACCGCCTCACAAGTTCGTCCGTGTCGAGCGCGAGAATCCTGCGGACTTCCTCCCTGCGCTTTTTTGGCGTCATCAATTCCATTTTTTTCCCTTTCGCTTTTTTCAATTCAAATCTGGCGGGCTGCAAACGCCCCTGTTGGAATGGAAAGGTTAATTATTTGCGCCGCGAACTTTCGGCAAGGAAAATCAAAAAAGCGTTTTCTAAACAGTTAAGAAAGGCTCTCGGGGCGGTTTTCAGGGGAAGGCGGGCCGCCCCCGTTGAAGGCGTTGCGCCGTTTTGAGGAAGTTCCCCGAGCCGGAAGAATTTTATCGCACCCTAATCGCGCAGGCGGCGGGCGCAACGGGGGGGGCGTTCCGCGCGGAACCCTTCCCCATAAGGGGTTCGCGGGCGGGGTTTCCTGTCCGAACCGTTTAGCGGCGGAGGTTTTGCCGGCGTTTTCGGATGGCGAGAGCCAGCGCGGCAGCACCGAATATTGCGGCCAACGCCGACGGTTCGGGAATCTGCGATATGGCCACCGAAAGGGCGTTTTCGCCGAACATGAGCTCATACGAAAATCCGTCCGGGCCGCTCACAAAAACGGAACCGTCATTCGCGTCGAAGTCGGAGGAGGTATAGGTTATCAGTTCTCGCACGACAGACTCCTCGGTTTCCAGAAGCGCGGAGAATTCCTCGGCAGCCCCTTCGGCAAACGAGAGCTCGATTTCCATTCCCCCGGCGTTTTCACCCTTTTTCAACGCGCCCGAGAGGGATATCCGGGAGTTGAAGTCCGCCCCCACGGCGAGCCTTATCTTCCCGCCGCTCCACGAGAGTGAATCGGCGTTAAGCGCATTGTCGGTGACGGTTCCGTTAAAGTCGTAGACCGACAGGATTCCTCCCTCCACCGACATCTCTCCCGCGTTTTTTGCGAGCATGGAAATTTCCCCGCTTTTTACCGTCACGGAAGTGACCTCGCTTTCGGCATTCGCCAGGCGCTGTATCCCCTCCGCCGAACCGTTCATCGTTATGTGAATGGATTTGTTCGTAGAGCCTCCCCATTTGGGGTTGGATAGGGAGAATTTCCCGGAAAATTCGGAAACGTCTGAATTGGCGAACTCGATATAGCCCGCCGCCGTTTCGCTGCCGTCTTTTACGGTGACCTCCCCCGCGCCCCTAATCCCGCCCAGCTTTATGAACGTGTTTCCGGATTTGCCGGTCGTATTCATATCGGTGTCAAGCTGCAGGTATTTTGTCGCCGTTATTTGGGGGTTGTCCGCCGTGCCGCCCCCGTCCACTTCCACGTGCGCGCCGGATTCGACTTTCAGAATGTCAGCCTTTATCGTGGAAGCCTTGAAATAAAGGCTAACCGAAGATTTTAGGACCATTGAACCCGTGCCGTTCCCGTTGGAAGCGTCGAAGCTTCCCTGCGAAAAGAGCTGGCTCCAATAGTTCTTGCCGTCTATGACGATCGAGTTTGCTTTGAGCATGCCGCCCTTGGCGATCCCTTTTTGGGACGCTGCGGAACCTATGATATTCCATTCGACGCAATCGACGGCCGCAGTTCCCGAAATGGCGAGATTGTTTGACGAAAGCCCCGCTGATTCTATCAGAATTTTGGAACTTTCGGAGGGGATTCCGGCAGACCAGTTTGCCGGATCGTCCCAGTTGTAGTTTGTTCCGCTATTCCCCGTGAAAACGGTGTCGTAAGTTTGCGAGAAAAGCGACAATCCAAAGGAAACGGAAGATACAACCAAAAATACTTTAATTACTTTCATTAAAATGCAGAGTAATCTAATTTCTAAAAATGTCAATATTAATACAGCAAAATATCTTTCCTACACCCATACACCAATCTCACCACAAACGCGGGCACAATATGCGCCCGCCAGCGGCAATGCCGGTGCGAAACGCATTTCCATAGAAGGGGACGGCAGCGCCGCTTCCATAAAAGGGGGGCGCAAGGTGCGCCTGCCATAGAAGGGGTAAGCCCTTTACGGCGATTGCTCACGCAATTCGCCTATCCCCGCGGCAAGGTGCCGCTTCCATAGAAGGGGCAAGCACCCTTACGACCATTGCTCACGCAATAGGGCTATCCCCAGTATAAATCTAACGCTTCCGAAATTCGTTCTGAAAATCCCCAGTTCCATGATTTGGCGCAATGAAAACGAAAGCTTATTTTATCCGAAGCGCAGCGAGGTTATAAAATAAGGCTTTCGGGAAGGATAAAATGCGTCTGCATTTTATCCAAGATAGGAATCATATTTACACAATTACTATTTAAGGGTAGGCGCATTGGCTTCGCCAATCGCCTTAGGGGGTATCCCCCTCAATGGCTCATGCACCTTGCGCCCGAGAACAGCGCGGATTGCGCGTAGCGCAACCAAGCCAGCGACTCCATTTTGGATGCGGGGCAAGGGCGGCGGGGCCGCTTCCTTTGAAGGGCTACGCCCTTACGCCTATCGCTCCGCGATTAGGCTATCCCTTTATAAATATATAAAAGGCGCGGCCGAAGCGTACTTGTGGTACGCGAGGGTACGCCTTATTCCGTAGCAACGCAGCCCCGCGCCAAAAGCATTCGCCAAATCCTATTTGCGTTTGGATTCGTAGTAATCGTTGATTTTTTTCGAGACGTCCTTGTAGGAAATGTCCGCGGAATAGATTTCCTTGAACTCGTTGAAGGCCTTTTCGGCTTCGCCCATTTTTTCGTAGGCGGTGGCGAGTTCGTAGATAATTTCCTTCTTGCCGTCGTTCATTATCTTTGACTCCTTCTTGGCGGTTTCGAGCTGGTCTACGGCGAGGTCGTACTTGGCGCCGAGGACAAACGCCCTGCCGAGGCCGAGGAGCGACTGGAGGCGCACCTTCGGGTTGCGTTGGGAGAGCTGGAACTGCATTATGGCGTCGTCGAGCTTGCCGTCCTCAAAAAGGAGCTGGCCGTAAATGTAGCGGTAGTTGAAGTCGTTGGGGTAGCGTTCTACCATCAGGCGCGCATTGTCGAGCTTGTAGTCGTGCTCTTTCTTAGAGAGCTCTTCGAGTTCCGACTTGGCCGCGGCGTCGCCGGGATTCTCCTCGAGCTTGGCTTTGAGAGCCTCCATTTTGTTTTCCATATCCGCGACAATGAAGTCGTGCTCCCACTTTTCGAGGGTGGTGTCGCCCTTTCCGAGGGGCTGCTGGCGCGCCTGGCGGACGTATTCGAGCGCCTCCGCGTAACGGTGCAGAGTGCGGAGGTTGGCGCAGATTTCGCGGTAGAGGTTGACGTTCTCGGGGTCGGTTTTGATCTGCTCTTTGAGCCTGTCCACCATGCGGCCGAGCGTTTCCTCGTCGCTGACGAGGCTTGCCGCCTTTTCGAGGTCGGCGGTTTCGTCGGAGCTCTTGAGCTTCTCGCGGAAGTCTCCGCCCTCCTTTTCCCAGTTGCCCTTGTTCATTGTCTTTATGACGGACGCGCTGCGCGCGAGAGCCTGGGCGTCGCCGTTGGAAGGGTTGCGGCGCAGAATCTGCTCGCACACCTGCGCGGCCTCGTCGGGCTGTTTGTTTTTGACGTAGGCGTTGGCGAGGGCAAGAAGGTTTTTTTCGTTCTTGGGCTGGAACTGCGCTATTGCCATGTATGCCGACGCCGCCGTCCCCCAATATGACAGAGATTCCGCCGCCGCCGCCAGCGCCCCGAGAGCCGGTGCGTTCTGCGGGCACTGCGACAGGAGCTTTTCAGCCTGCGATATGACTTCAAGCGCCTGCCCTTTCTTAATCATGGACGAGGCCTTCAGGGAGAGAATCGCGCCCTGAATGTCGCCGGAGAGCTTGGCGATCGGGTTGCCCTTCCCGTACTTTCTAAACTGAGCCTGGCGCATGATCTTGCGCACGTCCACGCAGGACGGGTACTTTGCGAGTATCGTCGCGCAAATGTCTATGGTGTATCCGGGGTTTTTGTCGATAGACCTTTCGGCGGATTCAAGCTGTTTTACAAAGCGGGGATCCAAATCTTTGATTTGGGTTTCCACTATTTCTTCCGTGGGTGCTGTGGGTTCAGTTTCTGACATAAATAAAGCCTGTTCTTCGTTAAAGCCCGAACGTTAAAAAAAATCGGCGGTTATTTCAAGTCTATTTCTGCCGCGCCGAGCAAAAAAGACATGCACTTCTGCGCCTTTTCGGGATCGGGGGACTCCGCAAGCAGGCGGATTTTCTTCTCCGTTCCGGAATATCTGACGAGTATCCGCCCTTTGCCGGCGAGCAAATCCTCGCACCTTTTCACGGCGGCCGAGAGGTTTGGAGCCTCCTCAACGGGGATTTTCCTGGCGACGGCGACGGCTTTTGAGACGCACGGGTACATGGATATGCCGCCCCTGAGCTCCGAGAGCCTTTTGCCGCTGCGCGACATCACGGAGAGGACGGCGAGGGCGGCGGCGAGCCCGTCGCCGCACGGCGATATGTCGGAAAATATGAAGTGCCCGGAATTTTCCCCGCCGACGTTGCAGCCGCGCGCGAGCATCTCGCGCATAACGAGCCTGTCGCCGATTCCGCACCTGTAAACCTTTATGCCGTCGGCCGCGAGGGATTCGTCGAGGCCGGTGTTGCTCTGCACCGTGGTGACTATCGCGTTTGAGGAAAGCGCTCCGCGCGCCATGCGCTCCCTCGCTATGAGCCCGAGAACCTCCTCGCCCTCGAGGATTGAAAACCTGTCGTCGCACACAACCACCCTGTCACCGTCGCCGTCGTGCGCGAACCCTACATCAGCCCCGCACGAGCGGCACAGGGCTGCGAGGTTTTCGGGGTGCTGGCTGCCCGCGTTGTCGTTTATATTGAAGCCGTCAGGGGAGAAAGCCGCCGCTACGACCTTTGCGCCGTAGGCCTCGAATACTTTGGAGGACACCCCGGAAGTCGCGCCGTTGGCCATGTCGACGGCGACGGTAAGCCCGCTGAGAAACCCCGGCTCGAAGAGCGAGCGCATTTTTGCGGCGTATTCCCCGAGGGCGAATCCGCCCGCGGAAATCTCGCGCGGGGCGAAAGACTTTTTGGAGTACGCTCCGAAATTGCTCATTGCGTCCGCGCGCCGCTCAATGTCGAGCTGGAAGTCGTCGCCGGCCTTTCTGGCGCGGGAGTCGAAAAACTTTATGCCGTTGTCCGAATAGGGGTTGTGGGAGGCTGTGACCATCGCGCCGAGGGCGGCCCCGCGCTCCAACACCGCGTAGGCGAGCGCCGGGGTGGGCAGTACCCCCATGTCCTCGACCCTCCCGCCGCGCGACGAGAAACCCTCGCAAAACGCGGCCTTGAGCGATTCGGAAGACGCGCGGGTGTCGCAGCCCGCCACGGCGAAGCCCCCGCCGCCTTCCGCGAGGGCGTCGGCGCACGCCGCCCCGAGATTCCTGTAAAAGGGCTCGCTGACTTCAAAGTCTCCGTACGAGCCGCGGATTCCGTCCGTTCCGAAATATTTCATGTCTGCCTCCTGCCGGGCATGTTTTTTCTCAAAATATCCGAGAGCTCGTCGGGAGAGGCCTCCTCGAGCTCCTTTCCCCTGCGCTTCAAGTCCTCGAAAGTCTTTATGACAGTCTCGGTCATGAGCTCGTGGGTTTCCTCCGTACCGCCTATGAGCGAAAATTTCTCGGCCTGCGTGACGCGCTTGTGCCCGTCGCCGTCGAGGCCTATCCCGAAAAGGTGCGCGGATTTTTTTCCCGCCATTTTCAGCCCTCCCCCTGTTCGCGGCCCGCCGGCGGCTCCGCCGCTTCGCCGATGCGCTCGCAGTAAATTTCGCCAAAGCTCTCGTCCTGCGTCACGGCGAGCTTTCTGAGGCGCGCGAGCTCGAGCATTGCGATAAACGTCGCCATTATCGAGACTATCCCCACCCCGCCCTCCGCAAAGAGCGACGAAAACGAAAACTTTTTTTCGGGAACGGAAAGCAGAAACTCCATGCGGTCGGCCACCGTCACGTTTTCCTCGCGGATTTCGCCCTGCACAAGCTTTTCCGCAAGCCTCCTGAGCGCGAGGTTGAAGGCGCCCCATATCTCCATTTTGTCGGAAGATTTCAGCGGCCTCTCCGCGGCCTCGGCGCCGGCGGAAATCGCGCGCTCGCCGTAGTTGAGGCGGGCGTCTATCAGATCTTCAAGCCCGTCGGCGGCAAGCTTTACCTTCTTGTACTCGAGAAGCTGCTCCACGAGCTGCCAGCGCGGGTCGGCCTCCGAATCCGCCTCGTCCTCCGCCTGGACGGCGCGCTCGTCGGAGGGCAGGAGCATTCTGCTCTTTATGTACATCAGCGTGGCCGCCATCACGAAGAACTCGCCCGCGACTTCGAGCGACAGGCTCTTCATCGAGCGCAAAACGCCCATGTACTGCCGCGTCACCTCCGCTATCGGAATGTCGTAAATGTCGATTTCGCTTTTGCGTATGAGAAACAGCAGCAGGTCGAGCGGCCCCTCGAACACGTCCAGCCGTACGGACATTTCAGGCCTCCCGGCGAGCGCGTCTTCCGAAACTGGCAGGTCGTCGGGCATGCGGTTTAGAATATGGCCATCGAGACGCGCGCGCCGAACGAAAAGTTGTTCTGGCGCGAGGAGCCCGAGCGGTAGGAAATCTGGTACTCCACGACCCACGAGTTGCCCAGGCGCGTCCACAGCGTATAGGTCTGGTCGGTGAGCATGCTCAGCCGGTAGTCGTAGGACCAGCGCCCGAGCAGCCTGTACCGCTCGCTTATGCGGTACTCGGCGAGCGCGGAATACTGGGTGATGGCGCCGTCGAGGTAGCTCGAAATCAGGTAGAGCGAAAACTTGTCGGAATCGAAGAGGCCTATGTAGGCGTTGGTCTCGGGAACGTTGAGGTTTTCGATGTTGAAGCGGTTGTAGCAGCCCAAGGTCAGCCAGCGCGCGGGCGACACCGAGACGTTCGTGTAGAGGTCGGAAAACGACGACTCTTTGAAGTCGTTCTGCGCGAGGACGCGCTTGTCGAAATTGAAATCCTGAAATATGTCAAACCGCGCGATTTCGCGCGACCCGTAGGTTTCGTCGCGCGTTTCGAGGGTGTTTTTGAGGCCGATGCGCAGGGTGTTGGTCTTGAAGAGGCGGTCGGTGTTGCGCATGTCGCCGAGGTCGAGAATGGGGGGATAGGTGAAATCCTCTATGCTGATTTCGTCGATTCCGGGAATCGCGCCCGAGCCCTGGGTGGCGTTGGGAATGTAGCGGTAGCTGACGACGGGGCTCATGTGGTGGCGCAGGCCGTCGATTCCCATGGTTTCGCTCTTGTACTCCCAAGTGCCCCACACGTCCATCTGCGCGTCAAAGCCTATCTGCCCGAGCAGGCGCGTATAATTGGAATTCCCGTTTTTGGGGTTGCCGTAATACGTCAGCCTGCCGCCGACCACCGGGGTTATTGTGCTCCATGAATTGAGATGTACGGGGCGCATCAGGCCGTAATAGGCGTCGACGCGCGCGGTCTCGAAAGTTTCGGAGAGCAGCTGCCCGGGGCCGCTGCTGCGCAGGTAGCCGGCGGAGGCGTACATCGTCTGGTAGACGCCCGTGCCGAAGATTTCGCCCGGCTGGAGGTCGAAGCGCGCCTCGGGCAGGCGCTGCTGCACGATCTCCCAGCTGTTGGGCGCAAAGCGCGAAAACAGAGAAACCGTGTAGGACGGCCCGTAATAGTCTATCTCCGCGAAATTGTCGGGGATCTGGTCGCCGTAAAAGAATTCGGGGCGGAAGTCGCGCGTGACAAATTCGTCGCTCCACCACGCGAGCGAGCCTATCACCGCCACATTGTCGGAAACCATCTGCGCGTGGCGCATCTGGGCGAAGAACCTGTCGCGGCCAATGGGCCTGCCGAGCGAGTCCACGCCGAGTATGTCGGCGCTTCCGTGGTCGTTTATGTATGCGCCCTGCACGAAGCCCCGCAGCCACGTCTCGGCGCCCTCGTAGTCGTAATTTAGCGCGGGGCCGAAGAGAACGGAGCGCTCCGTGTAATAGTCGAGCAAAAACCCCGGGTCGAAATTTCCGAGCCCGTTGTATATCACGGTGTTTGCCAAAAACGCCCCGTAGTCGGAGTTGTAGCCCACCTTTGTCTGAATGTCGAACGGCGGCTTTTCGAGGCCGTACTGGGAATAGTAGGGGGCGTAGAAGACGGGCACGGGGCCGATAGAGAGCACGGCGTCGTCGAATTCGAGAAGCTCCGACTGCGTGTCGTACCTTATCTGCGAGGCGGAGGCCGTCACGGAATACGGGGAGGGCTCTCCGACATACACCGTGGGGTTGTCGAAGGAAACCTTGTTTTTGGAGGAATTTATCTCGTCGGCCTCCACGAAAATCGGCGAGGAGCCGAAGCGCGCGTGCGGGGTGGAGAGCTCCTCTTTGGAGGGGTTTAAACGGAACGTTTCGGCCGCGACCCTCGCCTGCGCGAGCGACGCCTTGACCGCGCCGGACGCCTCCGCCGCGCCGGTATTCTGGGAGTATTTTATTTTTTCGGCGCGAAGCTCGAATTTCTCGTCCTCTATTCTGGCGTTGCCCGTCGCCACGAGGTCTCCGTCTCCGCCCTGCAAATAGTCGAATTTGTCGGCGGAAATTTCGGGCGCCGAAACCATGCGCGAAAGCGGCGACTTTCCGTCCGATTTTTTCACGACGGGGACTTTTTCCCCGTCCGCCCCGGAGGATTCAGACGCCTTTTCAAGGCTCCTCTGGTGCGAAAGGGACACCCACGGGACATCCGCGCGCCGGCGGGGCTTGGAATCCGCGTCCGCGGCAAGCGCCGCCGACACCCCGCAAAATCCGGCAAGCCACGCAAAGGCGAATAAAGTCCTTGATAATTTCACGCCGGATATTTCTACATATAGCCCGTGCCATAACAAGCTTTTTATAAAAAAATCCCGTGCGGAAAGATGCCGCCTTGCGGGTATGACACATTCCGAAAAGGCGCAAATATGCCGACCTCCAAGTGGACTTTGCCCCCCTCTCCCCGGCGGAGGGTTCCGCCCAGCATTCCATACAACCGAAGCGTATCCCGCGCGGCTTATTTCATCTTGCGCGGATTCATGTTATCCGCGTTTTGCGCCCGTCCGGAGCCTTAAATTAAAACAAGACCCATCGGATTGTTTTAGCCTCTTATTGCAAAAAAACTAAAAAGCAGGGGAGGGTTTACCTCCCCCGCCATCGGGAAATCACCTACTTTTTGTAGGATTCGCTCAGGTATTTCGAGACGCCTTCGTGCGATGGCTTCATGGCCTCTTCGCCCTTGTGCCAGTTCATCGGGCAGACTTCGCCGAACTGCTCGAAATGCTGGAGGGCGTCGACCATTCTGATTTCCTCCGCCGTGGAGCGGCCGAGCGGGAAGTTGTTGACGACCTCGTGCTGCACTACGCCGTCCTTGTCTATGAGGAACAGCCCGCGGTACGCCACCATCTCGCCGTCGACGCATTCCCTGCCGTCGGGGCCGGTCTTTTTGCAGCCGGCCAGGACGCCGTAGTCGCGCGCGATCGTCTTGTTGGTGTCGGCCACAAGCGGGTAGGCGACCCCTTCGATTCCGCCGTTTGCGCGCGGCGTCTGAACCCATGCGAGATGGCAGAACTCGGTGTCCGTGGAACAACCTATGAGCTCCACATTCCTTTCGTCGAACTCCTTTTTGGCCGCCTGGAACGCGAGGATTTCCGTCGGGCAGACGAATGTGAAGTCCTTGGGGTAGAAAAACAGTATGACGTATTTTTTCCCCTTGAACTGCGAGAGCGAGAAGTCGCTTACGATTTTCCCGTCCACGACGGCGTTTGCCCTGAAGTCTGGCGCCTTTTTGCCTACGAGCGTTGACATATTGCTTTCCTTTTGTTGTTTTTTTCGTCCTGAAAAATTCGCGTATTGTTATGGTATCGGAAAAATATTAGATACTTTTAACTTTTTCCGCCTTGCGCTATGACACTCCCGGGAGGTAGATTGTTCCGCGGCATATGAAATTTATAGACACCCATGCGCATTTGGACGGATTCGGCCGCGCCGGAAGGCTCGCGGAGGTCGTCGGCCGCGCCCGCGGGGCCGGGGTCGGGAAAATCGTCGCGTGCTCTACGAATCCGGACGAATGGCTGTTCTACGAGTCCGCCGCGCGCGAGTTCGCCGGCTCGGTGTACTGGCAGATAGGGATTCACCCCGGCGAAATTTCCGACAACTGCGAAATCGCCCTCGATTCCATCGGGTCGTTTTTCGCCTCCGACCGCCCGCCGGTGGCGATAGGCGAAATAGGGCTGGACTACTTCCGCGCGCCGTCCGATCCGGAGGAGTTTGAGGCGCTGCGCGCGCGCCAGATAAAGATTTTTTCGCGGCAGCTCGAGCTGTCGAACTCCTTCGGGGACGCAAAAATCTGCGTGCACGCGCGGGAGAGCGTGGGGGATTGCGTCGCGCAGATCGCGGCGGCGGGCGTCGATTTTTCCCGCGCGGTTTTCCACTGCTACGCCGGGACGGCGGAGGAGCTCGCGGAGATAAACGCCCTCGGCGCGCGCGCGTCGTTTACGGGCATCATAACCTACAAGAGCGCGGCGCAGATGCGCAAGGCCATGCTCGCGCAGGGCATCGGCAGGCTGATGCTCGAAACCGACAGCCCGTACCTTGCGCCGGTTCCCCTGCGCGGCGGCGAAAACGAGCCCGCCAACATTCCGCTCGTCGCGCGCGCGGCGGCGGAAATTTTCGGCGTTTCCGAGGAATATCTCGCGGACGCCGTCTATGAGAATTCGCGCGATTTCTTCGGGATTTGAGCCCGCACACACGGCGCTCCGGGGGAGGAGCGCGGCATGTCAGGGCGCGCAGACCGACGCGAAATTTTCCGAAAAAAACTTTTGCGCCGACTCCGCCGGGACAACCGCCGCCGCCTCGGCGGCGGCGGTTGCCATTTCCTCCTCGGCGAATCTGCGCGGATAGAGGCGCAGCGGGTAGTCGGAACCGTAAAGCGTTCGGCCGGGGAATTTTTCCGCCGCCCGCGCGACGGCTTCGGCCCCGCCTGTGAACGGGAAGGCCGCAGTGTCGAAAAATGAGTTCGGAGGGGGGTCGAACGACGGGTCGAGGGCGTCGCCGCCCGACAGGTGGGCGAATATGAATTTGGCCCGCCCGCAGGCGCGCGCCGCCGCGTAGGCCGCGCCGAAATTCGTGGGCGTTTTCCCGGGGTACGCCCGCGCGGATTTCTCCGTGAGGTGGACGCATACGGCGAGCCCCGCATTCGCGCAGGCGAGCGCGATTTCGGAAAATTCCTCCGACAGAAAATCGAAGCCCTGCACGCCGTCGTGGAGCTCGCCGACGCCGAGGAATCCGCGGTCGCGCGCGCGCGCGATTTCCAGAAGCGACTCCCCCATGAACGCGGGGTTTATCGACGCAAAAGCGGAAATCCTGTCCGGGTGGGCCGCCGCGAATTCGGCGGCCGCGTCGTTCATGAGCGAGCACGTCTCGGGATTTTCCCAGTACCAGCCCTGCACGACGGCCCTCTCTACGCCCGCGCGGTCCATGTCGAGGAGGAATTTCTTTTCGTCCGGGAAGCCCTGCAAAGACTTCCTGCCGTCCGCGCGTTTCTCGACGAGCGCGCCCCAGTACGCCTCGCCCGCGGCCGCCGCCCAGCGCCCGGGGTTTTCCGCCGCGAATTTCGGATAGAAGTGCGTGTGGCAGTCGATTATTTTCAAGCCTATACGAAGTTGAAATATGCGAGCGCGCCGAGCGCCGCCGCGAGCGCGATTCTGTAGTACGCGAACGGCGCGAGCCCCCTGCGCGTGAGGAATCCCACGAGCCACCTCACCGAGAGGGCGGCGGAGAGGAAGGCGACAGCCATGCCGAGAAGAAGGGGGCCGGCCGAAACCGCGCGCAGCAGGGCGTCGCCGTCTTTGAGCATCTTGTACGCCGACGCGGCAGAGAGCGTGACGAGCCCGAGCAGAAAGCTGAAGCGCGCGGAATCCGCGGGCCTCAGGCCCGCCGCGTAGCCGCCGACTATCGTTATCATGGAGCGGCTCATGCCGGGCCACATCGCCGCGCACTGAAAAACGCCTATCAGGAGCGCTGAGCGAGCGCGCATGTCGTCGAGCCTCGCGTATCCCGCGGAGGGCCGGGAATGCGCCAGGGAGTAGCGGCGCTGCGTCCAAATCATCAGAAGCGCGCCGAAAAACAGAGCCGCGACGACCGGAATCACGCCGAAGAGCGCGCTTTCGATAAATTCCCCGAACAGCAGCCCCGCGACGGCGGCCGGCATGAAGGCCACCACAATGTTGCGCAGCAGGCGCAGCCCCGCGGGGTTGCGGCCGAGCAGGCCGAAGAGCATTTTTACGAGCCATTCCCAGTAGACGAAAGCCACCGCCGCTATCGCCCCGAGCTGGATTACCACGGCGTAGGCGTCGGCGGCGGATTTCAGTGTCACCGGCTCCAGGCGGCTGTTCAGGACGGGGCCGCCGTCGGCGTCAAAGAGCGGCTCGGGCGCGTCGAGCCCCAAAAAGGCGTTCGCTATGATAAGGTGCCCCGTGGACGATACGGGGAGATATTCCGTAAAACCCTCCACGAGGCCGAGGATTGTGGCGTCCGAATAGGATATGTCCGTTTTTGCGGAGGCCCCCGCGGGGACGGGCGAAGATTCCGCCGGCGGCGGGTCGGCGGAAATTTCGTTTATCGTCTGGGCGGTTGGGGCGTGCGCCGCTAACAGCGCCGCCGCGAGTAGCAGCATTCTTTTCATTTTTTGCGTGTGTCGGTATTGTCGTTTTGCCGGCGCCCGCATCCTCCCCGGGCCCGCGCTTTCGGGCTCAGAAGGCTTTGCGCGACTCAAGCGCGCTCTTGATGGTTCCGGAGTCCGCAAACCCGAGCTGGCTGCCGCTCGGCAGCCCGAAGCCTATGCGCGTAAGCCGTATTCCGAGCGGGGCGGCAACGCGCTCCTGAATGTAGTGGCAGGTGGCCTCGGCCTCGATGTCGTTTGAGAGGGCAAGCGTTATTTCCGCTATGCCCGACTCTTCCGCGCGCTTTGCGAGAGAGGCCAGATTGAGCTTTTCCGGGCCTATTTTTTTTATCGGGGAGAGCTTGCCTCCGAGTACGTGGTATTTACCCCGCCACGCCCCCGATTTTTCTATCGCGGCGATGTCGGAGGCCTTTTCGACGACGCACAGGGCGTCGGGAATCCGCGAGGCGTCTGAGCAGATTCCGCACGGCAAACCGCCTTCGGACAGGCCGAAACACTCGGGGCATGGCGTTATGCGCCCGAGCGCCGCCGCTATGGACTCCGCGATTTCCGCGGCGTCGGCGCGGTTTTCGAGGGCGAGGTACATAGCCATGCGCTCGGCGCTTTTAAGGCCCGTCCCCGGGAGCTTCCTGAGGGCGTTTTTGAGTCTGTCGAAAGATTCGCTCATTTTTGACCGGCGCGCGGCAGGGGGGGGGGGGCGGAAAATTCCATGCCGGAGCCCCGCCGCGGCCCCTTGGAAGCGGCCTAAACGAGGCCGGGTATGGAGAATCCGCCCGTGATTTTGTTCATCTCCTCCTCGCTTCTGGCTCTCGCCTTCGCGGCGGCGTCCTCCACTGCGGCGACGATAGAGGCCTCGACGCTCGCGGCGTCCTCTTTGAGAAATTCGGGGTCGAGCTTTATCGACTTTAAGGCGCCCTGGCCGTTTACCACCGCCTTCACCGCGCCCCCCGCGGCCGACCCCTCCACGGTCGCTTCGGCGAGCTGGGCCTGGACGGTTTCCATCGCCTTCTGCATTTTCTGCGCCTGTTTCAAAAGTTTGCCGACTCCGGGCATAGCGTATCCTTGTGTTTTTCGGTTTAGAGTTTTTTGACGGTCAAAAGCGTCAAATCGTCGCCGTACTTCTTTTCCGGCGCCATAAACGTTTCGACGGACTTTATGATTTCTTCGTTCAAATCATTTGCATTTCTCGAGCGCAATGTCGAGACTGTTTCGGCCAATTTTTTGGCGGAGTATTCGTCCCCGCGCGGGTCGGCGGCCTCCGTAAGCCCGTCGGTGTAGAGCGCGAGGACGTCCCCGGGCCCCATTTTGAAAAAGGCGTCCTCTATGACGCCGTCGAAGAGCTCCGCCGACACCATGCCCAGCGCCATTCCGCTCGACTTCAGCGGCGCCGCGGGGCCTTCCGAACCCGCGCGCGCCAGCAGGGGGGGCTCGTGGCCGGCGCGCGCAAACTTCGCCTCCCCCGATTCGGGGTCGAGTATCATGTAGATCATCGTTATGAACATGTCCGAGCGCATGGCGCGCACCATTTCGGAGTTCAAAATTTTGAGGGTCTGCGCGGGCGACCTGCCGGTGGAGGCTATGTACCTGAGCTTTGTCTGGCAGAGGGCCATGAGTATCGCCGCCGAAATCCCCTTGCCGGACACGTCGCCTATCACTATCCCTATTTTACCGTCCGGGAGTTTGAAGAAGTCGTAGAAGTCGCCGCCGATCAGCTGCTGGGGGAGGTATCTGACCGCAAATTCGAGCCCCGGAACTTCCGGCAGCCTTTCGGGCAGCAGGTACCGCTGGACGCTGCTGGCGAGCCTCAGGTCGAACTCGAGCTTGTTCCTCATTATCAGCGCCGAGACGGCCTCGGCGTTCTGGAGGGCGAGGGCGCACTGCTCGCCGAGCGAGCGCGCGAGTGAAAATTCCGTTTCCGTAAACGCCCTTCCGCTTATGGGGTTGGCCACGGCGAGCACTCCGTCGAGCTGCCCCCTGAATATGAGCGGCACGACCATCAGGCTGCGGATTTTGAGGGAGTCGTCCTCGTGGCGGATCACCCGGGGGTCTTTGGCGGCGTCCTTTATCAGAACGCCTTTCCCCGACGCCGCAACCTCCCCGAGCACTCCCTCGTTGGGCTCCACGGTTTCGCGGCGCAGGGCGTCCTCTATGAATTCGGCGCGCAGCGCGTCTTTGCGCTTCTCGATTTTCCGCGTCTGCGGGGGAAAGAGCCCCTCGCACGCCTTTGCCGTAAGCCTTCCGTCGGGCGACTTTTCGTAGACGCACGCGCTCATCGCCCCGCAGGATAGCGCGGTGGCGCGGACTATGCGCCTGTAGATTTTCCCGCGGTTTGCGCCGGAGCCTATGTCGTCGGCGCTCCTGTGCAGGAATTCGATTATAACCTGCCTCTCCTCGCGCATTCTGTCGATGTCGTCGAGAGCGCGCGCGAGGCCGCGGCGCGAATGCCGCGCGAACAGGGCGCACGCTATGGCGGTTGCCGCCAGTATTGCGGAGGCGAGGGCGCAAACCATGGGCTATTTGCTTTCGGTTTCCCTTTTGAGGAAGGCTATGACGTCTTCAAATTTGGTTTTGTTGGAGGAGTCCGCCTCCACGAGGTTTTCGTGGGCGCTTAGAATGTTGGCGTGGGTCGCGTTGTTGGCCGGCAGGAACTCGGAGGTGAGTTTTGGCATCGCCGACGGATCCTCGGCGATTTTCACGAGTTTGAATATGCCGAGGTTGTCGATGAGCTCCCTGTTGCGGTCGTTCAGGTTGACCAGAACCATTTCGCCTCCGGACTTGTGTATTTTCAGCGCGGCCCCCGCGACCATTCCAAGAAATGTGCTGTCCATGCCCGCGCACTGCGAGCAGTCCACCACTATCCTGGAGCACCCGCGGGCGATGGCGGCTGAAAAGAACTCCCCGACATTGCGGCAGTTCAGATAGTTGGCCTTTCCGACGACCGCCATGGTTGCGACGCCTGAGGAAATCCCCACGAGGTATTTCGTTTCTTCGAGCATATCAGGGGCGGGGCTGCTTGTTTACGATTTTTTCGAGCACGAGCGGAAGGATTCCGCCCGACATGTAATAGTCTATCTCGACGGGGGTGTCGATTCTCAGGCGCATGCCGGCGCGAGATTTTGAGCCGTCCGCCCGCGAGATTTCGAGAACCGCGTCCTGCGCGGGTTTTATGCCGTCTTCGAGCCCGAGGATTGAGAACGTCTCGGTTCCGTCGAGCCCGAGCGTCCGGGCGTCCTCGCCTGCGGAGAACTCGAACGGCAGAACCCCCATTCCTACGAGGTTGCTGCGGTGTATGCGCTCGAAAGACTTTGCGACGACCGCGCGAACGCCGAGCAGCCGCGTGCCCTTTGCCGCCCAGTCGCGGGAGCTGCCCATGCCGTAGTCGGTTCCGCCGAACACTATCAGGCCCTCACCGCGCTCCTTGTAGGCGAGGCTCGCGTCGAAGATCGGGACGTTTTCGCCGACCCCGTCGATTTTTGTGTACCCGCCTTCGGCCCCGCCCGCCATGGCGTTGCGTATGCGCACGTTGGCGAACGTCCCGCGCGTCATCACCCTGTCGTTGCCGCGCCTCGAGCCGAACGAGTTGAAGTCTTTGGGTTCCACGCCGCGCCCGCGCAGGTATTTGCCGGCGGGGCCGTCCGGGGGAATGGAGCCCGCGGGCGATATATGGTCTGTCGTCACGGAGTCCCCGAGAATGGCCAGCGGCCTGAGCCCCGCAAGCGGCGGAACGCCCCTGGCGCCGACTGATTCAAAGAACGGCGGGTTTTGTATGTAGGTGCTGCTCTCGTCCCAGGCGTAGGTCGCGGAAGCTTTGCTTTCTATTTTCCGCCAGCGCTCGGGCCCGGACATGTCGGAGTAGCGCGCGCGGAACATTTCGCTCTTTACGCACGCGGCGACGGTGTCGGAAACCTCGCGGGAGGACGGCCAGATGTCGGAGAGGAACACGTCCCTTCCGTCCGGGGTTTTGGCGAGCGGCTCGCGGTCGAAGTCTATGTCTATCCTGCCGGCGAGCGCGAAGGCGACGACGAGCGGCGGGCTCATCAGGTAGTTGGCTTTAAGCAGCGCGTGGACGCGGGCCTCGAAGTTCCTGTTGCCCGATAGTACGCTGGCGCACGCGAGATCCGCCGACTTCACGGCTTCCGAAATTTCCGCGTCTATGGGGCCGGAGTTGCCTATGCAGGTCGCGCAGCCGTAGCCTGAGATGTTAAAGCCGAGGGCGTCGAGATGCTTCTGCAATCCGGCGGCCCCGAGGTAGTCGGCCACCACGCGGGAGCCCGGCGCGAACGACGTCTTCACATAGGCTGGCGGGCGGATCCCGAGTTCGCAGGCCTTTTTGGCGAGCAGCCCCGCCGCCACGAGGACCGACGGGTTTGAAGTGTTCGTGCAGCTCGTTATCGCCGCTATCAGGACGCTGCCGTTGCGCAGCTCGCCCTTGGACGTCCGGGCTTTTGCGTCGGGGTCCGCGCCTGTTTCGGATATGAAGTTCCGGAAGACCTCCTTGGATTTGGAGAGGTCGATTTTGTCCTGCGGGCGCTTTGGGCCGGCGATGGAGGGGCGGACCGCCGAGAGGTCGAGATCCACGACTTTCGTGTAGTCGCACTCTCCGTCGGAGGGGATTCCGAAAATCCCCTGCGCCTTGTAATAGTCGCGCGCGAGGGCGACGAGCTTTTCGTCGCGGCCCGTCAGCCGCAGGTATTCGAGAGCGGCGTCGTCCACGGGGAAGTATCCCATCGTCGCGCCGTACTCGGGCGCCATGTTGGCGACGGTCGCGCGGTCGGCGAGCGACAGGCCCCGCGCGCCGTCTCCGAAAAATTCCACGAACTTGCCGACGACCTTCTCGCGGCGCAGCATCTGAGTGACGTGCAGGGCGAGGTCTGTGGAGGTCGCCCCCTCTTCGAGGCGGCCCGTCATGCGGACGCCCACGACTTCCGGAACCTTGAAATACACGGGCTGGCCGAGCATTCCGGCCTCCGCCTCTATCCCGCCGACGCCCCAGCCGACGACCCCGAGGCCGTTTATCATCGTCGTGTGCGAGTCCGTGCCCACGAGCGTGTCGGGGTAGAAGACGGTCCCGCCCCCGGATTCGGAGGCGAAAACGAGGCGCGCGAGGAACTCGAGGTTTACCTGGTGTATTATGCCGGTCGACGGCGGCACCACCGAAAACGTCTTGAACGCGCTCTGCCCCCATTTGAGAAATTCGTAGCGCTCGCGGTTTCTGTCGAACTCCATGTCGAGGTTTTTTTCGCAGGCGTCGGGGGTTCCGGCGAAGTCCATCTGCACGGAGTGGTCTACGACAAGGTCTACCGGCACGAGCGGCTCCACGCACGACGGGTCGGCGCCGAGCTTCGCGGCGGCGTCGCGCATGGCCGCCAGGTCCACGAGCAGCGGCACGCCCGTGAAGTCCTGCAACACTATGCGCGAGACCACGAACGGCACTTCGTAGTCGCCGGGGTTTTGGGCGCTCCACGCGGCGAGGCGCCTGACGTCGTCTTCCGTCGCAAGCTTCCCGTCGCAGTTGCGCAGGACGCTTTCGAGCACTATCCTGATGCTCACCGGCAGGCGGGAGACGTCGAAGCCGGATTTTTTGAGGGCCGGAAGGCTGTATATGAGGCCTTTCGCGCCGGCCTGTTTCGATTCAAATTCTGTTAGCGTGTCGAGCGGATTGTTCATTGCGTTGGAACTCTGTCTGTTTCCCCTTGTCGCCGCCGCCGGGCGGCATTCGGGGCGTTAAAAAATATTGCGGGAATTTAATACGGGAACGCCCCGCATTGCAAGTTCAATGTGTCCGGCGCGACGGGGCGGCTTCCGCGCCTTTGCAAGCATATTTTTTGGGAAACCGGAAAGGCGCGCCCGCGATTGGAACGGGGGGCGTGGTTTGCCGCGCGCGCGGCGGCGCGGCGGGATTCAAACGGCGGGGAAGAGCGGCCGCTATTTCTCGGCGCCTTCGGACGCCTCCATGACCGCGGTGCACTCGCCGACCGACCGCTCGTCCATTCTGTCGACCGTGACCCTCATGCGCTGCTCCCTGAAATATATCCGCTCCCCCTTTTCGGGGAATCGGCCGAGCGACAGCGTTATCAGGCCGCCGAAAGTGGACGCCTCGTCCGTGTCGAAGTCCACGTCCAGAAAGTCCTCCACCCGCCGAATGGGCGCGAGCCCCGAAATCTTGTACTTGTTTTTGCCTATGACGCGCACCGGCTCGCCCTGCGAAACCGCGAACTCGTCGCGTATCTGCCCGACGAGCTCCCCGAGGGCGGCGTCGAGCGTCAGCGCCCCTATGACGCCCCCGAAGTCGTCCTCGACGAGCGCCATGTGGATTTTGTACCCGAGCATTTTTGCCAGCGCGGACTCGAGGTTTTCGTTTTCGCGCAGGCGGAGCGTCTGGCGCGCGATTTTTGAGAGGTCGGGCGTCTCGGATTCCGCCTGAGCCGCGAACAGGTCGCGCAGGTGGATTATGCCGTAGCAGTCGTCGAGGTCGCCGCGGCATAGGGGGTAGCGGTTGTGGCGCGAGCGCAGGGCAACTTTCAGGTTTTCGGAATACGGCTCGTCGATATCGAAGTACTCGACCTTGCTGCGCGGCAGCATTGCGTCGCTGACGTCGAGCTCCTGGAGCCTTATGGCGTTGCGCGCGATTCTGCCGGCGTAGGGCGAGACATGCTCCGCGTCGGCGTCCTCGGCGCGCAGCATGACCTCCACGTCTATGCGTCCGAACGGCGGCCTGCCGGGCGCCCTTTTGCCGGCGAGTTTTGCGCCGATTTTCTCGGCGACGATTTCCGCGGGCTTCACCGCGGCGTAGAGCGCGACAAAAACCGGGGCGGTTTTCCGCAGGGCCCTTTCGGGGTTGGCCGCGGCAAAGCGCGCCGCGGGAATCCCGAGAAGCCCGTATTCGGCGAGCGTCACGGCCGCCGCCAGCGCGAGCGCAAGCAAAATCCGCCCCCCGCCGCCGGTTCCGAACCCGAGCATTCCGAGCGACGCCTCCGCCGCGAAGTACGCCAATATCGCCGAAAACGCCACAAACGCGCGCACGGACAGGGCGATGGGGGCCGCGATTTTGCCGCCGTTTTCGCAGCAGAAGCGCGCCGCCGCCCCGAGCTCCGAACTCTCCGGCTTGTTCCGCCCGCCTCCGGAAAACTTGCGGGCGGCCGCCGCAAACGCGAGGGCCGTAAGCGCGGCGGCCGCGGCCGAGCACAGCGCGCACGCCGCCCACAGAGCCGCTATATGCCAGATTTCCGGCACCGCTATTTGGCCAGCTTGGCGAGCTCCCCTATGCAGCGCTCGTTCTGCTCGGGCTTTCCTATGGTGATTCTAAGCCAGTCGGGGAGCCCGTAGCCGACGTTGGGCCGCACGATGACCCCGCGCTTTTGCATCTCGACGAATTTTTGCGGGGCGTCCTCCGCCTTCACCATCACGAAATTGGCGCCGTCGGAGAAATATTCGAGCCCGAGCCTTTCAAACGCCTCGACGAACTGCTTCCTGCCCGCGTCGTTGACATCGCGGCTGCGGCGCACGAAGTCGTCGTCGTCGAGCGCGGCGAGGGCGGCAACCTGCGCGAGCGAGTTTACGTTGAACGGCTCGCGCGCCCTGTTGAGGTAGCCCGCGATTTCCCCGGACGAATAAGAATACCCGATCCTCAGGCCCGCCAGCCCGTAGATTTTGGAGAACGTCCTCAGGCATACCACGTTTCTGCCCTCGGCGACGAGGCCGCGTAGGTCCACGGGGTTTTCCTGGTATTCGGTATAGGCCTCGTCATAGCAGAATACGACGTGGTCGGGCAGCGACCTGACGAAATTCTCGACCTCCGACTGCGGCACGACGCACCCGGTCGGGTTGTTCGGGTTGGTCATGAACACGACTTTCGTCCTGTCGGTCACGGCGTCGCGCATGGCGTCGAGGTCGTATTTCAGCCCGGGCATGGGCACGCTTTTGCACACGCCCCCCATGAAAATCGTGGCGAGCTTGTAGACTATGAACGACTGCGCCCCGAACACCGTCTCGTCGCCTTCGCCCACAAAGCACTGGGCGATGAATTCGAGGATTTCGTTGGAACCGTTGCCGAACGCGAACTGCGAGGGCGCCAGCCCCCATTTTTTTGAAAGCTTTTGGCGCAGCTCGTAGCAGCCGCCGTCGGGGTAGTAGTTGAGGGTGCCGAGATGCCCCTTCACCGCCTCAACCGCCTTCGGGGAGGGCCCGAGCGGGTTTTCGTTCGAGGCCATTTTCAGTATCCCGTCAGGGTCGAGCCCGAATTCGCGCGCCACATATTCTATCGGCCTGCCCGTCTCGTACACGGGAAGATTTAAGATTTGCTTCTTTACTATTTTGTCTGGTTTCATAATCTGAACCTATTAAAAAATGGGCGGATTATCTGCCTTCCGCCCCTTTTTTGCAAGCGAAGAACTTCAATTTTTCCGTCAAAAACATGCTCATATACTGCACGGGCGCGACGGGGCTGGCGGGCTACAATTTCGTTAGGGCCGCCGCCTCCGAGGGCCACAAGATAATAGCCGTCTGCGGCTCAAAGGAGCTTCCGCCGATGCGCAACGTCACGGCCGTGCGTTGCGACCTGCTCGACGAAAACGCCGTGCAGCGCGCGGTTCTCGACGCCTTTCCGGACGCCATAGTAAACTGCGCGGCGGTTTCCAGCCCCGCGGACGTCGACGCCAATCCGGAGCTCGCCGAAAAGATGAACGCCGCCCTCCCCGAGAGGCTCGCCCAGCTGGCCAACCACGTGGGCGCGCGCTTCATACACCTCTCAACCGACATGGTTTTCGACGGCTCCGACGCGCCGTACAGGAATACGGACGTGCCCATGCCGTGCACGCTCTACGGGACCACCAAGCTGATGGCCGAAAAGCGCGTCCTCAAAGCCGCCGCGCCGATCTCCGTAGTCCTGCGCCTGAGCCACATCAGCGGCAACAGCCTGACGGAGCGCCGGTCGCTGCACGAAAAGCTGCTCCGCCGGTGGGCGGAGGGGGAAAAGACCCCGTGCCGCACGGACGAAATAAAATGCCCACTCTCGGCCGGCAGGCTCGGGGACCTGCTCGTCGAGCTCTGCGAGAGGCCGAACCTCACGGGGATATACCACTACGCCGGCCTGGAGCCGCTGAGCCGGTACGAAATGGCCCGCAGAATCGCGGAGAAGTTCGGGCTTTCCCCGGACGAATTCGTCGAACCCGTCGCCGGCGACCGCCCCGTGGATCTGACGCTCGACATGTCCTGCCTTGCGCGATTCGTCAAGACGCGCTCCTGCATGTTCGGCGAACTGCTCGACGAAATGGCGCTGCCCGCGGATCTCGCCGGCTGGCTGAAATCCAAGGCGGGCAGGCTGCCGATAAAGCGCTTCAAACTCTGAGCGATGTCGTATACGGCGGCATTTTCCGCATTTCTTCTCTCGTCGGCAGCCCTCTTTGCGGCCCCCGGCCTCTTTGACGGTTCCGACGGCTCCGGGCGCAGGCTCGGACTCCTGAAAATGCGCTTTGAGGGGCTTCTAAGGGAGGCGCGGTGCCCCTACGGCGTCGTGTGCATAGCCCAAAACGGGAGGATAGTCCTCGCCGAGGCCGTCGGGATTCCCGCCGCCGAAAACGGCGCGGAGCTCAGAAAACGCGCGGAAGGCAGGGCGCTGCCGCTCGGCGGGTCGTCTTTCGCGGCGGTGACTTTCGCCGCCGTAAAAATGGCGGACGCCGGCAGGCTCGATTTCAAATGGGCGGTTCCCGAAAGGTTTTCGCTCTTCTCGCCACCGAAAGGCGCCGAGAAGCGCGCCGATTTTGAAAACATGCTCCTCATGCGGGCCGGCTTCAACCCGTCGGACGCCAGGCTCTTCCCAGCGTCGTCCGAGCCCCGCGACCTGCTCGAATTTTCCGCCCAGCGCTTTTCGGACGGCGTGGCGGGCGACGGCGGAAAATATTCGCCAATATGCGCCGCGGCGGTCGGGTACGCGCTCGGCTACGAAAATTCCAAGCTTCAAAAAAACCTGAAAAAGTCATTTGCGGCGTTCATGAACAGGTATTTTTTCGGGCCCGTGGGAATACGGGAGCCCAAGTACAGGGCGTTTGACTCCGCGCTGTTCCCCGCCTACGCCGTGGCCCTCGCCCCGCGCGAGTGCGCCGGCTGGCTCGCCGCAGAAACCGCCGCCCGCGCCGACTCTGCGCTCGCCCGCCGCAGGGTCTCCCCGCCGCTATCGCGGCTCGGCATGGGGTGGCGGGACTCGTCGCGCGGAGGGCTGCCGGCCCAAATAACCTCCTCCTTTTTCCAGGGGTGCGCAAACGAAATCGCCGTGTTCCCGTCGCGCCGGACGGCCGCCGCATTTTTCGCTGTGTGCGACTCCAAATTCCTCTCCGGGGCGGACGCCAGGACAAGGGCCGTACGCCGCGCCCTCGCGTCGAAGGCGTGCTCGGAGGCCGCGGAGTTTTTCGGCGAAATGCTCGCCGCCTCAGCGCCCCCCGGAAAATCCGAAACTTTGAATCAAACCGTTTCCGCCGGAAAGGACGACCCAAAATGAAGCTAAAAAACGCAATAATTTTCGCGCTTGCCGCGCTGTCTGCGGCGTCTGCGCCCGGGGCCGGGGGGCTGAAATTCGCGTTCCTCTCGCCCGACGCCCGCAATCAGGCCAATTCCGCGATTTTCAACGGCGCGCGCGACGCCCTCTCGGAGCTCTCAAAAAAATACGCGACGGAAATGTCGCTCGAATTCTTTTCCGCCGACCGCTCCGCCGGACGCCAGATTTCCGAGCTCTCGAAGGCCTACCTCGATGGGTTCGCCGGGGCCCTCGTCGTACCGGTAGACCCCTCCGCCATCGAGGGCAAAGTGGCGGAGCTCGCCGGGTCGGGCTTCCCGGTGGCGGCCGCCGGGGCGCGCGTAAAGGGCGCGGCGTACTTCTGCGGCACGGATTCCAAGGCCGCAATAGAGCTCGCCAAGCGGGAAATCGGGCGCCTCTCGGGCTCCGCAAAGCCTGCAAACTACTGCTATTTCCCCGAGGCCGGCTCTTTCGGAAAATTTCTCTCGTCGCCCGTTTCGGAAGAGGAGGCCCGCGCCCTGTTCGAGTTCGCCAAACCCGCAGAAACCCTCAATATCGCCTCCTACTCCGACTACGCCTCCGCGCATGCCGTCGACATAATGCGCCGCGACAACTACGGGGAAATATTTTTTGACCCCCGCGCGCTCTCGAACATGGTGCCGATAAAGCCCGACGCCGACAGGATTTTCGCCTTTTGCCTCGGCTCCCTGCCGCAGCTCGATTTCTACCTTTCGAGCGGCCAGCTTGACTCGTGCGTGTACGACGACTGGTACGGCTGGGGGTATTTCGCCATGCGCGCGCTCGCGGAAAAAGCCGTCGAAAAGCGCGACCCTCCGGAAAAGGAAAGGCTCTTGAAGCCGCTATCGGCCACCCCGGAAAACGTTTCGTCGTTTAGGGCGGATTGGGCAAAATGGCTCCGATAGATTTAACGGACAACCATTTAATGGATACTAACCTTGAGAAAATTGGCCGAGCCAATACTTCTACCGCCAGTAACAAATGCCGATGCGAAGGCGAGCGCAAGTCGCGCCAACCATAGAAGGGCGCAAGGCGCGCCGGCCAGCGGCACTGCCGCTTCCATAGAAGGGGCATAGCCCCTTACGGCGATTGCTTACGCAATACGCCTATCCCCTTCCCAAACCCCAACAAAAAACGAACCTCTCATGGGAGGTTCATTAATGCTTCCGAAGTTCGGGCGGGTGCGAGGCTCCATAGAAGGGGGCAAGTCCCCTTACGCCCATTGCTCACGCAATAGGGCTATCCCTCGTATAAATCTAACGCTTCCGAAGTTCGTTCTGAAAATCCCCAGTTCCATGATTTGGCGTAATGAAAACGAAAGCTTATTTTATCCGAAGCGCAGCGAGGTTATAAAATAAGGCTTCCGGGAAGGATAAAATGCGTCTGTATTTTATCCAAGATAGGAATTATACTTACACAATTGCTATTTAAGGGGGTAGGCGCATTGGCTTCGCCAATCGCCGCAGGGGGTATCCCCCTCAATGGCCGGCGCACCTTGCGCCCGAGAACAGCGCGGATTGC
>DBGCYC010000113.1:0-4204 GCA_048390825.1 Candidatus Merdousia sp.
CGGCCCGTGCCGTCCGAACCTCCCATGAGAGGTTCGTTATTTGTTGGGGTTTACAATGGGGATAGAAGTATTGGCGCAGCCAATCTTCGTAAGGGGTTTACCCCTTCTATGGCCGGCGCACCTTGCGCCCGCCCCCCTTCAATGGCAGTGCGCCTCGCACCGGCACTGCCGCTGGCTGGCGCACTTTGCGCCTGGAAGTGCGTTTCGCACTGGCACTGCCGCCCTCGCATCGGCGTCTTGCCGCGGGATTATGCAAATTTGTTGACTTGTATGGGAGAGGGCAAAATTATTGGATTCAAATGGATTTCACCGCCATAGACTTTGAAACGGCAAACTGCTCGAGGGGCTCCATATGCGCGGTGGGACTTGTGCGCGTCGAGAACGGGGAGACGGTCGCCACTCTCGGCACGCTGGTTGACCCCCGCGCGCATTTCGACTGGCGGTGCATGAGCGTGCACGGCATAACCCCCGACGACGTGCGCGGCGCGCCGACTTTCCCCGAAGTATGGAGAAAGATAAGGCCGTTTCTGTCCGACAACGTCGTGGCGCACAACGCGGGTTTCGACATGTCGTGCCTGCGCGCGGCGCTCGCGGAATACAGGCCTCCCGACGCCCGGGAGTTCGACTATATATGCACGCTTTCCATAAGCCGGCGTCTGCGCGGGCGCGGGGGCAACCGTCTCGACGAGCTCGCCCGAACCTTTGGCATCGGCGGGTTCAGGCACCACGACGCGTTTGAGGACGCCGCGGTATGCGCGGAAATCTTCAAAATCTTCGAGGCGCGCACTGACGTGAACGCCTTCAAAAAACGCTTTTTCCCTCCGTTTTAGGCGCGACGAGCGCGTCGGAACCGGAAAAACGCAAAAAAATCCCGGAAACGGATTTTTTTTCTTGCAATCGTTCCGATAGGGAAATTTGCTAAAACCTTAAAAATTGACGCAGGGTGGAGCAGCATGGTAGCTCGTCAGGCTCATAACCTGAAGGTCAGTGGTTCAAATCCACTCCCTGCACCCATTTGATGGCTGCGCCCTGTTTGGGGCGCGGCTTTTTTATGGCGCTGAACAGGCGGTTTGTGCTGGTTTTTTCCAGGCGTGCCGCATGCGCGGGCGGCGCGCGGAAAATGCGGCAGGAAGGGACGAAAGTTTTCCGCGCCCTGCCAAACATGGGGCGGAGTTTGGCTATCCCGCGGGCTATGGATTTCCCGCCCCGCTTCCGCCTTTGCCCATTCTCCGGGCTTTGCGGCGCAAGTTCCGGCGCGCTTACTTTATTTTCATGTCCGGAATCAGCGCGGACACGTCTTTCAGCTCGAGCGACTTTACCATCTTCAGGGTTTCGCGCTTGTATTTTTGGAAGTGCGGGCTTTCTACGTGCCTTTTGTATGCGGCCTCGCTCTCGTAAATTTCGAGTATCGAAATTTTGTTAGGGGCGTCCTTGTCGCAGACTGCGTATAGCGCAAGCACTCCCGGCTCCAGTTTGACGGAGGCGAGAATCTCCTCTTTCAAAAGGGCGTTGTACGCCTCCAAATACTCCATGCGCACTTCGATTTTCGACAGCCTCACCATTAAATCCGCATGTTTTTCATTTGCGCGGCACAAAACGGCCGAAACCGCCAAAAGCAAAATCGGCGCGAAAATCCCGAGCGGCAGTCCGCCTATGCGGCAAGCTCCCCGTAAAAAAGCGCCCGTCCCGCGCCCGGAAGCGGGCGCAATCCGGCGCGCCGCCGCCGGCCTGCGGCATCCGGCAAGGGCGAGGGCCGCCGCCCCGAGAATCGCCGCGCACAGGGAGGGTTCCGGAATTTCCACTCCGAGATCGAGCGCCGTTATATTCCCCAGATACCAGTTGTTCATTCCGTAATATTCCTGCAAATACCAGCGGGAATCCCCCTCGTCCCACTCCACGCCGACGACGAGACCCGAGATAGTCGTCGTCTGGGTCGCTTATCAGAAGCCCGGTTATCCCGCCGAGCTCATCGTCGTATTCATACCCCCAAACGCTTATCGCGTGTCCGCCGCCGGAATCGGTGTATATCGCCGCCGTCATTGAAATGTTCTCCGCGATGAGCTCGTCGAGGGCGGTTTTCAGATCGTCCTTGCGGGTGTAATTCTCGAAAAAAACGAAAGTAACGAATACGTCGCCGATTTCTTTGAAATTGAAAACGTCGTTCCAGTAGCCTCCGCCTTCGGCGCCGGGCTTCAATTCGGATCCCCCCGCGCCGACGATTGGAACTTCGCCCGAGAACTACCACTGCATCGCGTTTCCCGCGTATCCGCCGGCGTTTGTCCAGTTTTCAAAAAAGGTCTTGAATATGTCCGAATTGTAGGGGGCGGAATAGCTTCCGCAGGGAGTTCCCGCCGGGAGCTCGAAGCCTTCGGAAACGTGGGAATTTTGCCAATATTTTATGGCGTTTGAAGCCGCCGCCGCCCAGCAGAGCATGTCGTCGTTCTTCCATACCTTATTGACGTCATAAGAAGTATCGCCGGACGACGTACCGTTCAGAAGGAAAATCCCCGCAAACGCCCTTGAAAATGCGGCCAGAGCAAAAAAGAAAACTGTAAATTTCTTCATAATTTTAGTCCATGTCCGGGCGAATGCGGTTGCCGAAGCGATCTCCAGGATATTCCGCTTCAACTTCTTGGCCGAATTCGTATCTCCGCCGGTCAAAACGGGAAAAATGCGCCTTTCCCCTTTCCGCTTCGGCGGAGCGGGGAGTTCCGCGCCTACATTCTGATTTTGCCGGAGGCGAGCTCTTCTTTGAAGCTTTTGTAGGCGGCCGCCACCCCCGAGCGGATATCGTATTTGGGCTTCCAGCCGAGGGAGCGCAGGAGGGAGGTGTCGCAGAGCTTGCGCGGGGTGCCGTCGGGCTTGGAGAGGTCGCGCGTTATCCCGCCCCTGTATCCGACCGTTTCGGCGACGATTTCCGCGAGCTCCGCTATTGTCACTTCCTCTCCGCTGCCGAGGTTTACGAGGTCGGGCGGGTTGTCGAGGTTCAGCAGCATGACGCACGCTTCCGCGAGGTCGTCTACGTGCAGAAATTCCCTCAGGGGGGAGCCGGTTCCCCACAGCTCCACTTTTTCGAGGCCCTTTTCCTTCGCCTCGTGGAAGCGGCGAATGAGCGCCGGAAGGACGTGGGAGTTCTTTTCGTGGTAGTTGTCGCCCTCGCCGTAGAGGTTGGTCGGCATCGCGCTGTGGTAGCAGACACCGTACTGCTTGCGGAAAAATTCGCAGAGCTTCAGCCCCGCAATCTTGGCTATCGCGTACCCTTCGTTGGTTTCCTCGAGCGGGCCGGAGAGCAGGGCGCTCTCGGGTATCGGCTGGGGCGCCATGCGCGGGTAGATGCAGGTGCTGCCCAGGTAGAGCAGCCTTTTTACGCCGGCTCTGTGCGCCGCCGTTATGGTGTTGAGCGCGATTGCGAGGTTGACTTCGATAAACTCCGCAGGATACGCGGAGTTGGCGTATATCCCGCCAACCTTGGCCGCGGCGATTACGGCGGCGTCCGGGCGTTCGTCCATGAAAAATTCGAGCGTTTGCGCCTGGTTAGTGAGGTCGAGCTCGCCGTGCGTCCTCCCGACAATGTTTCCGTATCCCGAGGAGCGCAGCGCCCTCTCTATCGCCGAGCCCACCATGCCGCCGCTGCCCGCGACGTAAATTTTGTCGGACGGCTTCATGTCGCTACCTTAAAGCCGCCTCCCTTTTGGCGAGCTCGAAATCCGCGTCCGTCATTATCTCAACGAGCTTCTCGAAGGTCGTCTTTGGCTCCCAGCCGAGCTCCTTTTTCGCTTTTGCGGGATCTCCGAGCAGGAAGTCCACCTCGGTGGGGCGGTAGTAGCGCGGGCTGATTTCAATGACGGTTTTGCCGGTCTGGCGGCATATTCCGCGCTCGTTTTCGGCTTTGCCGCTCCATTCAATGTCCATTCCAAGCCGCGCGAACGCAAGCTGGGCGAATTCGCGCACGGTGTGGGTCTCGTTTGTGGCGAGGACGTATTCGCCGGGCTTTTCGGCCTGGAGGATTCTCCACATGCCCTCCGCGTATTCGGGCGCGTAGCCCCAGTCGCGCTTGGAGTCCATGTTGCCGAGCACCAGCCTGTCCTGGAGCCCGAGCTTTATCCTGCCCGCCGCCCGCGTGATTTTGCGCGTGACGAACGTCTCGCCCCTGCGCTCGGATTCGTGGTTGAAGAGTATGCCGTTGCTTGCGAAAATCCCGTAG
>DBGCYC010000114.1:0-50505 GCA_048390825.1 Candidatus Merdousia sp.
CCCCGCGGGCATCGCAAACCTCGCCATGATAGAGTTTGCGGCACGCTTTGGGTATCCCTTCTGCCCCTCCGACGCCGGCGTCCGCGCCGCGCAGAAACGATGGCGCTGCAATTCCTTTCAAGGCCCTTGCAAATCCGTTGCCGGGGCCTTTTCCCAATCCGGCGCGTGAATCGCGGGCTGGACGCAAAAGCGCGAAACATTGCGAAAAACCTTTACAAATCTTACTTCATTTAGGGGCACCGGCGCAAAAAGTTTCCAAACTCAAATCCGGCCGCAAACTCCGCCCCAACGCCTTTAATTTCCCGCAATATCCTCCCGGCATTTCCCGTTTAATCTCATCTTTCAAACATCTGCGCAGGGAACGGGGGCATCACGGGCTTTGTCTGATATGCTGCCCGGCGCCCGGTTCCGCCCGCGCGCCCCGCGCGCTTTTGGAACGGGCGCATGCGGAGGCGGCGCGCTACGCAATGAATTCGCGCTTGTATTCGTAGAGCGACGACAGGTATTTGTCCGCCGACGGACGCCCGGAGAACGCCATTTTTTCCGCGTCGTATTTGAGGCTTCCCCTCTCGAAAATCGGCACGAGCATCAATAGCGACATTTCCGTAAATTCGGAGGCGTACGAGAAATTCGCCGGCGGCTGCTTTCCGTCGAAGCATGCGGCGACCCATTCGCGCTGAGGGTTGCCCGCAAACTGCGAGCGCGGTACGGAGGGCGCGGGCAGGGCGCCCGAGCGCTTGAGTTCCACCATCTTCTCGCGGGGGAAAACCGCGGGGTTCATACCGTATTCATTCACGAATACCGTTTCTTTCGTCCCCACGATAAGCGTGCCGTTTTTCGTCTTCGGGTCGTCTATAAAGTTTTGGTCCACGCGCTTCACGTCTTTCGGCCTGCGCCCCCCGTCGAACCAGTGCAGGCGGATTTTGCCCTTCGCTCCGCGGCGGTTTTTGAATTCCAAGTGGGCGGTTGTCTGCATCGGCCACGCGAATTCCGAATATTCGGTGGAATCTCCGCTTATTTTCCGGGGCAGGCCGAGGTCGAAAGCCGAGTACGAGACGTCGAGGACGTGGCAGGCCATGTCGCCGCCGGCGCCCGTGCCGTAGTCGCGGTATCCGCGCCAGTTGAAGTGCGTGGATTTAGGCGAGTACGGCGCGTAGGGCGCGACGCCGAGCCACAACCCGTAGTCGAGAGAGGCGGGCACGGCCTCCTCCGGCGGGCGGCCCAGAGCCCCCTGGGGCCATATCGGGCGGTCGGTCCAGCTGTATATGTCCTCGATTTTCCCTATGATTCCGGCGTCGCTCCATTCTTTCACGGAACGCCAGCCGTCAAAAGTGTGCCCCTGGTTGCCCATTTGGGTGACGAGCCCCGAGCCCTCGGCGATCTCCCTGAGCTTGCGGGTTTCCCAGACGGTCCTTGCGAGGGGCTTCTGGCAGTATACATGCTTGCCCGCCTTCAGCGCCCAGGCGGCTATCGGGTAGTGCATGTGGTCGGGCGTCGAAATCACGACGCCGTCTATCTCGCGCCCCATTTTGTCGAGCATCTTGCGGAAATCCCGGAATTTCGGGACATTCGGAAATTCCCCGTACCCTTTCGCCGCGCGCGCGTCGTCCACGTCGCAAAAGGCGGAGAATCTCGCCCGGTCGAAGTCGCGCAGCGTTGAAATTGAGAGCGAGCCGATTCCGCCCACGCCTATGAGGGCCACGTTCATTTTGCCGTTGAGGTCCGCTTTTGCGGCTTTTGCGGCGCGCGGCAGGAACATTGCCCCTCCGAGGAGGGCGGAATTTGCGATAAATTTCCTTCTCGATATTTTCCGAATTTCCATAGTCGCAATTAAAGCGGCGCCACGGGCGCTTTTCAAGCCCGCAATGGGTTATTTCCGGGAAAAGTCAATACGGTAAAAAAATTTGCGCGGCACGGACATAACGGCGGGAAACTCCTCGCGGGTTGCGGGCGGGTGCGCGCGCCCTTTTCGCCCCGGCCGGCGTTTCGCGGCGTGCCGGCGGGAACGGAAAACCGCGCCCGGAAGCCGGAGGGGCGTCAGCAGAGCAGGCTGCCGAAATCCTTGAAGTCGGCCTTAAACCCCCCGGGTAGGCCCTTGCAGATTACGCCGACGGCGTCGTGCGAATGCAGGCTTTCAAGGTGCATGCAGGCTATCTCGAAATCCTTGATGCGCTTGTCGGCGTTGAACCCGGCGTAGAGCAGCCGGGCGGCGTCCTCTATGAATTTCACGTACGCGCCGTTCAGCTCCGCAAACGCCTGCTCGTCCTCTCGCCGCACCATCGTCTGCGTCTCGGTGTGCAGCGCCCCGAGGCAGATTGCGTGCATGTCCTCTATCGCCACGTGCGACGAGCCCTCTATCTCGGCCGATATGCGCGCCTTGCTGCGCTGGGAGTGCGGCACGCAGTAGACATTGCGCGTCCTGCGCGCGTGCTCGCTGAGCTCCGAGGAGCAGGGGCAGGCGGACGAGTACACAAAGTCGAACACTATGAACTTCCTGAAAATGTCGAGGTCGTCCATCGTCCCCTCGTAGGAGCACTTGTAGTACTGCCAGGCCTTCAAATTGCTGCGCAGGCTCGTCTGAAGTATCGGGTAGCTGAAGTCGATTTTTATTCTCGCGCGGGAGGTTTTGAGCTGCTCCTTCATTTTGACGAGGATCTCTTCGAGCAGGTCGGGCGTGAACACCCTGTCGGCGAACAGGTAGAACACCCGCATTATCCTCGACATGTTTATGCCCTTGGCGTCCGCGGCGAGCGACACCGTTGCCGTCACCGACGCCTCCGCCTCCCTGACCTCGCAGCTCCTGGTGAGGAATTTGAGCGGCATTTTGAAATTGTGCATTCCAACCTGCATTATCGGGACGTTGGCGCCGCTTATGGAGTTTTTGTCGGCGTTTTGAACGTCGGGCAGGGTGGAAATGTAGTCGCTTTCCGCCTTGAAGCCCTCTTCATAGAGCGGCACGGGCGCCCCATGCGCGGGCGCGTCCGCCGGGTTGCCGCGGGATTGCGTTTCTCTTCTTGCGTTTTCCATTGTCGGTAAAATTGCCTATCTTCCCCCTTTTCGGATTTCGCGCAAGCTTTTTAAGCGGCGGCGGGGCGGCCCTTTGCGATGGCGCGCACGGAGATCCATACGAGCGCCCCGGCGATCGCGGCGAACGCGAGCCCCGGCATCGGCGCCCCCACGAGCGCCATGAGCAGAAGGTCTATCAGCGTCGGCGGGGTTATTGCGAGCATGGCGATTTTCGCGCACTTCCAGTATCCGAGCGACGGCATAGCGCCGAGCGCGAGCGTCTTGGCCGCAAGCCCCATTGCAAGCGCGTAGACTGCGTTCATAAAGAGCGACGCCGCGAAGAACACTGCCGGGAGTATCGCCCAGAGCATTGCGCCCTTAGGCGGAAACAGGTCCGAAAGCCTTGCCGAGCCGCCGGGCGGAATGAAGCTTTCCAGAGGAACCGACTGCTCGAATCCGGCGCCGTAAAAGGACAGCCTGTCGCGCTCCAAAGAAAACGCCAGTCCCTTTACGGCCGCGGCGTCGAGCTTTCCGGGGGTGGCGACGGCAAACGTCCTGCCGGAGGGCGACTTTAATTCAACCGGCTTCCCGTCCGGGGTCTTGACGCCCTCGCGCGAAATCTCCACGGACTCCATGAGGGGAACCGAGGGCAGTATGAAGTTTTCGTAGAAGTCGGAGACCGTCTTTGCGGACAGGGCGCACGTGGCCGCCGCGCATACCGCCGACAGCGCCAAAATGTACGCCGCGGCCTTCCACTTCCATTCAAATGCCGCCTCCTCGTAGGCGGCCGGCGGCGAAAACGATTTCGCCATTGCGGTAAAAATATTCATGCGTCAGTCCTTGCGCCTTTCCATTACTGCCCCGAAGCTCTCGGGCAGCGGGGCGGACGCGGCGAAGTCCGCCGCCGTCCCCCCGATCTCGAGATGCAGGGAGGTCTGCGAGCAGTGCAGGAAGAGCCTGCCGATTCCCGCTGCGGCGCGGATCCTTTTGTTTGCGCCGAAATTGCCGTAGGTGGCGTCGCCGAGTATGGGCATGCCGTGTTTTGCGCACTGCACGCGCAGCTGGTGCGTCAGCCCCGTGAGCGGTTCGAGCCTCACGAGGCACACTCCGTAATTGTTTTTATCGAACCCCTCGACCGAAAATTTAGCCTCGGCCCTTTTGGCGGCCCCCGTCGGCGTGCGCAGCGCGCAGTTGCGCACGAACCCCGCAAATTTGCGCTCGAAGAGCGTGTCGCGCCAGAGTCCGGAGCGCGCGGGCGCGCGGCATACGCATATGGCGCGGTAAATTTTTTCGGCCTTCCGGGCGCGGAAAGCCTCCCTTGCCGCCTCCGCCGCCTCGGGGTTCGCGGCGGCTATGACTATTCCCGAGGTCGGGGAGTCGAGCCGGTTTGCGAGCCACAGCCTGCGCTTCCGCCCGTCTTCGCCCTCCCATGAAAAATATTCCCCCTCGAAATTGTAGGGCGCGAGCACCATCGGCTTTCCCCTTGCCCCGCCGGGGTTGGGGTGCGATGCGTATCCCGCCCTCTTCGATATGGCGACTATCCCGCGCGGGTCTGTGGCGGCGATTTCGCATCCGGGCGCAAGGGGTATGCTTTTTACTGTGTTTTCGACGTCGTTCATCGGTAGTGGAAAGTTATGCGCACGTCCTGGTTTTGTCCGCCGAGCGCGGAAACCATTTCGCCCGTCCATTCGCCGTAGGGGGCGGTGGTCAGGATTGACTGCTCGCAGAGCCCGCGGCCCGTGTTGGTGGAGTTGGAGTAGAGCACGGAGATTGAGGCGAGCGCGCCGGTTCTGTCTATGGAATATTCTATTACGACCGTCGTGTTGACCGCCGTGTTGAGGTCGTACTGCGAGCCGAGCAGGTTCCATTGGCGCGAAATCGCCTCTATCATTCTCTGCTGGTACGCCCCGAATTCGCTGAAGCGCGAGTCCACCGCTATCGTTCCCTGCATGCTCGCGCGCGTGCGGTTGTCGGCGAGCGGCCCGGCGGGGATTCTCATGCTCAGATACGGGCGCGGCTTGGGGGAGGGCAGCGCCTCGTCCGCGGTCGGGGCGCCGGGGGCGGGGCGGGGGTCGGCGGAAACGCGCGTTCCGCCTGACGCGCCCGGGGCGGCGCCGTCCGCCGGGGTTTTCGGGGCGCCGTCGGCCGGGAAGTTTTTCGGGGAGCCTTCCGGCGCGCGCCCGGCCGGCTCGCCTTCGCTCCCGTCCGGAATCCGGTCGGAAGGCGTCCGGGCGTCCGAATTTTCGGGAATGGAGGCCGGGCTTTCGCCGTCTCCGGCGGATTTGGGCAACCCCTCCGCGGGCTTTGCGGGCGCGGCGGCGCCCGAGCCCGCGTCTGCCGCCGGAGATTCGGAGCCCGCTGGACGCGCCGCGGACGGGCCGGGTTCCGTTTTCGGAAATTCGGATACCCGGGCCGGCTGTTCGAGCGGCCTTTGCAGGGTCTCGAACGGCTGCTGCGGGTTCAGGATATCCTCGGGGGAGCTCGCGCCCGAGACTATTTTTTTGCCGTCTTTTATCTCGCCCTCGACGTACGGCATTTTCGACTTTGAAGAGGGGTCGGTTATCATGTCGGCGGCGCGCTGGTCTGTAAAGGATTCCGGGGCGTCGGCGGACGCCGGCTTTTGCGTGTTCGCAAGCGGATTGGCCTCGACGAAATCCGGGAGTTTTCTTGAAATTTGAGGCGGAAGGATTTCGAGTTTCAGCTCTTCGGGGGCGCCGGCGGGGGGCGAAAATTCCGCAAACTGATCCGGCGTCAAATAGTACGCGGCGAGGTGCAGCAGGAGGGCGGCGGATATTCCGGCGGCGACGGCGGCGCGGTCGGCCGCACTGCCGCTCTCGTATATGTCTATTTCAGCCGAAGCCCTTCCGCCCATTTGCGCTTACTGCCGTTCAAATTTCGGCAGCTCCCTCTTCACGAGCCCGCACGGCAGGCCCATCACGTTGTCCAAGTTGCCGTCTATTTTTTCTATTATCATAGCGCCCCGCTCCTGCGCGGCGTACGCGCCGGCCTTGTCGAGCGCGTCCACGCATCTCAGATATTCCGAAATTTCGGCGCCTGAGAGGGTTTTGAACGTCACGCGCGACTCCTCCGCGAACGCCGCCGACTTCCCTCCGCCGCCCTTTGCAAACGCCACCCCCGTGAACACCGAGTGCGTCCTGCCCGATAGTTCGCGCAGCATCTTTTCGGCGCCAAGCAGGTCCGCGGGCTTTCCGTAGATTTTCCCGCCGAGCGAAACTATGGTGTCCGCGCCCAGAACCGTCCTTTCCGGGAAGAGCGCGGCCACGGACAGGGCCTTTGCGAGGGCGTTGCGGCGCACGAGCTCCGAGGGCTCGGTTCCCTGCGAATTGTCCTCGGCCGCGTCCGAGACGCGTACTTCAAAGGGTATTCCCGCCCGCGCGAGCAGCTCGCTGCGCCTCGGCGAGGCTGACGCCAGAATTATCTTGCTGTGAATTTCGCCGCTCATAATAAATATTAGACGGACAATAATGAAAATCGCGGGGCAAAAGGCAAAAGAAAAAAAAATCCTGGAGGCGCGCGGGCTCTCGTTCGAGGCCGGGCGCAAGATTCTCGACGGGATAGACTGGACGGTTTTGGAGGGCGAGCGGTGGGTTCTGCTGGGCGCAAACGGCGCGGGAAAGACCTCCCTGCTTTCGGCGATATGCGCTTACAACACGCCGTCTTCCGGCGACATGTGGGTTGACGGCAAAAAGTATTCCACATACAACTGGCAGAAAATGCGCGAGAAGATCGCCCTCGTCGGAAGCCAGGTCAAGCGCAAGATAAACCCCGACGAGAAAGTTCTCGAGGTGGTTGTCAGCGGAAAGTTCGCGCAGATAAACTATTGGGGCAAAATCACGAGGCCGCTGATTTTCGAGGCGTACGAAAAGATGAGGGAGCTTGGCATAGGGGGGCTTGTGGACGACTGCTGGGAGTACATTTCGCAGGGCGAACGGCAGAAGGCGCTGATTGCCCGCGCGCTGATGGCCAGGCCTTCGGTCGTGTTTCTCGACGAGCCGTGCACGGGCCTCGACCCGGTCGCGCGCGGAAAGTTCGTCGAGTTTCTCGACGGCCTCGCGCGCTCCAAAAAAATTCCCGCGATCGTCATGGCGACCCACTATGTGGAGGAAATACCGCCGTCGTTTACGCACGCGATTATAATAAAGGGCGGAAGGGTTCTGGCGTCGGGCGGGATTGCAAAGGTGCTGACCTCCAAAAACCTCGGCATGGCCTACGGCGCGGAATGCTCGCTGCGCCGGCGAGGGGGGCGGTACGAGCTGCGCGTCAAATAGGGAATATGGCGCGCTGGCTGACTGGCGGATTTCCCGAAAGCTGCGTCGGGCCGGCTCAAAGGCGCATTTTGCGCTTGCCCGGAGCGCGGGCTTTCATATCGTGGCGGCAAATGAAGTTCCCCGCGTTTTTTTTCGCATTTTTTTCCGCCTGCGCGCTTTCCGCCGCCCTCCCTCCGTCGGCCGCGGATCTTCCGGAGAGGCTTCTGAAAAAGGGGGTCGAGTTTGTTCCGTTTTCCGCCGATTCCGCGCCATATTCCGGCGGGCTTCCACCGGCCCCGACCGGATGCGCGGACTTTGAAGTGGAGCTTCCGAAGTCTTCCGGTCCCGTAGTAAAGGCGGCCGATTTCGGGTTTTCGCAGGGCAGTACGGACTGCGCGGCCGCCCTCAACAGGGCGCTGGCGCATTGCCGGGAAATCGGGGCGTCGAGGCTCGAACTCGCCCCGGGGACGTACAGGTGCTTCGTCTCGGACGGCGTGGAGATGGAATCCCTCCGCGACCTGCTCGTCGACGGCAGGGGGGCGACCCTCGTTTTCAGAAGGACGGAGGGCAGGCCCAATTTCTCCATAAAAAACTGCCTCCGCGTAAAAATGCGCGACTTGAAAATCGACTGGGACTGGGAGACCGACCCGCTCGGCTCGTTCGCCAAGGTCGTGGGAAAGCGCGCGGACAAGGGGGGCGAGAGCTACATAGACGTGGAGTTTGTCGGCTGCGGGAGGCACCCCCTCTATGGAAAGCCGATGCCGATAAAGGTGATGAGCCTCATGGACGAGAAGTGCGAGTGGATTTCCAACGAGAGGGGCTCCGCGTATTTTGGAACGGGCGACGGGCATTACGGCACCAAAAACGAATGGCTTTCCCCCAACAGGGCGCGCATTTACCCCGGCGTCGCGCCCGTCGGACTGCCGCGTCCCGGGGACTTCCCGGGCGAATATTCCGCGAAGAAAAACTTTTGGATTTCAAACAGGGCGCTCGTCGGCAGAACCTACCGCATAATGCACCAATACTACGGGAAAAACGCCTTTGAAATTTCGGACAGCCGGCACATTGCTTTTGAAAATATCGACGTCTACTCCTGCCGCGGAATGGGGTTTCTCGTAAAGGGCGGCGTTTCGCACTGGCAGGCGGTGAACGTCTCGTTTGTCCCGCGGGACGGGAGGCCATGCTCCACCACGGCCGACGTAGTGCACTGCACGTCCAACGGCGGGTTTGCCAAGCTCGTCGGCCTGCGCGCAACCCTCAACCAGGACGACATTTTCAATTTTCACGACAAGGCCGCGTTCGGAAAATTCGATTCGCCCGACACCTTCAGATTTTTGAACAGGGGAGGGGCCGGCTATATAAGCGCCGCCCCCGGTGACGAAGTTGAGGCGTTTAACGCCGACTACACCCCGGCGAATTTCAGGGCGAAAATATTGTCCGTAAAAGGCGGCGTTGCGCGCCTCGATTCCCCGTTTGCCGGCGGCGCGGACGGGAAGGGGTACATTCTCCAGAAGGCGTCGCGCCGCATGCGCAACATACTTATAAAAGACTGCGTTTTCAAGAACCACGCGGGCAGGGGCATAATGCAGTCGAGCGGCGCCACGATAGAAAATTGCAGGTTTGAAAACGGGGTTTCCATACCCCTTCGCTTCCAGCGGGCCTTCTCCATGAGCCAATGGGCGGAGGGATACGGCTGCCGCAACATCGTCGTGCGCGGCTGCGAATTTTCCGACGCGAAAATAAATTCGGGGCTGTACGGCGTGTACCACGAGATTTTCGCGGGCAGCCGCAGGACGGACGGCGCCGGGGGCTTCGACAAGTCGGCGACCGCTTCCGACATTTTGATAGAAAATTGCCGCTTCAAAAATATGCTCGCCATGTCGCTCTATTCTAATTTTGCGAAAAACGTCACTTTCCGGGACAATAGGATAGAGGTCTCCGATTCCCCCGCGGCAAAGAGCTATGCCGGCTGCGCGCTCTTTGAAAACAGCGAAAACGTATTCTTTGTAAACAACGCCGTGTACGCGCGCAATCCGGAGGCGGCAGGCGCCTTTGTGCGCGGTTCCGAAAACGCGGTCGTCGCGGGCAATTCCGCGAAAAAGGCGGGTGCCGAATAGCCCGTATCGGAGAGCCTCCGCCGGAGCGCGCCGCCATGCGGCCGCGGAAAAATTTTCCCGAGCCGCCGACGCGCCCTACCCGGCGCCGGCGGGCCTTTCCGCGCCGGCTTGCGATGCGCCCCCTTCTGAGGCCTTTTTTGCGGCTTCCTCCGCCGCCATGAGTTCCGCGAGCTTCTGCGCGGTGTTCGGAAAGGGCGGGTAGACGAACGGCTCTATCAAGACGGCCTTTCGGGACTTTTCGTCGATTTCAATCGATACGGCGCAGATCCTCGGGTCGCCTTCGGCCATCGCAAAGGCGCGCGGCCGCCCGTCGATAAACCTCTGCAAAATTATCTCCCACTTGCGCCCGAGGCACGAGGCCCACGGGCCGGTCATTCCGGCGTCGCTCAAAAACGCGAGCCCTTTGGGGAATATGCGCGCGTCGTTGGTTGGAATGTGCGTATGGGTGCCTACCACCGCCTGCGCCCTGCCGTCGAGGTGCCAGGCCATCGACACCTTTTCGGAGGTCGTCTCGGCATGGAAGTCGAGAAATATTGCGTCGCACAGCGGCCTGATCCTGTCTGTCATTTCGCCGGCCGCCGCGAACGGGCAGTTGGCCTTTATCTTCATGAGCGTCTGCCCGAGCAGCGAAAACACCCCGAGCTTCAGCCCGTTTTTTTCGAGTATGAGGTATGTGCGCCCCGGGTTGCTCGAAGGCAGGTTTGCGGGGCGGCACACCCTTTCGAGGGCGCCGATTTCGCCCTCAAAGCACCGCTGATCCCAGATGTGGTCGCCGAGGGTTATGGCGTCCACGCCGCAGCGGAAGAGCTCTTCGGCCATGTTTTTCGTCAGCCCGTTGCCGCCCGCCGCGTTTTCGGCGTTTGCGATGACGAAGTCCGCCCCGAGGCTCCCGCGTATGCGCGGCAGGTTTTCGGCGAGGATCTTCCTGCCGGGCTTGCCCACTATGTCGCCGACGAAGAAAATCCTCATCGCGCGCAGAGCCCCAGTTTTTCGGCGACTTCGCGCATGTCGGCGACAGCCCCCCTGTCGGACAGCTCGGGCGGAATTTCCACCAGAACGCCCTTCGCCTTGTAGAAATCGACGAGCGGGAGCGTCGTCGAACGGAAGACTTCGAGGCGCTTTTGGACGGTTTCGGGCATGTCGTCTTCGCGGGTGAAAAGCTTTCCGCCGCACTTGTCGCATACGCCCTCGGATTTCGGCGGGTTGAACTCCCTGTGGTAGGGCGCCTGGCATTCGGAGCATATCATTCTGCCCGATATGCGGCGGACGATTTCGCCGTCCGGAACGTCGAGGTAGAGGGCGTATGAAATTTCCCCGCCGAGCTCGCCGAGAATTTCGTCGAGCGCCCGGGCCTGCGCGAGCGTCCGCGGGAACCCGTCGAGTATGAACCCTCCGGCGGTGTCGGGCTTGGAGAGGCGGTCTTTGACCATTGCGGCCGTGACGTCGTCCGGAACGAGCTCTCCCCTGTTTATGTACGATTTTGCGAGCCTGCCGAGCTCCGTACCCCCCTTTATGTTGTTTCTGAAGAGGTCCCCCGTCGAGACCTGCACGATTCCGAGAATTTCGCAGAGGGCCACGGCGCGCGTGCCCTTGCCGCTGCCGGGCGCGCCCAGCATTATCAGATTGGCTTTTTTCATGGTCTAAAATTTAAGCGGAATATAATTGCAACGCCCCCTGAAATCGGCAAGCCTTTTTTGCCATGCAGGAGGCCGACTTCAAAAAGCGCATATGCGGTGTAAGCTGCGACGGCAGGGGCGGCGCGGCTGTGTACGTCGATTCGGGGGGCCGCAGGAAGCGGGTCCGCGTCCCGTTTGAGCCGTTTGTATGGACGGCTTCCCGCGCCCCGCTCACGCCGTTCGAGTCGGGCCGGGAGCCCCTGAAAGGGCCGGACTTCGCCGTCCTCGACGCCGTAGTCAGATTCCCGGACGACGCGGCGGCGAACGCCTTTTTAAAGGCGCGCGACAAGTCGCTGCCGCTCGAGAAGCTCGGCTGCTCCGAAAACCTCTTTCTCGCGCGGAATTCCCTGCGCATGTTCGATGGCATGACTTTCGGGGAGATACGCATTGCGGAACTTTCCGTTTCGGTTTCGGACTCCCCCGATACATTCGGCAAAATCTACGCCGTTGCGCTCGCGGGTTCCGGGGGGTTCAAAATCCTGCGCGCGCGGGACTTTTCCGACGCCGCGGAGAGGGAGCTGCTCGAAGGGCTGAATTCCGAAATCGCCGCGCTCGACCCCGACATAATCGTCGGCCACGAGATTTTCCGCAGGGATCTCGCCGCCGTGGCGGCGCGCGCCAAAAAGCTCAAACTGCCTCTCGCTTGGGGCAGGGGCGGGGAGCGCGCCGTTTTCAGGAAGAGCAGGCTGAAGCTCGCGGAGCGCTCCTTCGGGTACGTCAGGTGCGACATTCCCGGCAGAACCGTGGCCGACACCTCGCTGATGGCGCAGATTTACGACGTGAGCGTGCGCGGCATGGCTTCCTATTCGCTCAAAGACTGCGCCGAACACTTCGGCATAGACCCGTCCGCCTGGCGCGCGTCTTTCAGGCTCGGCGGCGAGCTCGACGCCTTTTTGAACGACTTCGGGAAATTCGAGTCGGCCGCGCGCAGAAAATTGGAGGACTGCGCGAAGCTCGCGGACAGGCTTTTGCCGGCGTATGTGGCGCAGGTCGGCAATTTCCCGATGACCCTACAGGAGTGCCTTCTGCGCGGCAGCGGCGCGAAGGTCGAAAACCTTTTTCTTGAAAAATACCTCGCCGCCTCCGCCGCGCTTCCGCTGCCGTCGCGCAGCAAGTATTTCGAGGGGGCGCTTTCGGAGAGCTTCGCGCTCGGAATATTCAAAAGCGTGCTGCACTACGACGTGGCGTCGCTCTATCCGAGCATAATGCTGATGCTTGGCAGGTGCCCCAAAAACGACTATCTGAACGTCTTTGTCTCCGAACTGCGCAGGCTGCGCGAGTACCGCCTGAAATACAAGGCCCTCGCAAAGTCCGAGCGCGACCCCGCCCTTGCGAGGGAGTACGACGCCCGCCAGATGAGCTTCAAAATCCTCATAAACTCGTTTTACGGATACCTCGGGCTCGACAACGCAACCTTCGGGGACATCGCGCTCGCCGAGGAGGTGACGCGCAGGGGCAGGGAGCTCCTGGAAAAGATAATCGGCGCGTTTTCCGAGCTTCCGGGCTGCAAGGTTCTCGAGGCCGACACGGACGGCATATACGTCGGCAGCGCGGAATATTTTGAAAATCCCGAGGGGCTTCTGTCGAAGGTTCTGCACGTCATGCCCGAGGGCATAGACCTCGAGTTCGACGGCGCGTTCGACGCCATGCTGTGCTACAAGGCCAAAAATTACGCCCTTCTGCGCGGCGGCGAAATAATACTCAAGGGTTCGGCGTTCAAGAACCGCGCGACGGAGCCGCTGCTCAGGTCGCTCACCGCAGAAATGGCCAGGTCGAAGCTGCTCGGCGACTCCGCGGGGCTCGGCGAAAAGGTCGGGGAGGCGCGCCGCGCCGTGCTCTCGGGCGCCGCCGACATAGACTCCATTTCCAAAAGCGAGTACATAAACAAGCCCGTAGCGCAGTATCTTGAAGAAGTCCGAAACGGCGGAATGCGCCGCGCCCCCATGGAGGCCGCCGCCATGCTGTCGCCGCACCCGGAGGTCGGGGACCGCATATCGTACTACATCGCGCGCGGCGACGGAAGGCGCGCGCCCGACTGGAAGAACGCCCGCCCGTCCGCCATGTACGACCCCGAAAAATTCCCTTACGACGCCGGCTACTACGCGCGCAAAATCGACGACTGGAGCAGGAGGTTTTCGGATCTCATATCCGACGGGGGGCAGGCGGAGCTCTTTTAGCGCGCCTTCTAAAAAACTTGATTCCGCCGCGCGCTTTTGAAACAATCGCGCGCAATGAAAATTTTGGAATACAAGAGCGCCGGGTTCTGGCGCGACCTCGCCTCCGCATGCCGCTCGGAGGCCTCCGACGCGAAGGTGTCCGCGGCCGTGGAATCGGTGATAGCGAAGGTTCGCGGGTCGGGCGACGCGGCGCTCGAGGAGCTCACCCTGAAGTTTGACGGGGCGAAGGTGCCCGCGTCCCGGATGCGCGTTTCGCCCGAAGAAATAAAGAGGGCCCTCGCCGCGGTGGACGCGTCCGACAAAAAGGCCATACGCGAGGCCGTCGCGTGCGTGAGGGCCTACCACATGCGCACCTTCCCCAAAAACTGGCGCGCGAAAAATCCGCACGGGGCGGTCATAGGCGAAAATTTTTACCCCATAGGCCGCGTGGGCCTCTACATTCCCGGGGGGCATGCGCCGCTCGTTTCGACCGTCGTCATGACGGCGACCCTCGCAAAGCTTGCGAAGTGCCCTGAAATCTGCGTGTGCACGCCGCCGGCTCCCGACGGAACCGTGAACCCGCACATACTCGCGGCGCTTTCGATTGCGGGAGTTTCCGAAATCTACAAGGTTGGCGGGGCGCAGGCGATCGCCGCCATGGCGCTGGGAACGGAAACCGTCAGGCCCGTCGACAAGCTCTTCGGCCCCGGCAACGCCTACGTCATCGAGGCCAAGCGGCGGCTCTTCGGATCGGTCGGCGTGGACCTTCTCCCGGGCCCGAGCGAAATTCTGGTGCTGGCGGACTCCTCCGCCAATCCGCGCTTTGTTGCCGCCGACATGCTTTCGCAGGCGGAGCACGGCAGCGGCAGGGAAAGGATATTCCTCGTCTCCACCTCCAAAAAGCTCGTGGCGGACGTGCGCAGGCTGCTGCCGGAAATGGCCTCACGCCTCTCCCGCTCGGAGGCGCTCATGAAAATCATAGGGGACGGGTGCGTGGTCGCCGTCGTGCCAAACCTCGACGCCGCGTGCGAGATAGCGAATTTCGTCGCCCCGGAGCACATGGAGCTGATGGTCTCTTCCCCGGAGAAGCTCGCTTTGAAAATAAAAACCGCCGGGGCGATTCTCGCGGGGGATTTCACCCCGACCGTCCTCGGCGACTTCACCGCGGGCCCGAGCCACACGCTGCCGACCGGGCGCACGGGCAGGTTTTCGGGCGGACTGCAGCTGACGGACTTCATGCGCCGCAGTTCATTTGTGAAATACGGCAAAAAATCCGCCGAGCGCGCCGCCGGCGTCGTCGGGGCTTTTGCCGCGATGGAGGGGCTCGACGCGCACGGCTCGAGCCTCGTTCAGAGGCTTTGGCAGCATGGCGGCCGCTGACGGAGACTCCATAGCCAACCTCCTGCGCAAAAACAAGAGGCTTTCGCGCGAGCTATCGCGCATGGAGACGGTTTTCAACGCCATACGCTCGGCGATCGTCGTCTGCGACTGCGCGGGGGAGATAATTTTTGCGAACTCCTACGCGGGGAGCCTGCTTGGAATCGGGGCGGCGGACATTTCGATTTTCAAGCTCCTTCCCGGAATGGACGGGGCGGTTTCCGACGCCGCACGCGGCTCGTACGCCCTGCGCGAATTTGAGATTTCCTACCCTGAAAGGAGAATGCTGAGCGCGCAGATTATCCCTTTCGATTTCGGAGACGGGGGCACTTTCGCGCTGATTTTAAACGACGTCACGCGCGAAAAGCTCTCCACCGAAGAGAGGATAGAGAGCGAAAAGCTATCGTCTCTTTTGAACCTCGCCTCCGGCGTCGCGCACGAAATCGGCAATCCGCTGAACTCAATCAATATCCACTTGCAGCTGGCGATGCGCCGCCTGAAAAAGCTCGAGGAAAAGCTGCCCGAAGGCGGGCTCGTCGAAGGCGTGAGGGAGTCGGTGGAAATCTGTTCGGCGGAGGTTTCGCGGCTCGACTCCATAATAGAAAATTTTTTGAAGGCTCTGCGCCCGATGCGCCCCGACATGGCGGACTGCGACCCTATAAAGCCGCTCGCCGAAACCCTCAAAACCCTCGACGCCGAGCTGGAAAACCTCGGGGTTTCCGTCGCCGTTAACGTCGACGCCCCGCTGCCCACGGTGTACGCGGACGCGAACCTGCTGAAACAGCTCTATTTCAATATTCTCCACAACGCGATGGAGGCCATGGACGCGGGGGGAGACATATCGGTGCGCGCGGTCGCCGACGACGGCTTCGTAAAAATATCCTTCGCCGACACGGGGTGCGGAATAGACGAAGAGGGAATGTCCAAGCTCTTCCAGCCCTACTATACGACGAAGACAGACGGGCACGGTCTCGGAATGACGATAATACAGGCGATAGTCAGGGCGCACGGCGGAAAAATAGACGTGGAGAGCGGCCCGAACAGGGGGACTACCGTAACCGTTAGCCTCCCAAGGGCGCACCGCCGGATCCGCACCCTCCGCCAAAACGCGCCATAGCACCGCTGATACTCCGCTTCGCGCCGCCGCGCGACCGGACATATACCCATGTATAATGCCCGCCCGCGCGGCGGCGCGAATGCTCGTCTGAGCGGCACTCTGGCGCGTTTTGGCTGCCATCGGCCAGGCATGAAGATATTTTATGGCCCCCCCCCCTACGGCGATTGCTGCGCGCATCCGCGCTGTTCTCGGGCGCAAGGCGCGCCGGCAATTGAGGGGGATACCCCCCTGCAAAGCCAATGCGCTACTCCCTTAAACAGTAATTTTGTAAGTATTGTTTCTATTTTGGATAAAATGCTTGTGCATTTTATCATTCCCGAAAGCCTTATTTTATGGCCTTGCTGCGCTTTGGATAAAATACGCTTTCGCTTTTATTGCGCCAAATTTTGGAAGCTAAGGTTTTCAGGGTGAATTTTGGAAGCGTCAGACTTATGGTGATAGCGCTATTGCGTGAGCAATGGCGTAAGGGGGATTGCCCCCTTCTATGGGAACGGCACCTTGTAGCGGCGATAGTCACATGCGTAATCAATACGCCGTAAGGGGATTACTCCTTCCATGGCACTGCGCCTCGCACCGGCCCGTGCCGCCCGAAATTCGGAAGCGTTAACGAAGCTCTTATAAGGGGTTCGTTTTTTGTTGGGATTTGGGAGGGGATAAAAGTATTGGCGTAGCCAATCTTTGTAAGGGGCTTGTCCTTTCTATGGCTGGCGCACCTTGTGTCCCTTTTCTATGGAAGCGGCACTGCCGCTGGCCGGCGCACCTTGCGACTGGAAGTGCGCCCCGCACCGGCAGTGCCGTTGGCTGGTGGCCTGGTTCGCGTCGTTGCGCAGCGATTTATTTTGACAGGATTGGGCAGATTTTCGGCTGAATTGTATATTTACCTGATGCGGTCTTTTAGTTTATAATATTTTCAAAAATGCGGCTTGTCCGCTCTGAAACGTAAAATATTTCGGGGCGTAGGGGGCGGGTTAATCGAAAGGCTTTTTATGTTGCGCAGGATAAGAATTGTTTTTGCCGCACTGTTTTTCGCGGCGGTGACACTTTTGTTTCTCGACTTTACGGGAGCCGCCGCGGCGTGGTTCGGCTGGGCGGCGAAAGTCCAGTTTTTGCCGGCCCTTTTGGGCGCAAATTTAGCCGTAGTGGCGGGTCTTTTCTTGCTGACCCTGCTGTTCGGCAGAATTTACTGTTCGGTAATATGCCCTCTCGGCGTATTGCAGGACGTGTTTTCGCACGCCGCCGGGCGGCGGAAGCGCAACAGGTTCGCCTATGCGCCCGCCATGACCGCCGTCCGACTCGGGTTTCTCGCGGCGTTTTTTGCGCTCGCGGCCCTCGGGCTTCTATCGGTCGCCTCCCTTGCGGCTCCATACAGCGCGTACGGCAGGATAGCTTCCGTTCTGTTCGCTCCGGCGTGGGCGCTCGGCAACAACGCGCTTGCCGCGCTCTCGGAGGCGGCGGGCGGCTACGCCTTTTATCCCGTCGAAATGCGGTTTGGGGGGATTGGAATTTTTCTGGCGGCCGCAGCGACGTTCGCCGTGGTCGGAGTTCTCGCATGGAAGGGAGGCCGTACATACTGCAACACGGTCTGTCCCGTCGGAACGGTTCTCGGATTTTTTGCGAAATACTCCCTTTTCAGGCCCGTGATAGACGCCTCAAAGTGCAATTCGTGCGGCATGTGCTCGCGCAATTGCAAGTCCAAGTGCATAGACTATAAAAATCATTCGATAGACTACGGCAGGTGTGTCGCCTGTTTCGACTGCGTCGGCGTTTGCAGGAAGTCGGCCATTTCCTACTCTCCCGCAATCGGCGGAAAGCGCGCCTTTCCCAAACCGCGCGGTTCGGAGAAGGCGGCGCCTCCGTCGGGCGCGCGGGCGGGATTTTCGGCGGCGGAAAACTCTAAGCGCGCCTTTTCCCGAAAGGGGCGCAGGGGGTTTTTCTCGGCTCTTTTCCTCTTCGCCGGGGGCGCCGCGGCCGACGCCGCGGAGGCTATGAAAGTCGACGGCGGGCTCGCCCCCATACGGGCGAGGCGCCGGCCCGAGCGGGCGTTTAAAATATCGCCTCCCGGATCCGGGGGGATTGCGAATATCGCCGGAAAGTGCACGGCGTGCCAGCTCTGCGTTTCCGCGTGCCCGTCGCGCGTTCTGGTTCCGTCGCGCTCCCTCTCGGGGTTCATGCAGCCGGAGATGACGTACGAGAACGGCTATTGCAGTGTGGAGTGCGTGGAGTGCTCCAAAGTCTGCCCGGCGGGGGCGATACTGCCGATTTCTCCGGAGGAAAAGGCTTCCACGCAAATCGGTCGCGCGGTTTGGGCGGCCTCGAGGTGTGTTGTCAACACCGACGCGATGCAGTGCGACAACTGTTTCCGCCAGTGCCCGACGGGCGCAATACAGATGGTCGCCAAAGACCCGAAGGATCCGAAATCGCTGAAAATACCGACCGTGGACGTGGCGCGGTGCATAGGCTGCGGGGCGTGCGAAAACCTTTGTCCCGCGCGTCCGGTAGCCGCGATTTGCGTGGAGGGCAATCCGAGCCACAGCCGCATATAAAGGAGGGAGATATTTATGGAAAATAGCCGGAAAAGTGTTTTGGGGCGCAGGGGGTTTTTGAAGAATGCGGCTTTCGGCGCGGCCGCCGTTCCAGCCTTCGGCTGCTCGAAGGGAGGAAGCGGCGCCGCCGGGCAAACGGGCGCTATGGCCATGCGCGAAAACCCCAAGACGGGCGAAAAGATTTCGCTGCTCGGGTTCGGCTGCATGCGCTTGCCGTCGCTTGACGGCAGGAGCGCGAGAGAGGCGGGCGGCGAAATCGACCAGAACGCCGTCAACGAGCTCGTGGACCGCGCGATCGCGGGCGGCGTCAACTATTTCGACACTTCGCCCGCGTACTGCCGCGGCAAAAGCGAGCGCGCCACCGGCATCGCCCTCAGCCGCCACCCGCGCGAAAAATATTTCATCGCCACAAAGCTCTCCAACTTCGCGCCCGCCACGTGGGGCAGGGAGGCTTCGATAGGCATATACCGCAATTCCCTAAAAGAGCTGCGGACGGACCGCATCGACTACATGCTTCTGCACGGCGTGGGCATGGGCGGCGGAATGGAGGAGTTCAGGGCGCGCTACATCGACAACGGAATCCTCGACTTCCTGCTTGCCGAGCGCGAGGCCGGGCGCGTCCGCAACCTCGGCTTCTCGTACCACGGAGACATAAAAGTCTTCGACTATCTGCTCTCGAAGCACGATCTCTACAAGTGGGACTTCGTGCAGATACAGCTCAACTACCTCGACTGGAAGCACGCCAAGCAGATAAACAAACTCAACACCGACGCCGAATACCTTTACGGGGAGCTCGACAAGCGCGGAATACCCGCCGTGATAATGGAGCCGCTTTTGGGGGGCAGGCTCTCCAACATACCTCACACGCTCGTTCCGGAATTCAAGCGGCGTGAGCCCGAGATGAGCGTGGCGTCGTGGGCGTTCAGGTTCGCGGGGAGCTTCCCGCGGGTTCTGACGGTTTTGAGCGGAATGGTGAAAATGGAGCACCTCGAGGACAATCTCCGCACATATTCGCCCCTAAAAACGCTCACGCGCGAGGAGTTCGCCTTTCTCGAAGAGGCGGCGGAGAGCATGATGGAGTTCAACACGATTCCGTGCAACGACTGCAAGTATTGCATGCCGTGCCCGTATTCGCTCGACATTCCGGCGATCCTTCTGCACTACAACAAGTGCCTGAACGAGCGCATGGTGCCCGATAGCAGGCTCGAGCCCGGGTACGCGCGCGCACGGCGGGCGTACCTCGTCGGCTACGACCGCTCGGTTCCCAGGCTTCGCCAGGCGAGCCTGTGCACCGGCTGCGAGCAGTGCGTGCCCCACTGTCCCCAGAGAATAGACATACCGAAGGAGCTGAGGCGAATCGACAAGTACGTGCAAAACCTGAAGCGCCGGGCGGCTCTCATGGGGGACGTTAAGAAAAAATTTGCCGAGGGAAAATATTCGTGCGTCGTCGGCAACGGCGAGGTTTATGCCTTTTCACGGCCGGGCGTGGAGGATTTGCTCGACCTTTACCGGAACCGCCGCCCGCTGCTCAAAGGCGCGCTCGTCGCGGACAGGGTTGTCGGCAGGGCGGCGGCCTCCATACTTGCGATGGCCGGAATCTCGGAGCTCTACGCGGAAACAATAAGCCGCCCCGCGCTCGAAATGCTCGACGCCATGCGCATAGAGGTTTCCTGCGGCAAGGTCGTTGCCTATATAAAAAACAGGGCGGGCGATGGAATATGCCCTATGGAGGCAGCCTGCCGGGACGCAAAAACTCCGGCCGAGTGCCTTGAAATCCTTCTGTTGAAAGCTGCGGCGAAATAGGCGCGGAGCGTGAAAGCCGGCAGGATAGGCGTGATGGGAGGGGGCTTCGACCCGCCCCACAAATTCCATGTGGCGATGGCGGAGAGGGCCCTCGCCTTTCTCGGGCTCGACTTTTTCGTATTTCTTCCGGCGGATTCCTCCCCGCCAAAGTTCGGGCTCCACTTCGCGCCTTTTGCGGACAGGGCTCAAATGCTCAAAATCGCTCTTAGGAAATTTCCGGGGCCGTTCGAGATTTCCGGCCTCGAGGCGCGCGCCGGGGGAACTTTCTACGCTGCGGACGCCGCGGGGGCGCTGTCGGCAAGGTTTCAGGGCGCCCGGCTATTCTGGATAATGGGCTCCGACCGCGCCTCCGGGCTGCATAGGTGGAAGGATATTGAAAAGCTTTCGCTGCTCGCCTCATTCGCGCTTTTCAAAAGGGAGGGGGAGGATATTTCGGGATTGGAAAAGCTACCGAAAGGCGCGGAGGCTTTGGAAATTCCGTTTGTTTCGAGCTCCGCGTCGTCAGCGTACGCGAGGGAGGCTTTGGCGGCGGGAAAAATCCCGGACTGTCTCGACCCCGAAGTCGCCGCCTACATATTGAAAAGGGGGCTGTATCCTCGGAAAATTACGGATTCCGCGCCGGAAACTGGGAAAATTCCTTGAAACTATTCGGATAATGCCGTTGTTTATAATATAGGATGCGGGGTAAAGCCGGCCGAGTGGCGGACGGGGTTCGCGCGCGCCGCTACCGCAAAACCGTTTTAACAAAGGCAATATATGAAAAAGATACTGACGGCGGCGTTATTTTCCGCAGCCCTTATCGGGCTTACTGCGTGCTGTTCCAACTGGTGCGGGCGCGGATGCCCGCGCGGCGCGCCGGCATGTCCCGCGGCCCAGTCCGCGGCGTGCCCGTGCCCTGCGGCCAAAAACGCGGCGGCGTGCCCGGCCGGGAAGGGTTGCCCCGCGGCCCAGGCATGCGCAGCGGCGTGTCCGGCGGCTCCGCAGAACTGCCCGCGCGCGAAGTAGGCGGACTGAAAGCCCCCGGCTCGGGGGCTTTTTTTTAAGACGCGCTATCTTGCCGCGGCGGGTACGGCGTTTTCCGCCGCCTTTGAAGCCTCGTAAAATTCGAGGATGTCGGCGTCGGGGGTCTTTTCCTGGTAGGCCATCGCGGCGCGCGGATGCTGGTTGAGAAACCCCGCAATCATGTACGACTGAGCGAATCCCCACTTGAGCTTTTCGCGCATTGGTTCTATTTCCCTCTGGACGCAGCGCATTGCCGGGGCGATGTTCCTCCCGAGGTATCCGAGCAGCAGTTCCGTATGGCAGTTGCCCGCGCCCCTCCCGAGCCCGCCGAGGGTGGCGTCCAGGAAGTCGGCGCCGCATTCCTCCGCCTGCACGGTCTTGGCGAATGCCAGCTGGAGGTTGTTGTGCGCGTGGAATCCGATTTTCTTGCCGCGCGGGCGGCATATGAGCTCGAGCGCCTTCATCAGGGCGGCTATGTGCTTGCAGTAGAACGAACCGAATGAATCCATGAGGTATATGATGTCCGCTTCGGATTCCGCAATCCTTTCGATGTCCGACATCATTTGCCGCTCCGAGAGCCTGCACGCGGCCATCAGGTTTACCGAAACTTCGTAGCCCTTGTCTTTGGCGTCTTTTGCCATGTCGAGCGCCTCGTCCAGCTGGCGGCTGTAGCAGGCGACCCTGACGAGGTCTATCGGGCTGCGGCTCTTTTCGAGAATGTCCGTTTTGTAGTCGGATTTTCCGGCGTCGGCCATCACGGAGAGCTTTACGCTTCTGGGGCGGTCGCCTATTATCCTGGCGATGTCGCCCTCGTCGCAAAATCTCCACGCCCCGTATTCGTCCGGCGAAAATATTTTCTTCGAGTTTTTGAACCCTATTTCCATGTATTCCGCGCCGGAGTCGGCGCAGCAGTCGTAGACGGCGCGCACGGTTTCGTCGGAGAACCTGCTCGAGTTCATCAGCCCGCCGTCGCGTATGGTGCAGTCGATTATCTTCGCCCTGCTGTTTTTCGCCCCCTCGATTTTCATGGGGGAGTCTTCGTTTGAGTTTTCGGAGTCCATTGTCTTTTTTTTCGGTTGCCTTTGCGAAACAAAAAACCCCGGCCGCCTTTCCGGCGCCCGGGGTTTTCCTTTTTCAAATTCGGATGCGCGTCAGAGCGCGCCTATCGGGGCCGGATATGCGTGTTCAAAAAAGTAAAAGTAAAAACCGAAGCCTCCGGAGGGCGCGCCGAAAGCCTCCGCGTGCGGGGCAGGCGGATTTTCAACGGACGCTTTTAGGGTTTCGGCTTTCATGATTTTTTGACGAAAATGTTTTTTGGCGGACGCCAGTCAAGCGTTTTTTTGCGTTAAAAAAAATCCTCCGGCGAGCGTGCGCCCGCCGAAGACCCGCGGGAGGCCCCGGTTCCCGGAGGATTCGCCTTTATTGCCCGCCGAAAAATCCCGCCGTCTTTTCCGGCAATTTCCCCGGCGCGCGGGCCGGCGCCTTTTGTAAAAAGCGCCTCCATAGTTTTGTCCCGCGGCGCTGCGGCCGGGGACATATCAAATCAGATCGTATACGCTCTTTGCCGCGGCGCTCCCGGGCGCGTAGCGCTCTCCGGCGGGAACCATTTGCGACAGGCGCGCGTTTATTTCCGACATTTCCCCCTCGGAGAAGGAAATTTCCGGGGCGCGCAGGTTTTCGAGCAGGTGCGCGCGCCGCGTCGTCTCCGGGATCGGGACTATCCACGGCTTTTGCGCCAAAATCCACGCGAGGGCGACCTGCGCGCAGCTCGCCCGCTTTTTTCTGCCTATTTCTTCCAGAAAGTCTATGAACACCCTGTTCTTTTTCATGGCTTCGGGGGACAACCTCGGAAAGTGCGCGCGCATGTCCGTTTTGGGGTCGAAGCGCGTATTTCCGTCCATTTCCCCCGCGAGATATCCCCTGTCGAGAGGGCTGTACGCGACAAACCCTATCCCGAGCTCCTCAACGACCCCGAAGGTCTCCTCTTCATGGCGGCGGAAAGTGAGGGCGTACTGGTTTTCCACGGCCGTCACCGGAAATTCGCGGTGCGCCCGTCGTATGGTTTCAGCGTCGGGTTCGCTCATTCCCCAGCGCCTGATCTTCCCTTCGCCGGCGAGCTCGCGCATGGTTCCGGCCACCTCCTCTATCGGGATTTTCCTGTCTATGCGGTGCTGGTAATAGATGTCTATGCGGTCGGTTCCCAGGCGTTTGAGGGACGCCTCAACAGCCTTCCTTACGGTTGCGGGCCGGGCGTCCTCAACCTGTTTCCCGCCGGGGTAGTAGAGCCCGAATTTGCTCCCTATCAGCACGCGGTCGCGGTAGGGCGCGAGGGCTTTGCCGACGAGCTCCTCGTTCGTGTGCGGCCCGTAGATTTCCGCGGTGTCGAAGAAGTTTACGCCCAAATCCACGGCTTCCGCGATGAGGTTTGCCATCGCCTTTTGGTCGCGCGGCAGCCCGTGGTTCGCGCTCATGCCCATGCACCCGAGCCCCATTGCCGAGACCTCCATCGCGGTTTTTCCGCTTCCGAGCACTCGGCGTTTTCCCATTATGGGGGCGACTTGCGGTCCGCGGCTTGCGCTGCGCAGGTTTCCCGCCGCCTTCGCCCCGGCGGCCGAAAACGCCGCTGCCGCGATGGCCGCGCTTTTTAAGAAGTTTCTGCGGTTTATTCGGTTTTTCATTTTGCGGTCCTTTCTCCGGGTTTTCGTCAGTCTTCCAGACGCCTTAAAATCCTGCACGGATTTCCCGCGGCGACGCAGCGCGGGGGAATGTCGCGCGTGACGACGCTGCCGGCGCCTATCGTGCAGCCCTCGCCGATTTCCACCCCGGGCAGCACTATCGCGCCCGCGCCGAGCCAGCAGTTCGCGCCTATTTTTACCGGCTTTGAAAAGTTCGCGCCGGCGCTGCGCCTTGCGGGATCCAGCGGGTGCATCGCGGTATAGACGCCGACATTCGGGCCTATGAGGCAGTTGTCGCCAATCTCGACGATTGCGCCAGTGAGCGCGCTGAAATTGAAGTTGACGAAAACGTTTTTGCCGAATTTCAGGTTTTGGCCGTATTCGCACTGGAACGGCGGGACTATGGCCAGGTTTTCCGGCTCGTACCCGAGGACCGCCGCGAGGTTTTCCGGCGTCGGGTCGGCGTTGTATTTGTTCAGGGCCGCGCGCGTGCTCCGGCGCATTCCGAGCAAAACGGGGTCGCGGCTGTCGTACTCTTCGCCGGCGAGCATTTTCGCAAACTCTCCCGCCTGCTGTCTCATAATTTCGCCCTGCATGGCTTTCCTATTTCAAATGTTCGCGGAAAAAGCTTTCTATTTTGTCGAACGGTATCGCGCCCGCGCGGCTGTCGTAGAGATCCACGTGGTTTGCCCCGGGGATTATGAGGAGCTCCTTGTTGCCGCCTTTAAGCTTTTTGAAGGCGTCCTCGCTGAAATAGCGCGAGTGCGCCTTTTCGCCGTGGATCAGCAAAACCGCGCTGCGTATTTCGCCGGCGTACGAAAGCAGCGGCATATTCAGAAAGGACAGGGCGGAGGTTTTGTTCCAGCCGCCGTTGGAGTTCAGCGAGCGCTTGTGGTAGCCGCGCTCCGTCTTGTAGTAGCCGTAATAGTCCTTTACGAACTGCGGGGCGCCCGCGGGCAGGACGTCGGGCAGGCCCCCAGCGAGCTCGTAGGAGCCGCTTTTGAAGTCCGCCGTCCTCCGGGCGCTTAGCTGCTTGCGGAGCTCGTGGCGCCCGTCCGCGTCCATTGAGTCGAAATAGCCGTTTGCCGTCACGCGGCTCATGTCGTACATTGTGGAGGCGACTGTCGCCTTGATTCGCGTGTCCGCGGCCGCCGCGTTGAGCGCCATTCCGCCCCATCCGCAGATCCCGATAATTCCTATGCGCCCGGGGTCCGCTTCGCCGAGGCAGGAGAGGAAATCGACCGTCGCGCAGAAGTCCTCCGTGTTGATGTCGGGCGAGGCCACATAGCGCGGGGATCCGCCGCTTTCGCCGGTGTATGACGGGTCGAAGGCGACGGCGACAAATCCGCGCTCGGCCATGGCCTGGGCGTAGAGCCCCGACGACTGCTCCTTTACCGCGCCGAACGGCCCGCAGACCGCCACGGCGGGAAGCTTCCTTCCCCCCGCGCCTTTGGGCGCGTAAACGTCCGCCGCGAGCGTTATGCCGTAGCGGTTTTTGAACGCCGCCTTGCGGTGGCTTACCTTGTCGCTTTTCGGGAACACCTTGTCCCATTCTGAGGAGAGTTTCAGCCCTTCCATATTGACGCTGTTTTCACTGTTAAGCCGGCTGGCGCCGGTTGAAGCCCCGGCCGAAACCGCCGCCGCGGCGAGCGCGGCCGCCAGCAGATATTTTGAGCCTGCATTCATATGCTTTTTTCGGGAATCCTTTCTCCGGCAATTATCGCGCGTTTTGTGAAAATAGCAAATACTTATATCTTATATCATGATATGCCTATAAGGCATTTCAATTTTTCTCCCGGCTTTGCGCCGGCGCCCCCTTTGCGATTTTTAGAAATTTGCCGTAAGTGAACATCCGCCAAATCCATTCCGCGGGGCCGAAATTAAAATATTTTGTCCAGAAGAGGCTGAAAACCGCCTGTGCCGCAAATACGCCGCACGCGGCGAGCTCCGCGCCCGCAAGCCCGGTATCCGCGCCGAGCCCGAGCCCTATTCCGTAGAATATGAACATTCCGAAAAGCGACTGGCCGATGTAGTTTGTGAGCGCGATTTTCCCGGGGTGCGAGAAGAATCTGAAAACCGGGTTTTTCCCGAAGCGGACGTACAGAAGGCATATGGCGGCCATGTATGCGAGCGCCGTCGGAACCACGCTCGCCGCATAGAGCGCCGAATGGAAGGTAATCCCCCACGCCTTTGAGCCCATCGCGCTGAACGAATACGCCAGCGATAGCGGAATCCCAGCGGCGAACCCCAGAACGGCAGTCTTTTTCAGGAGGGGCGCGTTTTCCCCGAGGTTCGCGTACAGCCCGCTGCGGCCTATGCAAAAGCCTGTTAGAAACAGCCCGAGCACCTTGAAAACCCTGTTGCCGTCTATAAATTCCCGAATCCGCACAAACGCGCCCTGCACGAGAAATTTCATTACGTCGGAATAGCTTTCCGCGTCGCGGAGCCACGTGTGGAAATTCTCCCCGTTTATTCCGTAGAGTGAATTGAAGTATTCCTGCGCCCGGACGGCGGGAAGGGCGGGGTCGAATTTCCCGCCGCCTGTTTCCCTCAGAAAATCCATGCCGACCGGGAGGGCGATCAGGACGGCGGCTGTCGCAAGAATTTTGCGGTCGGAAAGGTTCGCAAAAAACGGCAGGGACATTCCGACGAGGGCGTAAAGCAGGAGGATGTCCCCGCTCCACACAAACATCAGATGCGCAAATCCGATCAGCGCGAGCCCCGCCATTCTGCGGTAAAAGAGCCACGTTCCGTCCGCCCCCTTTTGGGCGGCGTTGCGCAGGATTATCGAAAACCCTATCCCGAAGAGAACCGAAAATATGCTGTAAAACTTGCCGTCCACAAAGGCGTACAGCAGATATTTTACGGCCCTGTCGGCGGCCGCCGTCGGCATGGCCTCCGCCGCGCCAGCGGGCAGGAATGAGTAAAGGGAAAATTCCTGAAAGTTCGCAAGGCATATTCCGAGCAGGGCGAAACCCCGCAGGGAGTCCAAAATCATATGCCTTTTAGGCGGGGGCGTGGGGGATATGTCGCTCATTTTTCTGAAAAATTCCCGGGCTTGCTTTTGAATCCGAGGGTGGCCGCGGCGGCCCCCGAAAGTATGAGGAAAAGGCCGGCTATCTGGGTCGGCGTGACGCTCTCGCCCCCGGCGAACGCCCCGAGGATTACGGCCACTACGGGGTTTACGTAGGCGTGCGTCCCGACCTCCGCGGCGGGCCTTGCTTTGAGCAGCCATATGTAGGCGGAGTACGCCAGTATAGAGCCGAAAAATACGAGGTATGCGAGCGCCGCCCATGCCGTTTTCGGAATTTCGCAAAAATCCGTCTCATGGGGCCTTTCAAAGAGGAGCGCGCAGGCCCAGAAGCAGGCGCCCGCAAACGCCATCTGCCACGCGCCTCCGGCAAAGTCCCCGGCGCTTTCCCCGCGCGATGATTTGTACTTTGCGTACAGCGTGCCAAGCGCCCACGAGACGCAGCCGAAAATGAGAATGGCTATTCCCGCCTCCCCCGGGGCGGCTCCCTCTCCGTCGGCCGCCCGCTCCCAGAAGAGCGCCGCAACCCCCAGAAATCCGGCGAGCATTCCCGCCGCCCGGCGCGGGTTTCCGAAGTTTTCCTTCCACATGGGGGCGTCGAGGGCCATTATCCATATGGCGGTGGACGACGCGACGATCGCAACGACCGCGCTTGTCACATATTTTTGCGCGAGCATTATGACGGCCATGTCTATAAAAAGCAGCACCGCCCCGCTTACCGCGGACTTTTTTATCAGGCTTTTATTGAATACGTCCTCGCCTTTCAGCGCGCATATGCAGAGAAGAATCAGCCCGGCGGCGGCGAACCGGACTCCGCCGAGCGTAAACGGCGGAAATCCCCGCAGCGCGACCCCTATGAAATAGTAGGTTGAGCCCCACACTACATATATGAGGAAATAGGCGGCGATCAGCGCGGCTTTCCCGCCGGGCGCGCAATTTTCCAAACGGCTCATTCCAGCGCGCGCGCCGCCCTTTCGAGCCCCTCGCGCAGCACGGAGCGCGGGCAGGCGATATTTATCCGTATGAAGCCGTCTCCGGATTTTCCGTACAGCGTTCCAGGATTTATCCGCACCCGCGCCTTTTCGTAGAGAAGCCGGGAGATTTGCTCCGAGCCCATGCCCGTCGCGCGGCAGTCTATCCACGGAAGGTAGGTCGCCTCCAAGTCCAGCGCGGACAGTTTCGGCAGCCGCCTGTCAAGAAATTCCGAGAGAAACCCGAAATTGCCGCGCAAGTAGCCTTTCAGCGCTTCGAGCCATTCTTCGCCGCCCGAATACGCCGCCGTCTGCGCGTCTATCGCAAACGGGCTTATCTCGCAGACTTCGTTGACGTTCAGGGCCCTGTCTATTTTCGCCCTGGCGCATTCGTCCGGCGCGATGATGTCGGCGGCTTGCAGCCCCGCGAGGTTGAACGCCTTGCTCGCCGACACGCAAGTGGCGGAATTTGCCGCAAACCTTTCCCCGAGGGACAGGAAAGGCGTGTGTTTGCGCCCGCCCAAAACCAGGTCGCAGTGTATTTCGTCGGAAATTACAAATACGCCGTGCCTTAGGCAGAGCTCTCCGACGGCGCGGAGCTCCTCCCGCGTCCATACCCTCCCTGACGGGTTGTGCGGGGAGCAGAGCAGAAAAATTTTCGCCTTCGGGTCGGAGAGTTTTTTCTCCAGATCTTCAAAGTCGATTTCGTAGCGGTTTCCGGAGAGCCTCAGGGGGTTCGCCGATATTTCGCAGCCGTTGTTGCGTATCGACGAAAAGAAGCAGTTGTACACCGGCTCCTGAACCACCACCTTGTCGCCGGGAGACGAGAGCGCGCGGATTATCGCGGAAATCGCCGGCACCACGCCCGTCGTGTACAGAATCCAATCGCGCCTGACGGAGGCCGAATGCCTCCGCGCGAACCAGTTTATCAGGCTTTCGTAAAATGCGCCGGGAACTTTCGCGTAACCGAAAATCCCGCTGGCGGCGCGCGCCTTCAAGGCTTCGACAACGGCCGGCGCGGTTTTGAAGTCCATGTCGGCGACCCACATGGGCAGTATGTCCGGAGCGCTTTCGGAATCCCATTTTACGGAGTTCGTGCCGCGCCGGTTTTCAGGGGTGTCGAAATCGAATTTTTCGCTCATGCCGACCTTCTGGAATTCGTGCGGATTTCGCATCCGCCGGGGTTTCTGCAGTTTTCGTCCAGAATTATTTCGCCTATGGAATCGGCGCATATGCGGCCGCCCGCGGGATTTTTCACGCTTTTTACCGCGCCGCATATCGAGGCGTCAAGCGTCGAGTACTCGAAGCATAAATCCGCGTCGCCGCCCATTGAACAGTTTTCCATCACCAGGTTTTTCGCATAGCACAACGGCTGGGTTCCGGAAATCTTGCAGTTTATCAGCTTAAGGTTTTTTGTATGCCACCCGAGGTATTCCCCGTCGATAACGGAGTCGCGCACCGTGACGTTTTCGGAATTCCAAAAGGCGTCTTTTGAATTTATCTCGGCGTTGCGTATCTCGACGTCCCGGCAGTATTGAAACGAATAGTTCCCGTTGAGAATAAAGCCGTCTATCCATATTTTCGACGAGCCCATGAAGAGGTAGTCGCCCCTGTCCGCGCGCGCGCCTTTGAGCTCGACGCCGGAGCATCTCCAAAACGTTTCCGCGGCGTTCGGGAGGCGGACGTTTTCAAGCCTTATGCCGCCGGCGTCGCGGAACATCTTCGGGGCCTCGACTACGGTGTCGAGCATCAGCAGGTTTTTGGAATACCAGATTGCGGCCCGCGCGCCCTCGGCGAACAGGCAGCTTTTTATTTCAACCCCGTCGTTCTGCCAGAACGGGTATTTGCCCTCAAATCGGCAGTTTTCAGCCTTCACTCCGGAACATTCCTTCAATGCGGACTCGCCCGCGCGGATTGCGACGTTTTCCAGAACGAGGTCGCGCGAACCGAACAGGGGGCGCTCCCCTTCAAAATTCCTGTCTTTTATATGCCTCATAGTCTTTCGCTTTCAGATCGGTTGGGGTATTCGGGAAGCCTCGCCTTCTCCGCCAGTTGCGGGCGCTGCGCGCCGCGGGAATTTCCCGCCGCGCCGTTCGGCTCCCTTTTCTCTTCCATTATCGCGCGTTTTATGGAAACGGCAAATACTTATATCTTATATCATGATATGCTTGACAGGCATTTCATGCCGCGCGAAAATTTTTCGGACAAAAGGTGCGCTATGGAACTCAGGGTGCTTAGATATTTTCTGGCGGTGGCCCGCGAGGGCAGCGTGACGGGGGCGGCCAACCTTCTGCACGTGACCCAGCCGACGCTTTCGAGGCAGCTTATGGATCTCGAGGGCGAGCTCGGCCGCAGGCTCTTCGAACGCGGCAGCCACAGCGTTAGGCTCACCGGGGACGGAATCCTGCTGAAAAGGCGCGCGGAGGAGATTCTGGACATGGCGGAGAGAACCCTTTCCGAATTTTCGGGCCGCGACGGGAGCGGCGCGGCCTGGGACGTCTATATAGGCGGGGGCGAAACCTGCGCGATGGGGCGCATAGGCGAAATGGTTCGCGGCCTGCGCCTGGGCTATCCGCGCATAAGGTTCAATCTGTACAGCGGAAACGCCGACGACGTTACCGAAAAGCTCGACAGGGGGCTGCTCGACTTCGGGCTTCTGATACATCCGGCGGATTTGTCGAAGTACGACTACGTAAACCTTCCGGACAGGGACGTCTGGGGCGTGCTCATGCGCGCCGACAACCCGCTCGCCGAAAAAAGGCGGATAAGGAAAAGGGATTTGCTCGGAATCCCGGTATTCGTTTCCCGCCAGGTGTCGCGCCGCGCATATCCGAAAAACGACCTTCTCGAATGGCTCGGCGGGGACTTGGAGGGGCTCGACATCGCCGGAACCTACAACCTCATATACAACGCGGGAATAATGGTGCGCGAGGGGGTGGGGTGCGCGATAGTCCTCGACAAGCTCGCCGACACGGGCGAGGGGAGCGGGCTATGCTTCCGGCCCCTCATTCCGAAAGTCGAGGCGGGGCTGAGCGTCGTCTGGAAGAAGGGCAGGTATTTTTCGGAAGCGGCGAAGGTTTTCCTCGCAGAATTGAAATCCCGCTTCGGAAAATAGCTTTTTCGGGGCGCCGCCCTTGGAAATTTGTATCCGGTTTTCGCGCTTTTCCCCAAGAGAAACATGCAAAATGCCTTAGGGCGCTGTGCAGTGTATCTTTTTTGAGATGGGAGTATAATAAATCATTATGCAATATATTGCGAAATCCGCGTTTTAGCGGGAAACCAAGTATCGGGCTGCGTTGGCGTACGGCTGACGGAAACGGTTTTATTGTTTTTGCATGTAAATATCAAAAAAAGGGGAAGGGGATATCGGCATTTTAACAGTTTAACAAAATAATTTTTTTCATTATTGCGATACTTGCAAAAGAATCCTATCCTGCCTTTAAAAAAATTAAACGATATTTACCTCCATGAAAATTTTGCTTTCAATCCCCGTCGCCTCCGTTATTTTTGCCGCCGCGCTTTCCGCACAGGACACCGCTCTCGTCGAATATTACCTGCGGGCCGATTCCGGGTACGCTCCCATAACGTCTACGGACGGCCTGAAATACTGGAGCCTCACAAAGGACGAATTCACGCAGCCCGATTCGCTTCCGGGGCGGAACGCGGCCGTAATTATAGATAGGGTAAATACCAACGGGACTTCATCGCCGATGCCATACGCGCGGGGCGACATACACGGGGCTGTCACGTATTACTCGATAAACGCCACGGTAAACACCGAGCTGAATATGACAAGCCCGCTTTCTCTAATTTCGGATTTTTCGGTATATTCGGGCTCTGATTACGCCTATGACTCGAAAGATGGCAATATAAAGCAGCTGCGTTTTGCGGTACAGGCGGAGGATTTTTTAAGTGTTGGCGGCGACATGGTGCTTTCGACCGACAAATATTTCACGACGCGTTTTACGCTTTTCAAAAACGCGAGTTTGAGGGTAGGCGGGCAGTTGAGGTTTGAGTATAATGGTGCAGGGGGCGGTTACCATGCTTTTGACATGAGCGACATGGTTGCCACGTCTGTTGGCACGCTTTTTACGCTGAACGCCGGCGGCATGGCGTCTTCCGGGAGTGCCGTATACATGACATCTGCGCATTCCATAGCGTCAAATTTCGTATTTTCGGACGGCGATTCTGGTGGGTTCAAGGGCGGGAGTTTTGAAGGGGTGTTCGCCACCGACAGTGGAGTTTCCTCTACCGCGACTTTCACCATGAACGGGAGCGGCATGCAGAGCATAAAAATATACAGCGCGGCCAACGCCGCAGGGCACGGCATATCCGGCATCGGGGACAAGAAAGACATGGCGATAGGGTCGGTATCCGTCAATTCCGGCGAGCTGATTTTTGACAGCGAGCTTGCCATAAATACCGTCACGCTTGACGGCGGCAGTTTGAAGCTTACGGCATCCGGTGGCGTGAAGGACTTTATAATCAACGCGGGTTCGCTTGCGTACGGCGGGACGGTAAGGGCGGATTCCTTTACTGTGGCGGCGGTTGACGAAGTGAGGGTTGTGTTTTCGGCGGAAGATTTGGCCGCGCAAGAGCTCGTTTTGGTGGAATACGGATATTTGGGCGAGAGTTTTGACCCGAATTCGGTTTTTGCCGCCTACGATGAAGGCGGGAAGAGGCTTGGCGGGGAATTTTCCCTTACGGGCGGGATCGGAGAATCCGGCAGTTTGATATATACGGTGCCGGAACCGGCCGCATTGGCCGCTGCAATCGGCGCATTTGCGCTCGCGGCGGTGTTTGCAAGGCGCGGAAACCGCAAATAGAGTGCGCGTTAAAAAACGTATGAAGCGGCTCCTTCCCGGAACCGCTTTTTTATTGCAGGCGTTTCCGAACTTTTGCCTGTTTTATATTGAAACGCCCAACAGGGCGGGTTTAATAAACTCCATGAGAAACCTTATTTTATCTCTCGTGTTGTTTGTCTTGTGCGCGGAGTGCGCCGCGCAGGACATTTCAAAAATAGACAGGAACTTTGAACCGCGCAAAATCGGCAATGTAGAATTTCGCTTTTACGACGCCAAAAACGCGCCCTTCAAGGTCGAGGGCCTGCCGTGGCGACGGGAGGGCGGGGGATACTCGCGCCTCCCCGACGGCGTGACGGCGGAAAACGCGAGCCGGGGCGTCGTCGGGCTATGCGGCCACGCCTCCGGGGCGGCGATAAGGTTTGCGACCGATTCAAAGTCCGTCGCGGTCAGGTATGTCACAAACGGCAGCGGCATAATGGGCCACATGGCGCGCTCGGGTTCGAGCGGTTTTGACCTGTACTTGCGCGATGAAAACGGCCGGTACGCATTCGTAAAAAATTTCCACCAGCGCAACGCCGCCGAGATGGGGAAGATTCCGTACGAGGAGCTCGGGGCGAATTTTTCCGAATCCAAAATGAGGGAGTTCGCGCTGTTCCTGCCCAGATACTGCGGGGTGAAAAGCGTCGAAATCGGCGTGCTGCCCGGATCGGAAATAAAGCCTCCGGCGCCCCACAAGGTTGCGAAGCCGATAGTGTTTTACGGATCGTCCATAACGCAGGGCGGGTGCGCCTCGCGCCCGGCGACGGTCTATACCGGCAAGCTATGCCGCGAGCTCGACGCCGAGGAGATCAACCTCGGATTTTCCGGCAATGCAAAGGGCGAGGACATACTCGCCGAAAGAATCGGCGACATCGACATGTCGATTTTCGTCTATGACTACGATTACAACGCGCCCAGCACCGATCATCTCGAAAAGACCCACGAGAGGTTTTTCAAGATTTTCAGAAAAAAGCGGCCCGACACCCCGGTGATAATGATGACGCGCTGTTCGTGGCCCTCCGCCGACAGGGTCGCCGCAATCCGCAGGACTTATGAAAACGCCGTGAAGGCCGGCGACAAAAACGTCTACTTTATAGACTGTTCCAAGATTTTCGAGCCTTACGGGGGAATCGCGGAATGTACCGTAGATTTCTGCCACCCGACGGATCTTGGATTCCATGCCATGTACGAGGCGGTCTTGCCCGTCGCCAAAAAAATATTGGAGGAAAAATAAATGAAGCTTAAAAAATTGCCGTTAGCGGCGGTCGCGCTGTTCTGCGCCCTTTGCGCGGCAGGCGCGGAGTACGACCTTGCGGCCTACGTCTGGCCCGCATACCAGCCCGAACCGCGCTGGAAGGAGCTCGGCATATTCGCCCACGGCTGCGGGGAATGGCAGAATGTCTATGAGGCAAAACCCAAAAAGCCGGGACACAGGCAGCCGAAAGTCCCCCTGTGGGGCTATGAAAACGAGGCCGACCCGGTGGTCGTAGCGCGCAAAATCGACGCCGCGCTCGCCGCGGGGGTAAACGTGTTCATATACGACTGGTATTGGTACCAAAACCGCCCGTTTTTGGAAGACGCCCTCAACGAAGGCTTCCTGAAAGCGCCCAACGGCGGGCGCATGAAGTTCTTCATAATGTGGGCGAACCACGACGTGAACCACTTGTGGAACAATAGAGTTGCCGACAAGAAGGCCAATCCGCCGCTTTACGACTCCAAAATCCCGCTCGACGAATTCAAGAGAATCGCCGACCGCTGGATAAAAATGTATTTTTCCAGACCCAACTATTACAAGATAGGAGGGAAACCGGTCGTCTCGATATACAGAATAAAGAACTTCATCGACGGTGTAGGCGGGGAGGAAAACGCGCGCGAGGGGCTGGATTACCTCAAAAAACGCGCGCGTGAAGCGGGGCTCGAAGGCGCGCACGTAATGACTACAAGCGACGTATCCAGGGAGCTCGCCGAAAAAATCGGCATAGACTCTACCACCGTTTACAGCTGGAACGACGGCACATGGGACAAAATCCAAAGCGCCGAACCCAACCTGACCTACCGCGACTGGATGGCTATGGCAACCTCACTTTGGGATAGGAAAAATTCCCTCGGATTGACATATTTCCCGAACGTTACCGTCGGGTGGGACACAAATCCGCGCTATCCGGCGGAAAAATTCGCCCCTATGGTGACGGGTTCCAATCCGGGAGATTTTGAGAAGGCGCTAAAAATGGCAAAAAGCTGGCTCGACAATAACACCAGGCCCGGAATGCCGAAACTCCTCACCATAAATTCGTGGAATGAGTGGACGGAGGGTACATATCTCGAACCCGACGAGGAAAACGGCTATGCCTACCTGAACGCGATAGCCCGCGTGTTTATGGGGCAGTAGGCGTGTCCTGGTAAAAATAATCTGCGCAAAAAAGCGCGCGCCGCATCAGCCGCGCGTTGGGCGGAGCAGCCTTTATATTTTGCGTAAATTTTGCGCGCTTTTGTTTTTTTCGGAAGCGCGCCTTTTATGCCGGAATGCGGCGGGTTGTATCGAATCGCAAGGTTTGGGGGGAATAATCGAACATTCCAGGGAAACTCCTGTTTTTAAAGCCTTTCGGGAAACGTGTCGCAGGAGAGGGCAGGGAAAGGTTGCAGGGGGCCGGGGAAAGCTCTTTTAAAGCGGTAATTGAACGCGGCGGGGTATTATTTGCATGGGAAGGGGCTTGAAGCGCATCTCGCAGAAGCCGTTGTCGGCGGCGTATGAGACTTTCGGCTTGGCATAGAACCCATTCGCCGCCATTTTTGGCCTTTTATTGCGCGGGCGTGAGTGTCGTTTCGCGCGAGATGCCGTTATAGTCTGCGTATATTTGGCGTTGCAGAACGAACGCAGTCCGTCAGGTCTGGAAAACGTCGCCTCCTATGGCGTAATAGTCTCGCGTTTCTTTATGGCGTGCCTCGGCGCGCGCGCAGCATACAACCCGGCGTTGTTTTCATCGTCATGTTGCGGTCCGGATACAATGCGCTGCCGTTTAGATGCCCAAAAAAACGGGGGCGGCGTGAATATATCCCGCTTTCCCTGATCTTTGGAAGACGGGATTGGAAATGGGAAATGCCGGGAGGAAATTGCGGGAATTTAAAGGCGTTGGGGCGGAATTGGCGGACGGATTTGAGTTTGGAAACTTTTTGGGCCGACACCCGCAAATGGAGTAAAATTTGGAAAAGTTTTTCGCCCTGTTTCGACTTTTGCGTCCGGCCCGTGATCACGCGCCGGATTGAAAAAAAGCCTCCGCAACGGACTTTCAAGCGCCTTGAAGAGGGATACATGGCATCATCTTTTCGTACGGCGCGTATACCCTCGTCGGAAGGCAGGGAATAGTCCGGGTGACTTGCAAACTCTATCATGGCGAGGTTTGCAATAAGCCGGGACGAATACAAGCTGCTTATGGCGTTGTGCAAGTTCACGATATGGGGAGACTGCTGGGCAAGAAAGTGACCGTTAGCGTCTATAAAAGGCGTTTTGCGTTCGCCAACGGCGCGCTTCCGAACAGAAACGGCAAGTAAAAGAAAACCCTTGCGGTTGTATGTAATTATATATAATAAAATTAAAATATGAAAAAAATATTGATTGCCTTGGGTCTGATATGTGTTTTGGCCATATCGTATTTTATCTGCCTCAACTTTGCGAAAAAAAGTGCCGTGGAGTCTTATATGGCCAATATGGCAAAGAACCAATCTCAACTGCGCGAATGCGAGACGAGCGGAAATATTGTATCTGGAAATGTCGCATTTCAAAACGGATTCGGAGCTTGGTCGGTCGACTATTTTAAGGGTCTGTTATCGCCTGACGGTTTGTTTTCCTACAAGGTAATAGCAATGTATATCAAACCCAAAGATGGGGACGCTTTTATTTATGAAACCCGAGACGAAGTTATTGCCATAAATGACGAAATCAAAAAAATAGAAAAAGAAATGGATGAAATTCTGGCAGAAGAAGAGAAAGTTTCCGAAGAACTCAAAGAGTGGGGCGCAAGTATTGAAAGGCAAGCCGTATTGAAAAAAGAGGCGAGAAAACGAATGGAAAAAATGCTCAAACTTGCTGAAAAAGCAGATCAGCTTGCAAAAAAACGTTTTGAATAATACTTTTTTAGCCTGAGAGTCCGCCTTCTTTTAGAAAGCGGGCTGTTTTATGTTTCCATTTCGGAGGAAATTTTCCGCATTTTATCAAAATGCCCAAACAGAAAACGCAGGCGGCGCAGTGATTTTACCCGTTTTGAGGATTATCTTAATCCGGCGCCGTTATGCAAAAGACGACGCAGAATAGTCAATCAAAAGGCGGTAATCTCATACGAGAATAGGCTGTACGCAGTCAAGGTTGCGAACGCAAATATCCCGAATTTCCCTCCGTTAATTCCGGACGCTCGGCGGCGGCGCGAAGCGGTTTGGCGCGCGCCTGTTTGGAGTTTGCCGCGTCGCGTTTGCGAAGCAACCCGGCAATCGCAAACGGCGATTTTATCTGTATCTCGACTGTGAGTAGTTCGCCGTTCCCGAAAGGCTTCTGGCTAAACACGCGTGCAATTTTTGTTGTCGTGCGACAGTGGCGCATATCTTCTCCGCGGAACGTTTCGACACCTGTAAAATTCAAAGTGTCCACAAGCTTTCCGAACTTTTCTATGGTTTCCGAGCGGTCAAATAAATTTTTAATCCTATCGACAAGCGTTCGCAGCAAGGCAATGTTCCGTTTTTCCGCCTCAAAAAATTCAAAACAACCGTATTTCTGGCGAACGGGCGCTCTTTTCACTTTAAGAAACCGCGCCGTTTAGCGAAATGATTTGCCCGGAGGATTACCGTTGCCGCGGCGCCGGGAAAAGGCTCCAAAGATTTTTTGCAAACCCCCGAGCGCCGCCGGAAAATTTTCCTCCCAATGCCGGGTTTTTCAAATGCCCGGCGCAAATGTAAAAAAATGGGAGGAGGCGGGGGGATACGGGATAATATCCGCCGGCCCGCTATCAAAAAAAAACCGCCCAAAGGGCGGCTTTTGCGAAATATTATCCAGGATTTACTCCGCTTCAGAGAACGAAACCTGCTTTATGCCGGCCTTTGCGCACGCGTCAAGAACCGATATGGACGCCTGGTGAGGGGAGTCCGCGTCTGGGTATATCGTCACGATTGTTGCGATGCCGCTGCGGTCCGCGCTGAGTTTCAGGCGGCGCAGAGTGGAGGCGAGCTCGTTGAACTCCAAGTCACCCGGATGGTCTACGGGCGCGCCGTTGAGCGCAATGCTGCCGTCGGGATTTATTTCCACCATCTGCTCGCTCGGAAGCGCGACGTTTTCGCTCGGGGCGGAATACGCCGGCAGGGAAAACATCAAATCCGCCTCCTGCTGTATGGGCAGGTACATGAAGTAAATCAGAAGCAGGAACACGACGTCGATCATGGAAGTGAGGTCGAACTTGTCTTCCGATTCGAGAACTGAATTGTCCTTTGCCATATTAGTCGTCGTTTAGCGTTCCGAAGAGAATGTTGTAGACGCCGGCGTCCGCGCAGGTTTTCATGAGCTCGTTCACATACTTGTGCGGGGTCCTGGCGTCGGCGCGGATATACGCGCCCTTGAAGCCTTCCTTGGCGTTTCTGGCCTGAAGCGCAAGCTTGATTTGCTCCAAATCCGACTTGAAGGCCCCGAGGAAGTATATGCCGTCTTCGGTGACGGAGACAAACTGCCTGTCCCCGACCTCCTCCGGAACTTTTGCCTGCGGGGCTATCGGCATTGCAACCTGAATCAATTCCGCGGAAGCGAAGCTGGTCACCGTCATAAAGAAGGTAATCAGAAGAAAAACGACGTCGATCATCGGCGTGAGCTCGAACGCGCCGTCGTTTTCCGCAGGTTTCCAAGTTTTCATTTAAAAAGCGTCCCGAGCTATTCGGATTTGTTTTCTTCCTCCGCAGCCTGCTCGACCACTTCGGCGAGAGAGCCTTCGATGTCGGCCTCAATCTCGGATATGTCCTGCGGGCCGTACTTGGCCGACATCTTCATCGTGAATACGAGATCGCCGATGATGCGGCTGGTCGAGGAAATGATGGCGCCGTACCTGTTTTTGAAGAAGAAAAAGAAGAACATCGCGGGAATGCCGATGATCATGCCGGCGGCCGTCGTTATGAGGGCTTCGGAAATGTTGTCGGCAAGCTTGGAGGCGCTGCCCGCGCCCTCGGCCGCGATCGTGTTGAACGCCTTGACCATGCCGCTGACCGTTCCGAACAGCCCGAGCATCGGGGCCAGGGAAGCGGTGACCGAAAGGTAGTTTATGAGCACGTAGGGGTTCGCAAATTCTTCGACCGAAGCTTCTTCCATTGCGGCGGCAACGGCGTCCGTATCTATCCCGCGCTCATCGGCGCGGGCGAGGCCGCAGCCTATGATGTTGGTGATGGGGGAGGGGTTCTTTTCGCAAAATTCGATGGCATCTTTTATTTGGAGCTGGTTTACCATCGCCTCCACCTTCTTGACGCCGTCGGGATTGAGGAACTTCTTTTTGCGAATGGCTATGAAATTATAAATGATAAGGGTGGTTGCGAGAATAGCGAAGAATCCGAGCGGGTACATGGTTATGCCGCCCGCGCGCCACATGTCGGCAATCGACTTCTCGGCGACCTTCGGGGCGTCGGGCTTTGCGGGGGCGTCTTCCGCCGGAGCGGCGTTCTGCGCGAAAGAAATGCCGGCGCTTGCGAAAATGAGCGCGGCGATTGACAGGACGGAGAGTGCTTTTCTTTTCATCTAATTTGTTTCTTTGTTGTTATTATAAAGTAAAATAGGGGCAATAACGCGCGTGCAATACCGCGCCTTAGTTAGGATATATTGTTGTATCTTCCGCAAATGTTCAAGCATTTATTGAGTTTTTTTTATTCCGAACCGGGTGCGCCCGCGCCCAGGCGCGACTTTGCGAAATCCGCTATTTTCGCGCAGAGCTGGCCGAGCCCGTTGCGCCGGTTTGGCGTCAGCTGGGTTCCAATTTTCAGTTCGTCGAAAATCCCGGGGGAAAGCTCGAGGACTTCCGCGGGCGTCAGGCCCGTGTATGTTTCGCAGACGAGGGCGGCGATGCCGCGGGTTATGACGGAGTCGGCGTCGCTTGCGAACGAGCACTCGCCCGACTGCGCGTCGAAAGACGGCGCGAGCCACAGGCTCGAAACGCAGCCCTTGACGAGGTTTTCCTCTTTTTTAAGCGCGTCCGGCAGGCGGGGCAGGCTTTTCGTCTTGGCGATGATATATTCAAAAGTGTCCCGCGGATCGTCGAAAAATCCGAATTCACCGCGCAGGGCGCTTTTTTTGCTCTCAACCTTTTCGCTCATATTCCAAAAATTTTCACGCCGTTTTCGTCGGCGAGCTTCCTGACTTTTTCGGATTCGAGGATTATCACCGATTCCGCCTCCACGACCGCGTTTTTCACGCCGGCCTCCGCGAGCTTGCGCACGGTGCGCTCGCCTATGACGGGAACGTCGAAGCGGTAGTCCTGCCCGGGCTTTACGGTCTTGGCGAACACGGCGTCTTTGGCGCCGAACTGCGCGACGCGCTCGAGCATCTTGTCGGTTCCCTCAAAGGCCTCCACCGCGAGCACCGTCCCGCGCGAAACCACGCAGCTCTGCCCGATGTCGAGCCGCGCGCACTCGCGGGCTATGTGCATGGCGTGCTCCGCATAGTCCTGCGGCACGCCCCACTTCCCGCCGCAGAACAGGCCGCGCGGGGCGAGGTCGGGGTCGAGAAAGGAGCGCGCGTCGAGCATTTCAACCCCTATTCCCGCGAGCGCGTCGGCGACGGCGCCGAAAATCGTCTCCGCGTTCCTGCGCTTGAGCTTGGCCAGCGCAAGTATCGCCTTCAAGTCGGGCTTCATGCCTTTGAAAAGCTTTTTGGGGGTTATCTGACCGGCCATTATGGCGTATTTGGCGCCGCTTGCGCGCAGGTTTTTCAGGAGCCTCCCGAGCTGGCCGACGTTCGCGCAATACCTGTCGGATTCGGGGAATGAGTCCCAGAGCTCGGGGGAGGTCTCGTCCTCAAAAGCCATAAGGACGCGGGAAATGCCGGCCCCGCGCAACCTTTCGCTCAATACGCAGGGGTAGCGGCCTTTCCCGGCCAGTATCGCAATTTTTCCCGCGGGGTCGAACCCGTCGGGCAGAAATTTGGATAGCCCGCGCATAGTCATCGCCTCGCCGGCATGGAGAAAAACGTCTTCGGCATCACGGTTTCCGCCGAAAACTTCCCGTCCGCCCCGAGTTTAAAAAATGTGGACTCCCGCAGGATTTCGGCAGACTTCATCAGATCGGAGAACCGGCTGCGCTCGCTCGAGTAGATGCGCTCGAATGCGGGCTTGGCCGGCTTTCCGGATTCGGGGGCCGCGACGCTGGCGAAGTTTTCGGCCTTTACCACGTCCCATATTCCTCCGGCGGCCCTTATGCGCGCCGTTCCCCCTATGGGGGCGAGCCTGTTCCCGCCGGATCCGGCCTCCGCTATCACAAAGCGCGCGCGCGCGTCGGCTTCGACCCCGGGGAGGCTTATCGAAAATTTGCTGCTCTCCAATCTCTGCGCGGCGGCGAAAACGAGCGTTCCGCGGCGCACCGAAACTGAGATCTTGGACGGCAGGGACTCGCTCTCGCCCGGCGCGTCCAGATTGCCCGGAGCCTCCTGCGAAATGGAGTCCACGGAAAATTCCGCAGGCCCCACCGCGACGAGCGACACATCGTTGGAAAACGCCACGCCCAGAAGCTCGCCGGCAGGGACGGATATTTGCAGCCCCTCCGCGGGGACGGCGGAGTTGCGGGCGATTTTCAGCGGTTCGGAATTTCGGGATACCTTGACGGAGTCGCGCACGGTCTTGAAGAACGCCGCCCCTTCAATCCGATCCGCAAAGGCCGCGCAAACCGGCGAGAGCGCGAGGGCCAAAACTGCCGCAATCCGGTTCATTTCGCCACTATGTTCACGATTTTGCCGGGGACGCAGATCTCCTTGACGACAGTCTTGCCGGCGAGGGAATTTGCGACGCTTTCGAGGGATTTTGCGGCGGCGACGACTTCGTCCCTGCCGAGCGACTTGCCGACGACAATTTCGCCCCTGAGCTTGCCGTTCACCTGGACCGCCATTTTGACGGTGTCGGATTGCAGGCTTGCCTCGTCAGCTTCGGGCCACGGGGATTTGGCCACGGAGCCCGCGCCGCCGAGCCTCTCCCACAGCTCCTCGCCGATGTGCGGCGCGAACGGCGCGAGCAGCTGGACGAATTTGCGGGCGCTGTCCAGCGAGACCCTTTCGGCCTTCTGGAAGGCGGACATGAAAATCATCATCTGCGATATGGCGGTGTTGAAGCGAAGGGCTTCAATGGACTCGCCGACTTTCTTTATGGTCTCGTTCAGGGCTTTGAGGAGCCCTGGATCGTCCTGAAATTTGCCGGAAATTTTTTCGGAAATCCCCCCGTCCTTGCCGATGTACTCGCGCCAGACTTTTTTGAGGAAGCGCACCACGCCCTCGATGCCGTTGGTGTTCCAGGGCTTCTGGTCCTCGAGCGGGCCGAGGAACATCTCGTAGAGGCGCAGGGCGTCCGCGCCGTACCGGGCTATGATGTCGTCGGGGTTGACGACGTTTCCGCGGCTCTTGCTCATTTTGAAGGAGCGCGCGTCCACTATTACGGATTTGTCCTCCCTGAGCGCAAATCCGCCGCCGGATTTTTCCACGTCAGATTCTGAGAGCTTTACGGGAACGTCGCCCTCCTTTGCGTCGGGGGCGCTCACCCATTTGCCGTCGGGAGACTTGTAGGCAGTGTACTCGAGCTGCCCGAGGATTATCCCCTGGTGGAAGAGCTTTTTGAAGGGTTCGTCGCCGCGCACGATTCCGCAGTCGTGGAGAACTTTGTGCCAGAAGCGCGCGTAGAGCAGGTGCAGTACGGCGTGTTCGGCGCCGCCTATGTAGAAGTCCGGATACCCCCAGTACCTTTCCGCCTCTTCGCCTATCGGGGCGTCGGGGTTGCCGGGGTCGCAGTAGCGCAGGTAGTACCAGCACGACCCGGCCCACTGCGGCATGGTGTTGGTCTCGCGGCGCCCCGCGAACCAGCCGGGGCCGGAGGCGCGCGCGTCGGACGCCGGCAGGATTTCGCCCGTCTGCGCGTTGATTTTGACGTTCAGCCACCCTTCGGCGTGCGCGAGAGGGCTTTCGCCCGTGCCGGAAGGCTTGTAATTCTCAACCTCCGGAAGCTCGAGCGGCAGCGCGGAGTCGGGCAGGGGAAGGGCGTAGAGGGTTTTCCCGCCCGCGTCGAAATAGGTCACGGGGGTTTCGGGCATATTGGCGCTCCAGGCGGGCGACTTGGCGGCCGCCTCGTAGGCGTCCCTTTCAGTCCAGATTATCGGGAAAGGTTCGCCCCAATACCTCTGGCGCGAGAACAGCCAGTCGCGGAGCTTGTAGTTGATCGCCTTTTTGCCGGCTCCCCTGCGCTCGAGCATTTCGGCGATTTTGGCCTTGGCTTCGGCGGACGGCGTCCCGTCCATATCCCCCGAATTCATCAGCGTCCCCGTATCGCAGAAGGGCAGTTCGGGCTCCTTCCCGTCCGAATCCCTTTTGTCGATCACGCGGATTACCGGCAGCCCGAACTGTTTGGCGAAGTCAAAGTCGCGCTCGTCGTGCGCGGGGACGGCCATGATGGCGCCCGTCCCGTAGCTCATCAGGACATAGTCGGCAACCCATATCGGGATTTTTTTGCCGTTGACAGGGTTTACGGCGTGCGCGCCGGTGAAGACGCCCGTCTTGGTTTTGGCCAGATCCGTCCTGTCGAGGTCGCTCTTTGAAGCCACGGATTTAACGTAGTCTTTGACCGCCCGCCCGTTTTCGGGGGAAGTGAGCTTTTCGAGCAGCGGGTGCTCGGGGGCGATGACCATGTAGGTCGCGCCGTACAGGGTGTCGGGGCGCGTCGTAAAAACGCGCAGCTTTTCGCCCCTTGCGGCGGAATCGGCTATCTCAAAGTCTACCTCCGCGCCTTCGGAACGGCCTATCCAGTTGGATTGGAGGCGCTTTGTGGAGTTGGGCCAGTCGAGCTTTTCGAGCCCCTCTATCAGTTTGTCGGCGTAGGCGGTAATTCTCAGAACCCACTGGCGGAGCTTTCTGCGCTCCACGGGAAATTTGCCGACTTCGCTCCTGCCGTCTATTACTTCCTCGTTTGCGAGCACCGTGCCGAGGGCGGGGCACCACCAGACGGGCTTTTCGTCCACGTACGCGAGCCCCCTCTTGAAGAGGCGCAGGAAGATCCACTGGGTCCATTTGAAATACGCGGGGTCGGTGGTGTTTATCTCCCTCTGCCAGTCTATGGCAAAGCCTATGGACTTTATCTGCTTTCTGAAATTGCCTATGTTGGCGGCGGTGGTGACGCTCGGGTGGGTGCCTGTTTTTACCGCGTACTGCTCCGCCGGAAGGCCGAAGGCGTCCCAGCCCATTGGGTGCAGGACGTTGAAGCCGCTGGCCCACTTGTAGCGCGCGACTATGTCGGAGGCCGTGTATCCCTCGGGGTGGCCTATGTGCAGACCCGCCCCGGAGGGGTAGGGGAACATGTCCAAAATGTAGTACTTACCCCTTTTCGACGGGGCGGAAGTCGCGGCGTGGAACGTTTTGTCTTCGTCCCATTTTTTCTGCCAGCGCTTCTCGATTTCGGTAAAATCGTATTCGGGGTTTTTGTCTGCCATGATTTTTAAATATAGCGGCATATTCTGACTGATTTTCCCGCCGCGTCAAGCGCAAGGTACGCGCCGGCGCCGAGCCTCAGCGAACTTCCGGGCGGAATTTCGGAAAAATCAAAACCCGCCTTTCTCGGCGGGTTCGGGCGCGCCGTCCGCGCCCGGAATTTTGCGCGGCGGCCTTTTATGATAGGGGCAGCCCCCTACCTTCGCGCGCGGCGAACCGCCGCGAGCAGGGCGAGCGCCCCCAATAGGGCGGCAGCCGACGCGGGCTCCGGAATCTGCGAGAACGATACTGTCAGGCTGTTGCCGTCCCACCCGAAATTCGCCAAGGCGTTGTAGAGGTTCGTAGCCGTAAAGTAATCGTCGGCGTCCGCAGAAGTCGAAATCCCCTCATAGCTTCCCGCCGAAAGCAGCGTCATCGGGCTTTCTCCTATCAGCGATTCGGCGTCGAGCCCCGAAAAGTCTATCGCTATCTTTTCGAGGGAATTTTTCGAGAACACGCCCTCCACCGTTATGGTGTCCGGAAGCCCTCCGTAAAATCCGTCCGCGACGAAAACCAGGCTTCCGCCGGTCCACGCGAGCGATTTTACCGCCGCCCCGCCGTTTCCCGTTCCGAAGGCGCCTGAAGTCATCGTCAAATCGCCCTGCGTCACTGACGCGTTCGTGAGGATCAGTTTCCCGCCCGAGACGGAGAGCGATTCCGACGCCGCCGGGGCGGAGTATTTAAGGGTGCCGTTTTTTACCGAAACCGTAGTGAAGCCCGCGGAGCCCCCGAGGGTTATTGTCTGGGTGGCGGAAGAATTTTCGGCGTCCATGGCCAGATTGATCGCGCTCGTGTTTGAGTATCCGCCGTCGGTAATGTTGACGTACTTAACCTGGCCAGTGAAAGTCTGGTCGCTCTTGTTGGCGAGGGTGATGTTGGCGGTGAAGACGGAATCGTACTTCGCCATTCCCGTCCATGTTGCGGCCTCCACCATGACGATGCCGGAACCTGTCAGACCGCCCCATTTCTGGTTTGAAAGGTATTCGGGGTTGTTGAGGGTCGCCCTCAATACGGCAAAGGTGGAATTGGAGGCCGCAATATTTACAACTCCCCCGATATTGACCGTATCCGAGGCCATGGAAACCTTGACGCTGCCGGAGGAATTTCCGGATATGTTCAAATCGCCGCCTATTGAAATTTCGGCGAACATGGGGTTTGTTGAGGCGGCCCTGCCTATTTGAACGTCTACGGCGCCGTTTTTATAGACAATAGCCTGTTCTTCGGTAAGGGCGGTCGCTTCAAAGGAAGCGTCGCCGGCTATCGAAAATTTGGCTCCCGTACCGGCGACAAATCTCAATCCTCCCCAATTTGCAGTCCTCAAATTGGAATAGTAGAAGTTTCCCGCCACATTCAGGGAATTGTATATGTTGATATCGTAATTGCCGATGCTGCCGAGGGCGAAGCCGTCGTAAAAATATAAATCCTTAACGTAGGCGTCGCCGTTTATGTTGGCGATGGTGCCTGAGCTCCCGACCGGAAGGTTGAATACGGCGGAAGTCGAGGCGGACGGCAGGCCGGCGCTCCAGTTGGAGTCCAAAGACCAGTCCTGTCCGATGCCGAGCCATAACGTTGCCGGCAAAGACGGGGTTTGGGCTATGGCAGGGATAGCCGCGAAAGCGGCCGCCAAACAGGGTAATATCTTCATATTGTATATCTCCTTTACTTTTTCCAAGCTATGCCGTTTCCCTAATGATTACAAGATACATATAAAAAATTTTTTTTAACAGTTAAAATCTATCCAATCCTTTCCCCGAGCCGTTTCCAGGCTCTCCCATTTTAGATTTTACCCCCTCCTCTCCTTCTTCACGGTATCTTTTTTCAAAAAAACTTGAAACTTTTTGCCGCCTGCGGCTCCGCATCCTCCCCGGCCGTTTTTTGGCAAGAAATCCGGACTTCCGCCAAATCCGCAAGAAGATTTTCCGAATATTTACATAAGATTTTCGGAATCGACAAAAGCCCAGGCCCGCCGAATGACACCGAGGAATACCGTTAATTCCGGGGGTTCGCCGGAAACTTCCCGTTCTCTTCCGAAGCGAATGACGCCGGCAGACCCCGCTAATTCCGGCCGGAAATCTGGAAGGCTTGCGGGGAGGCGCCTCTTATGGAATTGAAGCATGCAAGCAGACGCAGCGGTTTCCATGTTTTTTGCCAAGCTCTTGCATCTATTGGAACGGGATAGCGCAAGGCAATTTTTCCAACTTGTTTTGCAGATTCCTCGGAATAGACTCCAATTTCTTCGTCAAGATGTATCGGAACACTTTGTTCAATAAGAAATAAGCCTGTTTTTGCCCGCTATCTTTGCCCCATTCGTCCAAATCCCCCCCCAGTTTATTTTATCCAGTATTATCATTATCAAAATATTTTTTAAAAATAATAAACAATCGTAAAATAATAATATATCAAAGAAAAAATGAATTTAATTGTTGTGAGTTTGCTTGCGCAAGCCATTATGTTTAGCAAGAATACATACAATAAGTTCGCGGATATGGGATCACAGCGCCTGTACTTGTCCAGGGTATGCGACAAATGCGCAAATAAATATTCTTTCTTTGGAATTTTTCAGATATATGATAATATTTAGGTTTCCGCGAACCCCGATTGGCTGCCTCATTTTGTTGATAAATTTTTATTTAATGAAATATCCAATATATGTCTGCGATTATTTTAATAACGTCGTATATCCGGTTGAATGCGCAGTTAAAAATGTTTCTGATAGAAAATATATGATTAGGCTTCCGGGAAAACCAATTTCGCAAGCTTGGAGAAGCGTTATCGCATAGCATAATATTAGCATAAGTTGTGCGGCATCAATCTTATTGGCAAGTTTTATATTGCGGCGGCAAATTTTGCGGATAAATTTGCATAGGTTCGATTTGCCGCCTAAGCCAGATGAAATTACGCTTTCGCGGAAAGAGAGGCCTCTGAAAAGCTTGATTATTGTAAATGCGCGCGATGAAAGAGATTTTGCAAAAAAACACATAAGAGGAGGTCTCAATCATTCGGAGGAGAAGTTCGATTGCCTACTTGGGGATTTTCTCGATATTTGGAGTTATGAATCAACTATTCTTATTTATTGCAATGTCTGACAGTGCAATTCGAGCAGGGGAGGGTGCCGCCAGACTGAAAAACAAATGCCGGATAAAAAACATATTTGCATTGAAGGACGATTGGAAAAAATGGGGAATGTAAAGCGCATTTCGTTTTTATTGGCGCGCATTATATTGGCGGGGTTTCCATCTATGCGCCGATTCATAAAATTGTCTATACCGACGAATTTTACGGGGCAGTTATGGTTTATCAGATTTTGCCGCAATATGGCGCGTATGCACTTGCGTATTTGTTGCCTGGCAATGCCCTTGCCACCGGACAATGGCGCCTTGGCGTTGGGATTTTGCGGACTTTTTCATGTTTCCAAACGGAATTATGATTGGTACCGGCCGTAAGCCGCCTCTATTGGCTCCGTCATGGGCAGAGCGTTAGTTGGAATTTCTGCTCAGATTCTTCCCAAATATGTATAAAAAATGCCCTTTTGACGCCCTTTGCGGGAATATTCACCCCCTTGGCGCGCCTCTTCAATTTATGTCAAGGCAGATTCACGATATGGCCGGCGCGTCTTTTCGGAATTGCAGCGGTTCCATCGTCAAAATTCAAAATCAAAATGCCGCGTCGCCGCATAGGTTTCCAAAATTCGGATAAGGCGGATTCAATCAAAGCGCATTAATTGATAAATATATGGGAAAAATTTCCAATACCCGAGTCCGATTGTTTTTTGAGCAAATTTCCGCAAACGCCCTCTATCTTGTCCGCCAAATCCTGGCTTTGGCGGAACCGCCTTTCGCGCTCCGAAAAAATTCGCCGTTGCGGCGGACTTTGCGCGTTTTTCGCATAGACCCCCTCCGTTTCCGCGCCTGCGATCTTCCGCAAACTGCGTCCAAACGCGGCGGGAAATTCTCCGCCCCGCAATCCTCAATTTTTCCCAGCCGCAAAATCGGGAGCGGAAAAGCTCGGGGCGGCTTTGCCCCTACCTCGGCATAAAGTACCTGAAAAACAGCTTGCAGTACTTGTCTTTGCCTATCGACGAAAACGTGCAGTCGTAGGGAATGACGCCCAGCTCCGTCGTGACCTTGGCGTTGCCCCATTCCTTTTTGCGGCGGATATTCTTGGCCTTGCCGATGGCCTTCATCATCGCCGAGGAATACGCGCGCTCATAGTCGCGGCCGAATCCGGTGGACATTTCGGATTCCATGTACCAGTTTTCGGGTATCTGGTCGCTGAAATTGATCCTGACGGCGCAAATGTATTTGTTTGCGGAATCCGTGTAGAAAACGGAGTCCTTCACGAGAAACTTGCCCTTGCCGCCCACGAGCCTGCGGGCGCTGTCGAGCGCGGCGTTCTCCGCGCTTTCGGCGTCGCGCCCCCACGCCACGAGGCGCGCGTCCACGACATGCTTGCGCAATTTTACGGGTTTGTCCTTTTTTTTGGAGTTGAGCTCCTTCATCCTTTCGGAGAATGACTTCACGCTGCGCACGAGCTTGGACTTGTCCGGGGTGGCGATTTTCGACTTATCCGGCACCGGAATTTTGGCTTCGCCAACGGAAGCGGGCGGCTCGGGAATTTTGAGCTCTGTCGCCGCCGCCGCGCCCTTCTTTGCGGCGGGCTGCGCGGCCTTTTTGGCGGGGGCTGCCGCTTTGGCTCCAGCGGATTTCTGCGGTTCGGCGGCTTCGGAAATTCCTGCGGAGAATGCGCACGCCATGGCGGCGGACATCGCAATACCCGCCAAAAACCTGTCGATAAATCCCCCTGACATTTGCAGTAATTACTCCCCTCATTTCCTATTAACGAAAAAATTTTCCGAATAGTCAAACGTTTTTTGTGAAATTTCCAAATTTTCGGAGACGCAGGGGATTCGCGTCATTCGATTGCTCATACGAATGCGAAATTGAGGGGTTTAGGTAAAAAAAATTTAATTAACTTAGAAGGTTCCGATAAATAAAATAAATTGTACTATATTTGATATTTAATTCTGCTATAAACTTAAAAAAACAATTCAATTCCGAGAGAATGGAGAAATTTACGGAAGAAATTACTTGACTGTAAATTTTTCCCGGACAATTTTTACAAAACTTTTAGGATTTCCATCGTTGGATATGTTTGGATTCCCAATCAGCTTTTGAGCATATCCGGCGAAATTAGATGAAACTGACCAACAATAAAACAAGGAAAACAAAATATGGCACGTAAAAAAGGCTCGGGAAAGACAATCGGCATGACTCAAATATCCATAAGTCTGCCGCAATCGCTCGTTGAGCAGATAGATAGAATGGCCGAATGCGACAACCGCAATCGCTCCAACTTCATAGCCAATACGCTCCAGAATCTCGCCCGCGAGTTCTCGAACGTCGCCGAACCCAAAAAGACGATCAAGTAAGCGCAATTTCAGAATCCGCCCGAAAAACCGGGCGGATTTTTTTTCACTCCATTCTGGCGGAGCGCTCCGGCATGGCCGGGTTCCGCCTTTTCCGTTTTCGGTTTAAACGTCGCCGGCGCTGCGGCCCTTGCCCTCCGGAAACACCGTGTGCGGCGGGTAAAATGCGAATTTTTTTCTTGCATAGGCAAACCGGCGCGGATTTAATCATACGCTTAATTTAACTATAACGTTTTATGGATTATATATCGACACTTTTTGCGCAGGCGGCGGCTCCGGCGGCCGAAGGCGCCCAGCAGGGCGGGGGCTCCTCAATGCTCCTGTTCATAGTCCTCATGTTCGCGGCGATGTACTTTCTGATGATCGCTCCCCAGCGCAAAAAGCAGAAGGCGCACGCCAAAATGATTTCCGAGCTCAAGACGGGCGACGAGGTTGTCACCATCGGCGGCGCGTGCGGTACGATTTCCAACGTCAAGGAAAAGACTTTCACGGTCAAGTTCGGCGACGGCGTAAAGGTGGAATTCCTGAAATCCGCCATTTCTGAAAAAGTTTCCGCAGACGCCCCGAAAACCGAAAAGAAATAGCCCATTCCCCTCCGCGCGCCGCACGAATGCGACGCGCATTTGCATTTCAATTATCAAGGAAAATCCGATATGTCCGCAATCAACCGCAGCATTTTGTGGAAACTGGCAATAACGGCCCTCGTAATAATCTGGGCGGTTTCGGCGATGGTGCCGTTTTCCGACACGCCGTTTGAAACCTACATACAGAC
>DBGCYC010000115.1:0-3432 GCA_048390825.1 Candidatus Merdousia sp.
TCCGAACCTGGCGGACTGCGCGTACCGCAACAGCAGACTGACGCGGGGTGTCGGACGGGCGCGGGGTGTGGCGACATATCGCGCGAGACGGCAGCCACGCCCGCGCAATATAAGGCCAAAGCGGCGCGCGAGGTTCATCTGCGCCGCGCCGAAAGTCTCCTGCGCCGCCGGCAGCGGCGTCTGCGGGCTGCGCGTCAAGAAAACTCCTGCAAATAGCCAGTAGCGCGACGGAAATTGCAAAGGCCCTGCAAACGTCTTGCAGGGCCTTTTTTATCCGATTGCAGAAAAGGTATCAAGCGTTGTGTTAAAAGCGCTCAAACGTCTGGCTCATATCAGACCTTTTGGCGCGATGCACTGGGGACTGTCTGCGGCTTTGGGCGGAGAAAACCGTTTCACCTCCGGCAGCTTTCGCCGCCGGGAATTTCACGGGTAGAAACCCCCGGCTGAGGAGCTTCCCGAATGCGCCATACGCTATCCAAATGTATCCTGCGCCGATAGAGAATCTCCGGTGGCGCGGCTTCCGAATGTCGCGGACAATATAGGCGCCTTCTTCTGTGTTGGAGTGCTAACCACCCTGCGAACCCGAGGGGAGGGGTTCACATAACGGGGTGATTTGCGCGCGTTTTTTTATAGGTTTGCGATTATATTGTGCCCGGCGGATTTCTCCGCGAACAAATCGAGGAAATGCCGGAAATTCCATGCTATCTGGCGGCGAAGCTTTTGCGGGACTGCTTGCAATCCCCGGAAGATTCTCGCCAAGCGCGGATCATCGGGCTTTCGCAGGCAGGGGCAGATTTCGTCGGCAATGCCGTTCCCATTTTTGGATTTGCGCCGCGGAAGAGAAGAAACCTCCTGCGCAAATCGGAAAGACCGTGCAGCCCTCACGCTCATTTCTCGGGGACGGAAATCGCCGCCCGTTCCCGGTCGTTCGTTTTGCCGTTTTGGCGGCGATTTCCCGCTTGGCGAAGGCAATTCCTCGGCCGGCATTCTCTGGCGCTCGCGCAGACGCTCCGCACCTTGCGTTGCGGCATTTTGCAATCCCCGGAAAAATTTAACCGTTGAATAAAATAATTATTTATTTTTCTTGTGGAATTTTCGGGTTTTTGCAAGAGTGGGAAACGGAGAAACCGATAGTTTCAGGAGTTTTTCCAATTTCTCCAAAAGCGCGGATATATTTTTTTCATAGTAGTAGTAGCAAACAGGGCGGAAGAGAGTTTTCTCTTCCGCCCTTTCCCTTCCTCGGAATTTTCCGCCCGTCAGATCTTCAGGATTTTCACGACGTCCTCGGGAGTGATGTCGCCGTTTTCCCCGATGGCCTTGTAGGTTCGCGCTATGTTTTTGCCGACCGCCTCGGGAGTGTCCGCCGGAAGCTTGTAGGATTTGAGCTCGACGCCCGCGCCCATCTTGACGAAGAATTTCTTCACCGCCTCAATCGTGGCGTTGGCGGCTTTGGCCTTGCTCTTTTCCTCGATTCCGAAAACCCGCCTGCCGAGCTGGACTATCTTGTCGAGCTTCCGGTCTTTTTTGTACTCCATGACCTTAGGCAGGGCGATCGCCAGCGTTTCGGCGTGGTCGAGCCCGTAGAGAGCGGTGAGCTCGTGGCCTATCAGGTGCGACGACCAGTCCTGCGGGACCCCAACCGCTATGAGATGGTTGAGCGCCATTGTGGCCGCGAGCATAATGTTGGCCCGGCAGTCGTAGTCGTCGGGCTTTTTCAGCGCGGCCGGCCCCTCCTTTACGAGGGTCTGCGCTATGGATTCCGCGAATCTGTCCTGTATTTCGGCGTTCGCGGGGCGCGTCAGGTACTGTTCCATCACGTGGACAAAGGCGTCGATCACGCCGTTGCGGGTCTGGCGTTTTGGCAGCGTGTAGGTGAATGTCGGGTCGAGCACCGAGAACTGCGGATACACCTTTTCGGAGGCGAAAGCGAGCTTCTTGCCGATCTCCCTGCGGCTGACGACCGAGTTCATGTTCATCTCCGACCCCGTCGCCGGCAGCGTGAGTACGGCGCCGAAGGGCAGGGCGTCTTTCACGGGCAGCCCCTTTTCGAGTATGTCCCACGGATCCCTGCCCTTGTATACCGCGGCCGCCGCTATGAACTTGCAGGCGTCTATCACCGACCCCCCGCCGAGCGCGATTATGAAGTCGAGCTTTTTGTCACGAATCAGTTTTACGGCCTTCATGCATGTCGCGTACTCGGGGTTTGGCTCTATCCCTCCGAATTCAGCAAACTTGCGCTTTCCGATGGCTGCGACCGTCTGGGCGTATGAGCCGTTTTTCTTTACCGACCCCCCGCCGTATACGAGCAGGATTTTTGCCTTTGCGGAAATGAGGGGGGCCGCCTTTGCGGTCATTCCACTGCCAAAGAGTATTTTTACGGGGTTTTGAAATATGAAGTTTTCCATGCCCCGATTTGAAACAAAGTTTTCATGCGTGTCAATACGGTGTTTGCGGGCGGATTTTTTGCGGCGGTTGAAAAAAGGCTTTACATTCTAAAAATGTCCGTTAACCTTTCATTCAAATTATCCCATTATGAATATGAAGAAAACTACAATAATCACCCTGTCCATTCTCCTTGCAGGCGCGTCCGCATTTGCGTGGAGCAAGAAGAGCGAAAATCTCGGAAATCTCGGCCGCACTTATATAAGCATTTCCGGGGCGGTAAACGTCGCCAAATACAAGAGCGCGGGCGCCACCGGCACGGGCGAAACCAACAGCCCCACGGGAGCGCAAGGTTCGGCCGTCATAAACGCCCCCATATTCAAGCCCGGGATCAACGCCTTCCGCGACGTCAAATGGGCGGGCCTCGACGGCAGCATTTTCTTCAACTACACCTACTCCGGCGACATCGACTTCAACGCCTCCTCCGGAAATTTCTCCAACTACAATATCGGCGCGCAGCTCACCCCCTATCTGAATTTTGAAACGGGACTTCCCTTCCTCAAAGCCGTGAAACCCTTCGGTTTCGGCTATGCCGGGTACGAGTGGATGGACTACGATGACGACGTCAACGGAAGCGGCAACGACAACTATTTCATCTATGGAGTTGGCGCGGGCGTCGAACTCGTGCTCCTCGACGAAATTTCCGTCACCCCCTACTGGAAGTGGAACGCCAACGCGCAGGACGGCATGCCCTGCTACCACGAAGCCGGCGTTGAAGCCTCCTACTGGGTCACCGACCAGTTCTGCGTCTCCGTGTTCTGGACCCACGATTTCGGCTGGAAGATGGGCGACGATTCCGATTTCCGCATGGATAAGAAGCACGGCGACATAATCGGAGCTAAGTTCAAGATAGGATTCCTTCGCTAAGATTTGGCGAATCCCCGGGGCGCGTGAAACTGCCGCTGATGCTCCGTTTTAAGTGAGGCCGCCACTGGTCACGTACCACTTGTACGCTCCCACCGGCGGCCTCACTTAAATACTCGCCTGAGC
>DBGCYC010000116.1:0-57686 GCA_048390825.1 Candidatus Merdousia sp.
CCCCCCCCGCCGCATACAATACGCCGCGCACAGCAAAACCCTTCTCCACCCCCTTCCCGGCAGGTTTTTCCGGCAATCCGGGGCGCAATGTACGCCTTCGCCTGAATTTCAACCGGGCCCGCGCCAAGCCCGCGGGGCGGCGGAAGGAAATTAGCAGCGGCAGCCTTTCTCCCCCAAACGGCGGCCAACCTGCCGTGAAGACTCCTCTTCCTCCGGTTTCGGAGCGCCCGGCCGGCCTTCGCTCGCCAAGGCTTGCACACTCTGCGCCCGCGCCGCGGCGGGCGTCTCAAAATCCTCGGCCGCCGCGTTTCTGCCCTACACCTTGCGGCGCGCCTTCGCCGCCCCGCCCGGCCTGTGCGCGGCGGCGATAAATCAGGCCTTTTTGACGGAAATTTCCCCGTCGGCAAAGCGCAGCCCGAAAGCCCCCGCCGGAACGTCCGCGGCGCTCGAAATAAATTTTCCGCCGGAATCGAAGGCGACCGCAAATCCGCGGTTCAGGGCGCTCTCGACCCCGAGCAACCCTATTTGCCTTTCGAGGTGGCAAAGCTTTTGGGAGTACATTTCGATTCTTCGGGCGGGCGAAAGCGCGGCGAAATCCGCGCCGGCCCGCAAAAACTCCGACCTGCGCTCCGAAAGCGACGCCGCGGCCGCCGCCCCGAGGCGCGATTCCAGCGAGTCCAGCCCGAGCCAAAACTCCCTTATCTTCGCCTCGGGCGAGTTGAGCCTCAGCGCCGCCGAGAGCGATTCCACGCCCGTCCGCAGGGCTTCAAACCGCGCCGTCACCGCATTTTTGAGGCCGGCTTCGGCGGAATCGAGCCTGTTTCCGGCCTCTATCGCCGCGCTCGAAACGAGCTCCGCCGCCGCGCTCGGCGTCTCGGCGCGCAGGTCGGCGGCGAAGTCCGAAAGGGTGAAGTCGATTTCGTGGCCCACGGCGGAAATCGTGGGCAGCGGGCAGGCGGCCACGGCGCGCGCGAGCAGCTCCTCGTTGAACGGCCATAGGTCTTCCAGGCTCCCGCCTCCTCGCATCAGCACGATCAGGTCAAAGCCCCCGCCGTCCCCGAAGCGGAATCCGGACGCCCTGTCAAGCCCCTCCGCGAGCTCCCCCGCCGCCTCCGCGCCCTGCACCCGCGACGGGATTACGACGACCTCCCCCCTCCACCCCCTGCGCGAGAGTATCCTGCAAAAGTCGCGTATCGCCGCCCCCGCCGGCGAAGTGACAACCGCTATGCGGCGCGGCAGAAGCGGCACGGGCTTTTTGCGCCCGGCGTCGAAAAGCCCCTCGGCGGAAAGCTTCTCCTTCAGCGCCTGAAAGCGCGCCGCGAGGCTCCCCGCCCCGTCGGGTATCACCGCCTTGACGACTATCTGATAGCTCCCGCGCGCCTCGTAAACGGAAATCTCGCCGAATGCGAAAATCCTCATGCCGTCTTCGAGCCGCAATGCCATGCCGCGCGAATACCCCTTGAACAGCACCGCCGAAATCGCGCCCTCGGCGTCTTTGAGCGTGAAATACGTGTGCCCGCTCGAATAGGTTTTGAGGTTGGAGATTTCCCCCTTCAGCCACAATTCGGGAATCCGCGTCTTGACGAGCATCTTGAACCGGCGCGAAAACTCCCCGACGCCCAGAACCTCGTCGCTCTGTTTAAGAAACTCCATCGCCGCCCCTTCTCAGCCTGTGCCCGTACCGCTTGTCGAGCATGCGCGCGACTATCGCCAGAATCACGAAGAACGAGCCCGCTATGGCGATTTTTGCGATTCCGCCCGTGAAAAACCCCTCTCCGAGGTACACGTACCCGAAAATCTGGACGTACTGGATAGGCAGGGAGACGACAACATACTTCGCAAACGGGATCTCCGCCAGCCCCAGCGCGTAGTTTTGCACCGCCAGCGGATTGCCGGGTATCATGCGCATGAGAAATACGAACTCGTACTGCTCGTAGGGCGGCAGCCTCGGGACGCTCACGCCGCGGGCCTCGAGCTTTCGGCGCAGAAACGCCCCGAATTTTCCGGATATGAAATACGAGGCGACTATGTTCAGCGTCACCCCGAGCCAGCAGTAAAAGAGTATGGCAAGCATCGGCTCCGTCTCTGCGCGCGCCGCCGCGAGCACGAATACGGGCGTGACCGGAAGAAAGAACAACGGCAGCGCGAATATCACAAGGGAATAGACGAAGAGCGGAACCCCCTCCAAAAGCCTGAGGTTGTCCCTGAAATACACGCCGACGTCCGCGAGGAACACCTCAACCTCTCTCTGCCAGAAGAAAAACGCCCACACGAACAGCCCCGCGGCAAACGCGGCCGCGAACGCGGCGCAGGCAATTTTCCCTCTCATTTTCATCGCTTCATTAGTGGCGGCGCAGCCTCGCGGACGCAAGGCTTATATCCAAAAATTTTCAAGCCCTTCCAGCGCCGCGCACACGGAGACTATATTGGCGCTGATGTCGCACCCGGGGGAGAAATCGGTTAGTATTTTGCGAATGAAAAGCCTTTTGGAAAAGGCCTCGGCGGCCCTCGCAAGCGCCCAGCCCTCCATGTCGACGATTTCCCCGAACCCGGCCGCATGCGCCCTCTGCGCGGCGGAGGACGCCGGGCGGCTCGAAGTCGCAAGCGCCGCGGTCCGGACGCCTCCGAGCGCGCCGGGGGCGTAGACGGCTTCGCAGTACGGCTCAATGCACGCTACCCGCGTGACGTCGAAATACGCGCCGATGTCCGCCGCACCGAATTTTTCGGACGCCGCCCCCGCCGATCCGATGTTTACGGCGGAATCGAAATCGTACTCGCCGGCCGCCCACGCGAGCGCCGTAGCGGCGTTCGCAAGCCCTATGCCCGTAAGCACCACAATTTTCGACGGGTTTTCCCAGACCTCGAACGGCCTTTCCCGAACCCTGCGGTACGCGAATTTCGGGGAGCCCAGCGCCGCCCCGACTTCGATTTTCGCGGCGGCAAATATCAAGCCCTTTTTCATACGGCGCACCCGGCGAGGGCGTCAAGCAGCTCCCCGCGTATTTTGGAGATGTCCATGGAATAGTCGTTGACGAAGGCGTAGATATGCCTGCGCAAAACGCCGCCGTCGAGATGCTGCGCCTTTTCCCTCACAAACCCGATGACTGAATCGGGGTCGGCGAAGGCGGCGGATATGCTCCCGCGTATGAGGTTTTCCGCGGACTTCCGCAGGCGGGCGAAATCTTTGCGCACGCATATGCAGCCAAGCGGAACGGGCAGGCGCGTGCGCTCCGTCCAAAAGCCCCCGAGATCGGCGGCGAGCTCCAGCCCCTCGCCCGAAAACACGAACCGCCCCTCGTGTATCAAAACCCCGGCGGCGGCCTCGCCGCGCGCGACCGCCGAGGAAATGCCGCGGAAGTACGCGGGGCGCATGTCGAGCCCCGCGCCGGCGTAAAATTTGAGAAGCGCCGCCGCGGTCGTATTCATACCCGGGACGAGAACCGGCAGGGACGGGTCGAATTTCTCCCCCCTGCGCACTACGAGCACGGGGCCCGTGCCGAGCCCGAGCGCCGCGCCCGCGTCCATGAGCTCGTAGCGTTCGGCGTTTTTCAGGTACGCGGGGAACGATAGCTTCGTCACGGGATATTTTCCGGCTTCGGCGGCGAGGTTGAGCTCCTCGATGTCGAGAAATTCAAATTCAAAGTCGGACTTTATCCTGCCGGAGACGAGGGCCGCGTAGGAAAACGTGTCGTTGGGGCACGGGGTGATTGCGAATTTCACGGCTTTAAAACTCCCTCAATGTTTCGTAGAGCCCGCCCCTCTCGCGCGGGCGCAAGCCCGCCGAGCGGATTGCGGCGCGCATGTTTTCGGCGGAAGCGCGGTTGTCGAGGCCCGTGGCGCGCACCACCATCTCGTCCATCAGCACCCCGCCGATGTCGTCCGCCCCGAAGAGGAGCGCGACTTCCGCGACTTTCAGCCCCTCCGTGAGCCAGCCGGACTGTATGTGCTCTATGTTGTCGAGGTATATCCTCGCCACGGCGAGCGTCCTCAAAAAATCCGCCGCCCCCGCGCGCGCTACGCGCGACTCTATTTCCGTGCGCTCGGGCGAAACCGGCCACGCGATGAACGCCCTGAACACGCCGGTCTCGTCCTGGATCCCGCGCACGGCGTCCAGATGCTCTATGCGCTCGGCGAAAGTTTCGCCCATTCCGAAAGTCATGGTCGCCGACGAGCTCATCGAGTTCTCCGCGAGCGCGCGCATGACCTCAGCCCACTCTCCGACCGTGCACTTGCCGGGGCAAAGCTCCCTCCTGACGCGCTCCACGAGAAGGTCGGAGGCGCCCGGGACGGAATCCGCGCCCGCGGATTTGAGGCGCCTTACGGCCTCGCGCACCGAAACGCGCGCGCCGCGCGCGAACCAGACTATTTCGGAAGGGGAAAAGACGTGCAGCCAGAGCCGGGGGAATGCCGACTTCACGCGCGAAAGCAGCCTTTCGGCCCATTCGAGCGTGAAATCCCGATGCAGGCCGCCCTGGAGCATTATCTGGACGCCCCCCCTTTCGACGGCGTCCGCGCAGAGCGAGAATATCTCGTCGTCGGAGAGCCTGAACGGGGGGACGACGCCCGCCTTTGCGTGGTAGGCGCAAAACTTGCAGCGCGCCGCGCAGACGTTGGAATAGTTTATCATGCGGTTTACGACGTATCCGGCCATGCCGCCGCCCGCGCGGCGCGAGGCCGCAAGCCTTGCGAGCTCGAAAAGCGAAGCGTGCTCGAACCCGAGCGCGTCCGCGCGAGAAACCCTCCCGCATTCGCAAAATCTACCGTGCTCCCGCATTGGCCGCGACAAAATCGAAAGTTTCCCTGAAAGCCTCCGCGGGCAGCGAATATTTCAGGCGCGAATAGTATTTTTCGAGAACCGCGCGCGGGCACCGCCTTCCGGCCCGCTCCATGGCGCGCATGGCGGCGTCCACCACCGCCCCGGGATCGGCCTCAAACGCCGCGAGCGACTTTTCTATGCCCGCCCGCAGCATGGGCGCGACCTCCCCTTCCACGTCCCTGCGCACGACGAAAACCGAATACATCATCGGCAGCCCCACCTCCTCGCGCCACATTTCGCCGAGGTCGGCGCAAAACTCGCGCGGCGGGAACACGAGCGCCCCGTCGCCGATCAGAAGCGCGGCGTCGGCCGACCCGAGCGGGGCGCGCGGCATCGAAAGTATGTCCACCCCGTACTTTTTCCTGAACAGGAACGCGAACGCCCTCGAGGACGTCCCGGTTTCGGACGTTATGAATATGGAGGCCTTCGGGAAGTCCGAAAACGGAACCCTCGAAAAGATTTTTACGGACATGATTTCGCCGTCCCCGAAAATCCCGTATTCCGGAAGCACGCCGTAGAGTTCGTCCGCGCCGTCCTCGTAGACCCAGCGCGAAATCATCGCCGCCTCAGGCTCCGCCCGGGCAACGCGCGCGTTGAGGCCCGACGGGGGCTCCGAAAAGACGTCGAACCCCTCGAACCCGCCCGCGCAAAAGAGCGGCAGGGCGTTCACATACGAAACCTTTCCGAGGCTATACGGCATAGTTTGAGTTGGATTTCACCGGCTCAAAGCCCGCCGCGATTATAGTGCGGCGCATAAAATTCTCGTCGCGGTCGGCCGGGGCCGCCCCCGCGGCGGTTGCGACCTCCTCGCGCCAGTGCGTCCCGCCTATGTCGTCGGCTCCGAAGTTGAGGAGCACCTGCGCGAACCTGTCGCCGTAATGGGTGACGGGCACCCTGAGGTGCGGGAAATTCTCGAGAACGATTCTGGCGAGCGCGCAGACTTTCAGGTCGTACGAGGCCGAGGAGCGGGCGGGGATTTTGCTCGCGCCCCTGCGGAACGGGAGCGGCACGAACGCCTTGAATCCGCCCGTCTCAGACTGGAGGTCGCGCAGCCTGAACAGGTGGTCCACTACGCTCTCGGGGGTCTCGACGTGCCCGTAGAGCATGGTGGCGTTGGATTTCAGGCCCTCGCTGTGGGCAATGCGCATGGCGTCGATCCACTCGTCGGCCGATAGCTTGTCGGGGGCTATCCTGTCGCGCACGGACTTTTCAAAAATCTCCGCGCCGCCGCCGGGAAGCGCGCTCACGCCGGCCTCTTTCAGCCTGGCGTAGACCTCCCCGAGCGGCCTGCCCGACACGCGCGACATCAGAACGCACTCCGAGGCCGTAAACGCCACTACGTTGAGCCTTTCGTCGGCGTCCTTCGCCGCCTTCACTATGTCTATATAATAGCTGAACGGAAGCTTCGAGTATATCCCGCCTATGATGTGGATTTCCTCCGCGCCCATTTCGGAAAATTTTTTTGCGCGCTCCCGAACCTCCCCCGGGGTCAGCAGGTACGCGCCCTCCTGCCCCTCCCGCCTCGAAAAGGAGCATATCGGGCACATGACTTCGCAAATGTTCGAGTAGGTGACCGCGGCGTTCACCGCGTAGTAGGCGCGGTTGGAATTCAGCCTGCGCCTCACGGCGTCCGCGCGCTCGCCGAGCTCTATGGCGGAGCCGTTTTTCAGGAGCCCGAGCGCCTCTTCCCTGCCCATTTCAAAAGATCTGTCCGAAAAATATGCCATTTTTCTGAAAATGCCCCGGGCTCCCGCTTTGTCAACATTTTGCTTGGCGCAGGAAAATTGTTGCGCCGCGCGCGCGCAGGTGCGATATTGCGCCCATGAACCTTATAAGGGACGCCGCCGTCTACGCGAGGCTCGTGAAGATAGAGCACACGCTCTTCGCGCTGCCGTTCGCGCTGTCCGCGCTGTGCCTCGCCGACATCTGCGGGGCCGGGCCCGGGCTGCGCGAACTCCTGCTGTGCGCGGCGGCCTTCGCCGCGGCGAGGTCGGCGGCGATGGGGTTCAACAGGATTGCCGACAGGCGGATAGACGCAAAAAACCCCCGCACGAAAAACCGCCCGAGCGTCACGGGCGAAATCTCCCCGCGCGCGATGTCCGTATTCACCGCGGCCTCCGCAGCGGCGTTCGTCGCGTGCGCTTACTTTATAAACCCGCCGTGCTTCCTTCTCTCGTTCCCGGCGCTCGCCGTCCTCTTCGGGTACTCCTACGCCAAGAGGTTTACGGCGGCATCGCACTACATTCTCGGGTTCGCGCTGTCGCTCGCGCCGGCGGGCGCATGGATCGCCGCCTCAGGCTCCCTCGACCCCCGGATACTCACGCTGTCCGGCGCGCTGTTTTTCGGCATCGCAGCCTTCGACATCATCTACGCGCTCCAGGACATGGAATTCGACTCGCGCGAAAGCCTGCACTCCGTTCCCGCCTCCCTCGGCAGGGGCGGGGCGATCGCGGCGGCCGCGGCGTCGCTCGGCGCCTCCGCGGCCTTATTTTTTCTGACCGGCAGCCTCTTCGGGCTCGGAGCCGCGTACTTCGCCTGCGCATCGGCGATAGCCGCCCTCTACGCCTTCGGGATATTCGCCGTCGCATTCGGAGGCAACGCCTTCGTCAACGCGGTATTTTTCTACATAAACGCCGCCTCCGCATGGCTCGGATTCATCGGAGTCGCGTGCGAACTGCAGCTATGAGCGCAAAAAAAACCAGCCACACACCCAAAAGGCGCAGGGCGATTCTCGGAATCAGCGGCGCGTCGGGCTCCGTATACGCCCTGAGGCTCGCCAAGATCCTGATGGAATCGGGCGCGGAGCTCTATTGCATACCGACGGAGGCCGCGAAAAAAATCCTCGCCGCGGAGACGCCGTTCCCGGACTTTGAGACCGCGGTAATGTCGCAGCTCCGTGGAGGCGGGGCGTCGGGGGCGCTCATAATGTGCGACGCCGGCGACTTCGGCAAACCCCCGGCGAGCGGCTCCTTCCGCTTCGACGCGATGGCGGTTCTGCCGTGCTCCATGAACACCCTGGGGAAAATCGCAAACTCCGCAGCGGACAACCTGCTCGTGCGGGCGGCGGAAGTCGCGCTCAAGGAGCGCAGAAGGCTCGTCGTCTGCCCGCGCGAAACTCCGCTGGCGCTCTCTCACATAGAGAACATGAGGTCGCTGTTTCTCGCGGGGGCGGTCGTAATGCCGGCCTGCCCCGCGTTCTACGGCAGGCCGAAATCCGTAGGCGACATCGCGGACTTCGTGGCGGCGAGGGCCGCGGCGGCGATGGGCTTTGAAACGGAAATCGTGGGGGAGTGGGGGCTGTGAAAAGGGCTTTTAAAGACATTCACGAATTTATCGGGCTGCTCGAATCCATCGGAGAACTGCGCCGCGTGGCGGATCCCGTCTCGCCTGAAATCGAAATATCAAAAATCGTCGACGAGGAATCCAAAAAGCCGGGCGGCGGCAGGGCGCTGCTCTTTGAAAACGTGATAGACAACGGCAGGAAAGCCTTCCCCGTGGCGGCGAACCTCTTCGGGAGCGACCGGAGAATGTCGCTTGCAATCGGAGCGGAGTCGCTGGCGAAATCGGGCGGGGAAATCGCGCAAATCGCCGAAATGTCGCCGCCGAAAACATTTTCCGACATATTCTCCGCCGCAAAAAAGCTCTTTCCGCTTTTAAAAATATTCCCGAAAACCGTTTCGGGAACCCCGCCGTGCCAGGAGGTGGCAAAATTCGGCGGCGACGTGGATCTGTCGGAAATTCCCGTGCTCAAATGCTGGCCCCGGGACGGAGGGCGGTTCGTCACGCTGCCGCTCGTCTTCACGAAGTCCGCGGACGGCAAAATGCGCAACGTCGGAATGTACCGCCTGCAAGTCTACGACAAAAACACCACGGGAATGCACTGGCACGTCCACAAGGACGGCTCCCACTTTTTCAGGGAATACGAAAGGCTCGGCAGGCGCATGGAGGTCGCCGTTGCGATCGGCGCCGACCCCGCCACGGTGTACGCGGCGACAGCGCCCCTGCCGAGGGGCGCGGACGAGCTTCTGCTCGCGGGCTTTCTGCGGAAGTCCGGGGTGAGGCTCGCCAAGTGCAAAACAGTGGATCTGGAGGTTCCCGCAGACGCCGAATTCGTCCTCGAAGGGTACGTGGATCCGGGCGAGAGGCGGCTCGAGGGGCCGTTCGGCGACCATACGGGCTACTATTCCTTCCCGGACATGTACCCCGTATTCCACGTGACGGCCATCACGCGGAAGCGAAACCCCGTCTACTGCGCTACCCTCGTAGGGCCGCCGCCCATGGAAGACTGCTACATGGCCAAGGCGACGGAGCGCATTTTCCTGCCGCTTTTGCGCGCCGTAAACCCCGACATACGCGAATACTTTCTGCCGTGGGAGGGGGTTTTCCACAACATCTCCGTGGTCTCTCTGCGCAAGGAGTTCCCCGCGCACGCGCGCAGGCTCGCAAGCGGCATATGGGGGACGGGGCAGATGAGCTTCTGCAAATGCGTCGTAGCGGTCGGGGAGGAGGACGACCCCTCGGATCTCGCGCAAGTCTGGGAGCTGTTCAAAAACTCCTTCGACCCGTCCTCGGACATCGAGATATCCCGCGGGGTTCTCGACGCGCTCGACCACTCCGCGCCGCGCCCGCTGGAGGGCTCGAAAATTCTGATAGACCTCACCCCGCGCCTGCCGTCTGAAACGCCGCGCGCGCCAAGCCCCCTCAAAGAGCCGGACGGCGCGCAGATGGAGAAAATCTCCGCCTTTCTGCGAATGGAGCTCGGCGGGGTGGCCGCCGTGAAGTTCGCCGACGCCTTCTGCGCGGTCTCGCTCGACAAGGACGGCAGGAGCGGCAGGTCTATCGCCGAAAAGTGCGCGCGCAGCGGGCTGTTCGACGGGTTTTTCCGCGCCCTCGCCTTCTTCGACGCCGAAATCGACGTGTCCGACTTCTCCAAGATGCTCTGGAAAATTTTCAACAACACCGACCCCGCGCGCGACATGCTCGCGCCCGGCGGCGGCCTGCTCATAATAGACGCCTGCAAAAAGGGCGAACCCGACGGCTACCTGCGCGAATGGCCGGACGACCTGTCGTTCGATAAATAGGCTTGAAGATTCGCGGCCGCAAATTTTAATTTCACGCAAGAAACGCAAAAATGACATTCGAGGACTTCATAACAAAGGCGGCGGACTTTACGGGCTCCGCGGTAGAATTCGCAAGGGCCGCGTGGAGCCAGCCGCACGCGCCCGAAATGCTCGGCGGGGCGCTCGCGGCGTTCCTGCTGCTTGTCGCCGTGCGCAGGATAAGGGGCGCGTACAGGCCCATAAAGCTCTTCGACAACCGCGCGGGGGTGGTCGAAGTCTCGCGCAAGGCGCTCGACGAGCTCGTCCAGAGCGTCTGCTACAGCCTCGGAGCGCTCAACCGCCCGGACGTGAAGATCTGCACGCGGCGCGGCAGGCTCTGCATGAGCGTGTCGCTGAAGCTCGAGTCGGGCCAGAGCCTCACGGAGGCGACTTCGGAAATCCAGACCGCGCTTACGAGCGCGTTCCGCGAGCACCTCGGCGTGGAAAAGCTCGGCAGGATAGACGTGCGCGTGACCGGCTTCAAGGGGCTGATCTACAAGCCCCCGGCAAAATTCCTGCCGCCCGCGAACCTCGACGACGACTCCGCCGACGTCCTGCTTTCGGGCGGGGTTCCCGCGCTCGACGGAGTGGACTCCTCCTCCAAAAGGGATTCCGAAGCCGAAAAGTAAGACATGGGCCCGCTCTCGCGCCGCATTTCCGACTGCGTTTTTTACGGCATAGCCGACACGGGCTACGTCGCGCGGGAGGCGATGTTTTCCAAGTGCGAGCAGATGGCGGACGCGGGCGCCGGAATAATACAGCTGCGCGCAAAAAACGAGGATCCGCAAACGCGACGCTCCATCGCCCTCGGCCTGCTTCCGCTATTCAGGAAGCGTTCCGACGTGATCTTTATAATAAACGACGACATTGCGCTCGCCGCCGAGATATGCTCGCTTATCCCCAATGCGGGGCTGCACATCGGCCAGGATGACGGCCCGCCGGAAGACGCGCGCCGCGAGATAGGCGAAGGCCGCGCGCTCGGGCTCTCAACCCATTCGCAGAAGCAGGCCGCCGAAGCCTGCGCGATGTCCGGCATTCTCGACTACTTCGCCGTGGGCCCGGTCTACGCCACGGGCACCAAGCCCGGCCGCGAACCGGTGGGCTTGGGGCTGGTCCGGAAAGTCGCGGCGTCCGCCCCCGCCCTGCCGTGGTTCTGCATAGGCGGCGTAAACGCGCAAACCGCGCGCGCGGTGCGGAACGCGGGCGGCAGGCGCATAGTGGCGGTCTCCGGCGTCCTCGTCCCCGACGACACGGCGGGGGCGGTGAAGTCGCTCGTCGCGGAATTTCTCGGGCGGTAGGCCCGTCCGCAGGCGCGGGAAGGCCGCGCGCAAATCCGCCCCGGCCGGGGCCAAAAGAAAGGGAAAAACATGCACATGGCCGACGCACTCGTCTCCCCCGCGGTGGGCGGGGTTATGATCGCCGCAAGCGCGGGGTTGCTGTGGAACAGCGCGCGCAGGCTCAGGGAGAATTTTGAACCCGCGCGCGTCCCCCTCATGGGGGTGATGGGCGCGTTCGTGTTCGCCGCCCAGATGATAAACTTCGCAATCCCCGGGACGGGGTCGAGCGGGCACATCGGAGGGGGAATGCTGCTGGCGGCGGTACTCGGCAGCCACGGGGCGTTTGTAGCGATCTCGTGCGTGCTGGCTATACAGGCGTTCATGTTCGCCGACGGCGGCATTCTCGCGCTGGGGTGCAACATTTTCAACATGGGGTTCTTCCCGTGCTTTGTGGCCTATCCGCTTGTATTCGCGCCGATTGCCGGGAATATGAAAAGCCCCCCGCGCACGATGGCCGCGTCCGTACTCGGCTGCGTCGCCGCCCTGCAGCTCGGCTCGTTCGGGGTGGTGCTCGAAACGCTCTCCTCCGGCGTGACGGAGCTGCCGTTTAAGGCGTTCGCGCTGCTGATGCAGCCGATACACCTGGCAATAGGAGCGGTGGAGGGCGTCCTCACGGGGGCGGTTCTCTCGTTTTTGAAATCCTCGCGCCCGGAGGTGTTCGAGCTCGCCCCCAAGACCCCCGCGAAATCCGCGTGCGCCGCGCTCGCAATAACTGCGGCGGCCATGGCGGGCGGGCTGTCCCTCGCCGCCTCCTCCGACCCCGACGGCCTGGAATGGTCGGTGGAGCGCGCCGCAAACGGCGCGGAAATTTCCGCCGACACCCCCGCGCATTCGGCGTCCAAAAAAATCCAAAAATCCTCGGTCCTGCTGCCCGACTACAATCTGCCCGGATCCGAATCCGCGATAGGAGGAGCCGTTGCGGGAATCGCCGGAACACTCGCGGTTCTCGCGGCCGCGGGCGCGCTCGGGTTTTTCCTGAGGAAACCGCGCTGTGGATCGTAATTTACGCACGCCCCGGCGGGGAGGGCCGGCCGCCGGACTCCGCCGCCCTTCGCCCGCGCTCAAAATCGCGCTCGCGTTCATTTACGCGTGCTTTGCGGTGTCGTTTCCCAAATACGATTTGGCGGGCGTCTGCGCGTTCGCCTCGCTGCCGCTATTCGCGCTTTGCGCGCTCTCAAAGGACGTCGGAAAGTCGCTGAAAAACTCCCTCGCGGCCGTCCCGGTCGCGCTCGCAATAGGCGCGGCCAACCCGTGGCTCGACGCCTCCCCGCCGTTCGACCTGGGATTCGCCAAAATCCCCGCGGGCGCGATTTCGCTCGCGGTGCTGTGCGTCAAGGCGTGGGAGTGCGCGGCGGCGGCGGTCGCGTTTTCGCAGGCCGCCTCGCCCAATGAAATGGCAAAAGGGCTCGCCGCCCTCGGGGTTCCCTGCCATATGGCGCTGCAAATGTCGCTTACCATGCGGTACATTCCGATAATCTCCGGCGAGGCCAAACGCATGGGCGCGGCCTACTCCGCCCGTTCCGGAACGGTTGGCGGCGCCGCGAAAATCCAGGATTGGCCCAAGCTCGCCGGCTCCCTGATGCTCAGGAGCCTCGACCGATCGGCCCGAGTGTACGACGCCATGCGCGCGCGGGGGTTTGAAGCAAAACTCCCGCGCGGCGGATTTTCCGCGCGCTCGGCGGCGCCGGACTTTGCCGCGGCCGCCGCATTCGCATGCGTCTGCGCCGCGTTCAGATTTCTGCCGGAAAGGATTTTTTCATGATAGAGACGTTTTCCCTCTCCGCCTCCCGCGAGGGCTCCAAAAGCCCCGCGGTTTCCTCCGTAGACCTGCGCGTGGAAAGGGGGGAGTCATGCGCGCTGCTCGGCGCAAACGGCGCGGGCAAATCCACCCTCATGCTATCGCTCGTCGGCCTCGCGCCGATACTCTCCGGGCGCGCGGAGATCTGCGGGCTTGAGGTCGCCCCCAAAAACCTGCGCGGGATACGCGCCCTCGCGGGGCTGGTCTTCCAGAACTCCGACGACCAGCTCTTCTGCCAGACGGTGCTCGAGGACGTCGCCTTCGGCGTGGAAAACCTCGGGGTTTCGCGCGGGGAGTCGCTCGAGACCGCGCGTGAATGGCTCGAAAAATTTTCCATATCCGGCCTCGCGGACAGGCCGCCGCACCGGCTTTCGGAGGGAGAGAAAAAACTGGCCGCCATCTGCGGAGTGGCCGCCATGCGGCCGGAGGCGATGCTGCTCGACGAGCCGAGCGCGCAGCTCGACCCGCGCGGGAGGCGGGAGCTCGCGGAGCTCCTGAACTCCCTTCCCCAGACGAAAATCATATCGACCCACGACATGGAATTTGCAAGGAGCGTCTGCGCGACTGCGGCGGTTCTCGACGGCGGAAGGCTCGCCGCGCGCGGGGAAATCGGCGGAATCCTCGCCGACCGGGAGCTGCTCGAGCGCTGCCGCCTCGCCTGAGGCGGGCAAAGCGGTGTTGACAAACCCCGTCAGCCGGGATACTCTTCACGCTTATTTTTTCATTATGGTCGACATGGCAACAATCGAGGGCCTCTGCAAGCGCAGGGGGTTTATATACCGCTCGTCCGAAATTTACGGCGGCTTCAACGGGTTTTTCGACTACGGGCCTCTTGGCGTCGAGCTCAAGAACAATATCAAAAGGGCGTGGTGGAACGATTTCGTCCACGGCCGGGACGACATAGTCGGGCTCGACGCGTCCATAATAATGCACCCCGACGTGTGGCGCGCCTCGGGGCACGTGGCGGGATTTTCCGATCCGATGGTGGACTGCAAAGAGTCCAAGCTGCGATACAGGGCCGACCAGATTTTCTTCGCGCGGGTGAAGGTCGACGGGCAGACAATCGGGTATGTCAGCGCGCTCGAAGACGAAAACATGCAGGCGGAGGCCGAAAAGAAGGCCGCCGAACTCAAAAGGAAGCTCGCCAGGCAGGGAGAGCTCGAGCCCGTCGTCCTGAAAAACTACATGGACGCCTCTGCCGACGAATACGCGCTAATCCCCTCGCCCGCGACCGGCAAGCCCGGCTCCCTCACCCCCCCGCGCGACTTCAACCTGATGTTCCAGACCTACGTGGGCGCGCTGCGCGACGAAACCGCCGTCGCCTACCTGCGCCCCGAAACCGCCCAGGGGATATTCGCCGACTTCAAAAACGTCTGCGACACGAGCCGCGTGAAAGTCCCCTTCGGCATCGCGCAGATCGGCAAGGCTTTCCGCAACGAAATCACCCCGCGCAACTTCATATTCCGCAGCCGCGAGTTCGAGCAGATGGAAATCGAGTATTTCATCTCGCCCTACGACGACTGGAAAACGATGCACCGCGACTGGATTGATGCGTGCAAAAAGTGGTTTGTCTCCATCGGAATCCCCGCCGGCAAACTCGCCGAGGACGTCCATCCGCAGGAAAAGCTCGCCCACTACGCCAAGGCCTGCACGGACATCACCTTCCATTTTCCGCACGGCGTGCAGGAGCTGCAGGGGATAGCCGTACGCGGAAATTTCGACCTCACCCAGCACCAGAACGCCTCGGGCAAAAACCTCGAATACTTCGACGAGGCGCGCAAGGAGAAATACCTGCCGCATGTAATCGAGCCGTCTCTCGGGGTGGACCGCACGTTCCTGGCGGTTATGACGGCCGCCTACGAGGAGGACGAAGTGCCCAACGACAAGGGCCAGGCCGAAAAGCGGGTTCTGCTCAAATTCAGCCCGCGGGTGGCGCCCTTCAAGGCGGCGGTATTCCCGCTCGTCAAGAACAAGCCCGAGCTAATGGAGCGCGCGCAAAAGCTCCACGCCAAACTCCGCCGCCGCTGGAACGTATTCTTCGACGCGGCCGGCGCGATAGGCAGAAGGTACCGCAGGCAGGACGAAATCGGAACCCCGTTCGGAATCACCGTCGACTTCCAGACCGCGGAGGGCGACGGCACCGTCACGCTCCGCGACCGCGACACCACAAAGCAGGTGCGCATGAGCGAAGACGAACTGGTAAAATACCTCTCCGAACAAATCGACGGCATATAGGGGAAACTCTTCCGTCGGACAAATTTCCGGAAATCCTTTTTCGGGACGTCGAAAATCCGGCGCCCCGATTTTTTGCGCCGATCCCCCCGCGCCCGCGCGGCGGACCTTCCGAAAATCCCCGCGGCGATGAACGCTGCCGGTTAGCGGCAGATGGTTTGAATTGCGGACGGTTTGGAGAAATTATGGACTTTTGCGGACGCTAAGCGAAGTTGCGGCTGTTTATCCATATTTTCAGGTTTGGCGGATTTTCCCCAGAAAAGCCCGGATATGGGCCGTTGTGCCAGGCGTTTGAGCAGTTTTTTGCTCCGGCGATGCCTGCGTTAACGCGTTGCAGAACTTTTTTATCCCATTGCATGAAAGGTATCAAACTAAAAACGCTCAAACGTTTGGCACACTGTATCAAACCTTTTGGAGCGATGCCCTGCGCCTTTGGGAAATCCCCTCGGAGACGGAAGCGCAAATCTCCGCCGCGGGCGCCGCGCTTCGATATTTTCGGCAAACCCGGCGCCAGCGCGGAACGCCGGAGGGGGCAAACGCTCCCAACCGTCGCCGGGCAACGCTGCGGAACCCAATGCCTGCATGTCAGCGGGGAATCAGCGAAAACGTCCCGAAGTTTACCGTTTTGGCGTCGTCGAACCTCACCCACGTGAGTGCGGCCTTTTCTCCCCAGGAGTTGGAAACCCCGATCTCCTTCGTCTTTTCGTTGTAGCCTATTATAAGGCAGATGTGCCCGGAATCCCTGTCGGCGGATTTGAGCCGCTTCTGCCTGCGCAGGGTTTTGGCCCAGTCGTCCATATCCGCGCCCTTGCGCAGCTTGGTGTTTTCCATCATTCTCCCGACGTATTCGTCGGTGGAAAGCAGAAACCAGCAAATCAACATTCCGTCGTCCACGTTTTTCTTTATAGAGCCCATCGTCATCTTGGCGTCGCCGATTTTCAGGCGGTACGACGAGCACGCCTTTTTCATGCCCGCGAGCAAAGCGCCCATAGTGGTGCCCCCGCCCGCGCCCGTGCCGCAGAGCTCCGCTATCTTGTGCATGTCCACATCTTCTATGCCATAGTACCTGAAACACCTCTCCACGGTAGCCGTGGCGCAATAGCCCTTGTCGCCCTGGTCGACCATCGGCACGCCCGAAATGTAGACGTCGCCGTTGTCCTCGCGCTTGACGAGCGCCTTGAAATCGCGGTTTTTATCGACGACCTCCTTTTTGCCGCCCGCGGAAAAGCCGGAGCCGCGCACGCGCAGTATGATGTATTCCTTCTCCTCAAAGTCGAGCATGAACACGCAGTCCCTCCACTTCCAAACCTTGACGTCAGACCTCATTTTTCCCGAGCCGAAACGCCCCTTTTCCGGCTCCCCGAAAACCGAGGTCAACTTCTCCTCTATGAGCCTGGCGTCCTTGCGCATCTGCGAAACCCGCGCGCTGCTCCACGCGCTCTTCTCGGACATGGAGTCGCCCTTGTTGAAAAACACTATGTCTATGTCGCCTATCGAATCTTTGTCGAAGGTAAACTTGAACTGCTCGGCTTTCGCGCCGAGAATGGGTTTTTTTATGTCGTCGGCGTACGCGAGCATTTTGTCGCCCTGCTTTGCGCCCATGAATTTGTACCCGAGCCTCCGCGCGAAATCGAGCGGCTTTTCGCTCCATACGCCGCCGCTCTCCGAAAACATTTTTATTCCGAAGGCGGCGTTCGCGGAATCGGCGGAAGCCTCCGCGGCGTGCGAAAGCGCGGGGAAAAACATGCAGGCGGCGGAAAACGCCGACGCCATCAAAAATGCGCGGAACTTTGAATTCATAGCCTTATTTTTTCAAAAAACTTCGATTTTGCAAATAAAATCGCATACCGCGCCCTGCCCGCGCACGCTGCGCGCAAAAATCCGGGTGCAAAAAACGCCGGAAGGAAAAATTCCCGCCGGCGGGCTTTCACGAACGCGGAAATCAAAAGATCTCCCGCCACGCGGCTATCTGCGCCTCTATCTGCTTCGGCCCGGGCATTCCGATTTTCTCGCGCATTGCCATGGCGCGCTTCAAGTCGAAAACCTCCCTCCACGACGAATCCGCCCTGTCGCAGAGCGCGAACACGTCGGAATCCGGAAGGGAGCTTATCGGGACGGACTTCTTTTCCGAAAGCGCGACGAGGCGCCCCACGATGTGGTGGGCCTCCCTGAACGGCACGCCCCTCATCACGAAGTAGTCGGCGAGGTCGGTCGCCAGCAGCAGCGGGTCGGAGACCGCCTCCGCGCACTTCCCGGGGTTGAACTTTATGCGGCGGACGCATTCCGAGAGGACGTCGGCGCAGGCGCAGACCTGCGCGAAGGAGTCGAACACCGGCGGTTTGTCCTCCTGCAAGTCGCGGTTATAGGTGAGCGGCAAACCCTTTACGAGCGCAAAAAGAGCGCTCAAATTTCCTATCAGCCGCGCCGACTTTCCGCGCATGAGCTCGAAGGCGTCCGGGTTTTTTTTCTGCGGCATCAGCGACGAGCCCGTCGTAAATTCGTCCGGAAGCCGGACAAACGCGAACTCGCTCGTGTTCCAAATTATCACGTCCTCCGCAATGCGCGAAAGGTGCGTCCCAAAAACGGCGCACGCGAACGAAAATTCGAGGAACAAATCCCTGTCGGCCACGGCGTCCATGCTGTTGCCGGTGACGACCGGATCCCCCGTTTCCGGATCGACAAACCCGAGTTCCGAGGCGGAATAGAGCCTGTCTATCGGCAGCGTGGTTCCCGCAATCGCCCCGCTGCCGAGGGGGCAGACGTTCGCCGCCTCCGCGCAAAAGCCGAAGCGCTCGACGTCGCGCGCGAGCATTTCCACCCATGCGAGAATGTGGTGCGCGGCGCTGACCGGCTGCGCGCGCTGCATGTGCGTATATCCCGGAATCAGAACCGATTTGCAGCCGTCGGCGAGCTTCAGGAGCGCCCTTATGGCCCCCCCTGTTTTTTTGGAGGCCTCCGCGCAGGCGTGCTTGAAGAAAAGGCGCATGTCGGTCGCAACCTGGTCGTTGCGACTGCGCGCGGTGTGGAGCTTTGCGGCGGCCGGAACCTCGCGGGTGAGCGCCTGCTCTATGTTCATGTGGACGTCCTCGAGCGACTCGTCCCAAACGAACTCTCCGGCGCGGATTTTCCCGAGGATTTTGGATAGCCCCGCGACTATCCGGGAGCATTCCCCCTTTGAAATGATGCCGGAATGCGCGAGCATCTTCGCCTGCGCCACGGAGCCGCGTATGTCGAACTCCGCGAGCAGCCTGTCGAATGACACCGACTCGCTAAACCCGAGCATGAGGTCGCTCGGGCCCTTTGAAAACCTGCCGCCCCAGCTCGCCTGGGCGTCTTTTTTGCCGTTTTTCATAATTTTGAAATATCGCGGTTTGCGGTTGAATGAAAACGGCGGACGATACGAAACGCCGCCGCAAGTTGCAAGACTTATCGCCCGCCGCGCGCTAATCCCACGGCAGTCGGACGCCAGTAAGCGGCGCGGGGACGTCCGCAGGCGCCCCGGGAAAGCAGATTTTGCCGGGGTTGAGAATGTTTTTCGGGTCGAACGTCCTTTTCAGCGCGCGCATGGCATCGAGCTCGTCCACCCCGTGCTGGAAAGGCATATACCCGGACTTCAAAAAGCCTATCCCGTGCTCGCCCGACACCGCGCCCCCCATTTCCACCGCCTTTTTGACGGCCGCCTCCATCGCCTTCCACGCCCTTTCGCGCGCGCCGGGGACGGCGGAGCCGTACATGAAATGTATGTGGTAGTTTCCGTCGCCCGAGTGCCCGAACACCGGCGACGGCAGCCCCGTCTCGCGCGAGAGCCCCTTGAAAAATTCAAAATATTTTTTGACGGCCGACAGCGGAAGAACTATATCCTGGTTTACCTTGGAGTCGGCGAGCAGGTACATCGCCTGCGACGCGCCCCGGCGGATCTTCCAAAAGCCCTCAGCCTCTGCGCCGTCGCGCGCCGCCCGCGCGCCGCAGCCGCCCAGAAGCCTCTCCGCCTCCTCCGCGTCGGCCCGAACCTGGAGGGGCGCGCCGTCGAACTCCAGCAGCAGCGCGGCCGCCCCGGACGGGGCGGAGATTCCGGCGGAAGGATTTTTCGCGCGCACGCACGCCAGGGTGTCGGCGTCCATAAATTCGCAAATCGACGGCGTCAGCGGCGAGAGCATAAGCCTTTCAACGGCGTCGAAAGCCTCGGAGTCGGAGCGCGGGAACGCTATTACCGCAAGCTTCGCCTGCGGGCGCGGGACGAGCCTCAGCCATGCCTCCGTCACCACCCCGAAAGTCCCCTCCGAACCTATGAAGAGATCCTTCAGGTTCGGGCCGGCGGAAAACTTTTTGAGCGGCCTACCGCACTCGAGCCTTCGCCCGTCCGGCAGAAACGCCGTCAGCGCCAGAACGTTCTCGCGGGTGTTGCCGTATTTCGCCGCGCGCAGCCCCCCGGCATTGCAGGATATGTTGCCGCCTATCGACGAATATCTGTGCGACGACGGGTCGGGCGCGTACATCAGGCCGAACTTCGCGGCGCGCGCGTCCACGTCCGCCGTCACAGCCCCCGCCCCGGCGCGCGCTATCCTGTCCGCGGGGAAAATCTCGACAAAGTCCATCTCCGAGAGGTCGAGGACTATCCCGCCGCGGACGGGCACGCACCCGCCTGAACACCCCGTGCCCGAACCGCGCGGGCAGACCGGCACCCCGAATTCAGAGGCTATTTTCAGCGCCGCCGAAACGTCGCCGTCGCCGCGCGCCCGGACGCGGGCCGACGGCATAAAGCTGTACCGCGCGTGGTCGAGGGAGGCGAAAAACAGGTCTTCGGGCGACTCGGACACCCCGAGCCCGGCCTCCCTCATGGCTGCTATGGCGCGCAATGTGTCCGCGTCGGGCATGCCTATTTCAGGAAGCGCTCGAGCGCCTCGTAATGGAATGAGCGCAGGCGGCTGGCTATCTGGCGCGAGCGCTTAAGCCCCAGAACCTCCCCGCGCAGGGCGCGCGCCTTCTCGTACGGAACCTTGCGCAGCAGAAATTTTATCTCGCTGACGGATTTTGGCGAGACGCTGAACTCCGTCACCCCCATTCCCAGCAGCAGCGGCGCAAAAATCGGATCCGCCGCGAGCTCCCCGCAGACGCATGCGGGTATCCCCGCCTTCAGGGCGGAAGCCACCACCATGTCGAGCGTGCGGATCACCGCGGTGTGGGTGGGCTCGTAAAGGTTGGCGACGAGGTCGTTGACGCGGTCCACCGCAAGGAGGTACTGTATGAGGTCGTTTGTGCCTATGCTGACGAAGTCGCACTCGGCCGCTATGACGTCCGCCGTCAGGGCCGCGCTCGGAACCTCTATCATCACTCCGAGCTCCAGGTTTTTGTCGAACGGCAGCCCCTCCTTTTCAAGTTCGCCCCTGGCCTGCTCAATCAGCAGCTTGCTCTTTTCGACCTCGCGTATGGAGCTCACCATCGGCAGGAGAATTTTCACCTTGCCGTAGGCGCTCGCCCTCAGAATAGCCCTAAGCTGCGCCAGAAAAATCTCCCTGTGGTCGAGGCAGAACCTTATGGCGCGGTAGCCCATGAAGGGGTTTTCCTCCTTGTTAACCGCCTTCATGAGGCTGAGATTTTTGTCGCCGCCGAGGTCGAGCGTCCTCACGACTACGGGCTTTCCGCGCGCGGCGAGGGCGGCGTCGCGGTAGGCCCTGAACTGGCTCTCCTCGTCCGGGAAGCCTCCGAACTCCATAAAGAAGTTTTCGGTTCTGAAAAGGCCGATCCCGTCGCACGCGTCGGCGGAGCTCCCGGAAATCTCCGACGGCGAGCTTATGTTTATCTCGACGGAAAACGCGCGCCCGTCCGGGGTGACCGACGGGTACGGAAGGGAGGTTGCGTACACGAGCGCGATTTCCCTATGCGCGGATTCGAGCTCCGTATAGTGCGAAAGCGTGCGCTCGGAGGGGTTTACCACGAGCATTCCGTTGTACCCGTCCACGAGCAGCATGTCGCCGCTCGAAACCTTTTCGGCGACCTCCGGAATGCCGACGACGCACGGGATTCCGAGCGAGCGGGACAAAATGGCGGTGTGGCTCGTCTGCGAACCCTTTTCGGTGACTATCGCCAGAATCTTGCTCTTGTCCACGAGCGAAAAGTCGGCCGGGGCGAAATCGGAGCTCACGAGCACGAGAGGGTCGCTCAAAGCGCCGATCTTCGCAGTCTGCACCCCGAGCATATTGCCGAGCACCCTCCGGGAGACGTCCCTGAAATCGGAGATGCGCTCCTTTATATACGGGTCGTCTATGCGCTCAAAGGCGGATATGAACTTGTTGATGACGCTTGAATAGCAGTACTCGATGTTGTAGTTCTTCTCTTCAAACATCGAGAGGGTCTCCTGCATGACGGCGACGTCCTCGAGCACAAGTATGTGGGCGTCGAAAATTGCGGCCTCGGCCTCGCCGACTTCCGCGGAAAGCTCCGACTTCAATTCGAGTATGTCCCTGCGCGCCTTTATGATCGCTGCCTCGAACCTCTTGATTTCGGCGGGCTTGTCGGAATCGCGTATCTCGTAAACGGGCGTCTCGAGCTCCTTGTGCAGCAGGACGAAGGCCTCGCCGTGCGCGATGCCCTTTGAAACCGAAAATCCCTTGATTTCGACTTCGGCCCCTGAACCGTCTTCGCCCATATTTTCTGAAAAACGGAGTTTTACGCCGGAGAACTCAGATTTCAACACATTTTTTGGCGGGCCCGGGGCGCAGCCTGCCGCCGAGCTGCGCCAGTTCGCGCAAATACGGCGCGTTTTGCCGCCCCGCGCGCTCGAGCTGCTCCGGAAGCAGCCGCCAGGCCCAGTTTCCGCACGCAGACCCCGGGGTGTTTGTGCGGCACTCCGAGCCGAGCCCGACGATATCCTGCATGGGGAATATCGCAGTCTGCGCCACGCTCATCATCACCGCGTGGATCATGTCCCAGTTCGGGCAGTCGCCGGACGTCCGGAAATACCTTCGGAACTCGTCCCTCTCGGCCTCGGACGCGCGGGCGTACCAGCCGCAGGAGGTGTCGTTGTCGTGCGTGCCGGTGTAGTAGACGCACTCGCGCCTTATGTTGTGCGGCAGGTACGGGTTTTCGGGGCCGCCGCCGAACGCGAACTGCAACACCGCCATGGACGGGATTTTCAGGGCGTCGCGCAGGCCGAAGGCCGCCTTTGAAAGCAGGCCCAGGTCTTCGGCGACGAACTTTCCCTTCGGAAATCTTCTCCTGAGCTTCTCGAAAAACCCGATTCCCGGGCCCTTTTTCATCGAGCCCATGCGCGCGTCTTTGGCGCCTGCGGGAATCGCCCAGTAGTCGGCGAACCCCCTGAAATGGTCGAACCGCACCACGTCGAACATTTCGAGCGCGGCCCGCACGCGCTCGAACCAAAAGGCGCAGACCTTATCCCCCGACTTCTTCCAGTCGTATAGGGGGTTCCCCCAAAGCTGCCCCTGCGCCGAAAAATAGTCCGGAGGCACGCCCGCCACGCGCGCGGGAAGGCCGTCGGCGCGCAGGTCGAAGAGCTCGGGGCGCCCCCACACTTCGGCGGAATCGAGGGAGACGAATATGGGGAGGTCTCCGAATATCCCGACGCCCGCCTCCCGGGCGCGGCGGCGGAAATCCGCGTACTGCGAAAAGAAAACCCACTGGCCGAATTTGACCGAGAAAATTTCTTCCAGATCCCCGGGCGAGAGTGTCTGGACGGCCGCCGAGCGGGCGGACCTGAAAGGCCTGGGCCATTCGTGCCACGGGGCCCCGCCGAACCTGCGCTTGAGCGCGGCAAACAGGGAATAGGGGTCGAGCCACCGCGCGCGCTCCGCGCAGAACCGGCCGAACTCCGCCTTTTGCGCCGGGCCCGCGAATCTGCGGAAATTCGCCGCGGCCGCGCGCAATAGCGGCGGGAGCGCCTCGTATATGGCCCCGTAATCGCACCTGTCGCGCGGCAGCGACCTTAGCGGAGCGAGGTCGGAGTCCCGTAGCAGGCCCTCGGCGGCGAGTTTTGAAAAGTCTATGAAGTACGTGTTGCCCGCAAACGCCGAAAACGGCTGGTACGGGGAATCCCCGTAGCCGGTAGGCCCGAGCGGGCATATTTGCCAGTACGAAAACCCGCATTTTTTGAGAAATTCAAAAAACGCTCCGGCCGCCGAGCCAACGTTGCCTATGCCAAATTCGGAAGGCAGCGAGGATATGTGCATGAACACCCCCGCCCCGCGCCCGCCGCTCCAGGAAAAGTCAGCCGCCATCGCCTAATAGCTGCGCCCCTCGCGGTTTTCGTAGTAGTTTATGAAAGCCTTGTTGAGCACGGCGTACCCGCCGGGCGTCGGATAGTTGCCCGTGAAATACCAGTCGCCGGAGCATGATGGAATCGCCTTGTGCAGGTTTTCAATAGACTGGAACACGAGCTCGAGCTCGCCGTTCCACGACACGTTGTGCGGGCGCACGAGCTCCGCTATCTTCTCGGAAATGCGCTCCGCCGTGAAGGGCTCGTATATCATTCTGACGTAGTTTTTGATTTCCGCGGCGGGCTTGTCCTTCTGCTCCAGGCAGAGGCGGTAGACGTCCTTTATCAGCTCGGAATTGCCCTGCTCTTTCAGGAGCTTGACGGCGGCCTGGAAGGCGATGAACTTGCCGATTTCGCTCATGTCGATGCCGTAGCAGTCGGGATAGCGTATCTGCGGGGCGGTGGAGGCTATCACGATCTTCCTGGGGCTGGTGCGGCTGAGTATCCGCAGTATCTGCTGCCGGAGGGTCGTCCCGCGCACTATGGAATCGTCGAGGCACACGAGGGCGTCCTTTTCGGTCACCACCCCGTAGGTGATGTCGTAGACGTGGGAGGCCAGCGACATTCTGTCTTTTTCCTGCGAGATGAAGGTGCGCAGCTTGATGTCCTTGTGGACGATCTTCTCGCCGCGCGGCCAGTTGTCGAGAACCAGCGAATCGAGAAATTCGTCGGTAAACTCGCGCCCCTCCGCGGCCGCCTTTGCGAGCTCTTTTTTGACCTGCGCGCGGCGGATCATGCGCAGGCCGTGCAGCATTCCGTAGTAGGCGACTTCCGCGGTGTTGGGAATGTAGCTGAAAACGCTGTTCTTGAAGTCCCTGCCGATGCTCTCGTAGAGCTTCGGGCAGAGCAGGCGTCCGAGCGCCTTGCGCTCGGAGTATATCTGCGGGTCGTTCCCGCGCGAAAAGTATATGCGCTCAAATGTGCAGGACTTCCTCTTGCCCGCGGGCTTGTAGGGCTGCTCGTGGCATGTGCCGTCGCCCTTTATGACGAACACGTTTCCGGGGCCGACCTCCCGAATCTCGTCTTCCCCGGCCTCGAAAACCGTCATGAGCGGCACGCGCTCGGAGGCGAAAGCGACGATTTCATCGTTTTTGAGGTAGAAACACGGGCGTATGCCGTTGGCGTCGCGCAAAACAAAGGCGTCGCCGTTGCCGATCGCCCCGGCTATCGCGTAGCCGCCGTCCCAGTTTTTGGCGGCGTTGCTGACTATGCGCAGGGGGCTGAGCTCCTCGTTCATCATGCGCAGTATGTCCTCGCCCGCGACCCCCCTGTCGCGGAGACGGCGGTAGATTTCCCCGTGCTCGATGTCGAGGTGGAAGGATATTTCCTCCAAAATGGCCTGCGTGTCGGTGCTGAATACCGGGTGGATTCCGCGCTGGATTAGTGTCTTTTGGAGCTCGTCGGTATTGGTGATGTTGAAATTGCCCACAAGCATCAGGTTGCGCGCCGGCCACGTGCTCTTGCGCGCAAACGGATGGCAGGTGTTCTTGTCGTACGAGCCGCTTGTGCCGTAGCGCAAATGGCCGATGAGCAGCTCCGCGGCGTAGTCGAAATTGCTCTTGACGGTCTCCGGAAACTCCGGGTGGATTATGCCGGCTTTGACCTTTTCGTTGTAGATTTTGAGCTGGTCGGCGAATATTTCGGCGAGCCCGTTGGGCTTCGCGTTGCGCTCGCGGAATATGTAGCTCTCCCCCGGCGGAACCCCTATCTTGACCGCGCCGATTCCGGCGCCGTCCTGCCCCCTGTTGTGCTGCTTTTCCATGAGCAGAAAGAGCTTGTTGAAGCCGTACAGGGGCGTTCCGTATTTTTCCTGATAGTATTTCAGGGGTTTCAGGAGCCTGATTACGGCGATGCCGCATTCGTGTTTGATAGGGTCGCTCATATGTAAAGTAAAATGCGCCGGGCGCGGAGTGTTTGAAAATTGTCGGGCAAAAATATCTTCGGCAAAGGGAATTTTGGCAAGCCTTATCGTAGGATTTCCCCGAAAAAGCGCGGGCCCTATTGCGGGGGCCCGCCGGGGGTTTCGGAGACTTTCGGCGCGACCGACGACTCGAAGAACTTTTTCAGCGCGGCCCCCGCGATAGGGCCCGCCGTGCGCCCCCCGGCGGCGTCGCCGGCCTCCTCGCCCTCGACGACGACCGCCACGGCTATCTGCGGGTTTTCGACGGGCGCGAAGGCGACCATCCAGGCGAGGGTCAGCCTTTCGCCCCTGACGGGAACCTGCGCCGTGCCGCTCTTGGCGGCCACCGACACGCCCTCCACCGCGACGCGGCGCGCCGTGCCGCGCTCGACTGCGGCCTTCATTCCGTCGATAATCGCCCTGTAATGCTCCGGCTTGATGTCAAGCTTTTCCCCTCCGTGGTATGCGGGGCCGCAGACGCGGGACGGGTCGTGTATGACCGACGGGCGGGTGCGGGTCTCGCCGCGCGCGAGAGAGGCGGCCATGCACGCCATTTGAAGGGGGGTCTGCAGCTGGTAGCCCTGGCCTATCGAGGCGTTGGCGGTGTCCCCGCCCGTCCACGGGCCGTCGTAGGGGTGGTACTTTTTCTTGTAGCCGGGGTCTGAGACGACCGTCCTGCGCGAATAGTCCTCCTTCAATTCTATGCCCGTGCGGGAGTCGAGGCCGAAATCCTTCGCCGTGGAGCTCAGGGCTTCGATGCCGGCCTCCAAAGCGGTTTCGTAAAAGTACACGTTGCAGCTGTGGGCTATGGCGTCCTCGAGGTTTACGTTCCCGTGCCCCGAGCGCCTGTTGCAGGGAAATATGCGCGAGCCGACTTTCAGGCCGCCGTCGCAGGTTTTCACGGTTTTTTCGTCTATTACGCCCGTCATGAGGCCGGCGACGGCCGTCATGAGCTTGAAGGGCGACCCGGGCGGATAGAGCCCCTGGGTGGCGCGGTTGAGCCACGCGCCGCGCTGCGTGATCTCGTTGCTCACCTTGTAGGTCATGTAGGGGCTGAGCAGATTCGGGTCGTATGAGGGGCGGCTTACCATTGCGAGAACCTCCCCCGTTTTGACGTCGAGGGCCACCGCCGCCCCCCTGCGCTCGCCGAAGGCGTCCTCGACCGCCTGCTGCAGGTCGATGTCTATCGACGCCACCACGTCGGAACCCTTTTTGGGGCGGACGTCGGCGACGTTGTCGTACTGGTAGCCGTCCAGGTCTACGACCCATATTTTTGCGCCGCTGCGGCCCTGCAGCCTGGAATCGAAAGCCTTCTCGAGCCCCGACCTGCCGATTTTGCCGACGAACGAAAAGGTTTGGAGGTCGTCCCCGGGCACCCCCTCGGTGTCGATTTCGTCGAAATTGCTTCCGACGTACCCGAGCAGGTGCGCGGCCGAATCGCCGTAGGGATAGTAGCGGGCGGTGTCGGTGTAGATTTGTATGGGAGAATCCACCGGCAGCCTCTCGGCCAGAATCGCGTGCTCCCTGCCCTTCAGATCCTTTATTATGGGGAACGGGAGCAGCCGCTGGTTCTCAAAGTGCCTGTTGTAGTCGGCGCTCGTAAGCTTGTAGTCCGACCCGAGTATGGAGTTTATCTTATCGACATACCCGTTGAGCACGTTGGCGCGCGCGCGGCTCGAGATCTCGGAATAGTCCAGGCGGCCGCCGCCCCCCCCGGCCTCGCGCCGCTCGAGCTCGATTTTTTTCAGGCGCGTGTACTCCCTGCGGAACTCGCGGCGGATTTCGTTGAAATACACCACGGCGGAAAACCGGGGCTCGTTGGTCACGAGCAGCTTCATGTTGCGGTCGTAGATGTCGCCGCGCGCGCCGGGTTCTATGATGCGCCTCATGCTCTGGCGCTCGCCGCGCGCGCTGTAATAGTCGTAAAGGTATATCTGGCGGTACGCGAGGCTGCCTATGAGGAACAAAAACGCCGCCGCGAACACCGCGTAAAACGCGGATATGCGCGGGTTCCAGTTGGAGTACTGCCCGTTTTTTTCCATTCCCTCAGCAATCCTCCTCTATCTTGGGCTCGATCCCGGCGAATTTGAGAACCGAGAGCGGCGCGAGGATTGCGAACCGCGCGGCGAAAATCAAAACCGCCGCCGACAGCAGCGAATCGGCAAATACCCTCAAAACGTAATCGGCAAAGCCGGCGCAGCCGTTCGGGAAGAGGGCGAAATACGCCAGGACGAGCGCGAAGTTGACGGCCTGCGCGAGCGCGCACACCGAAAGCCTGTCGAGCGGCCTGAACCTGAAGCGCACCGCGCGCACGCAAAACGCCGCCGCGAGCCACAGCGCGCACGCCAGGGCCGGGCGCACGGGGGTTGTGGACTCCCACAGAAGCGCGGAGGCCCCAACAACAAGGGCCGCCTGCCAGCCTTTGAGGAAGAGCGCGGGCCCTATTATGAAGACGCTCGGCAGCACGAGCGACGCGTAGGGGCAGAGGAGCGAATTGACCGCCGCCACGATGTAGAGGTACGCGACGTTCGCCGCAAAAAAGACTACTGCCGGAATGTACTTGGCCCTGCGCATCTTATCTGGAATCCTCCGACACGGGCACCAGCACGGCGACCTCCGCGAGGGAGTCGAGGCGCGGTGAGAGCTCCACCGTTCCCGACTTGAAAATTCCGTCCGCCCCGAGCGAAAGCGAGCGCACCCTGCCTATCTCTATGCCGTCGGGGAAGGTTCCGGCCAGCGAGGAGGTCACGAGGGTTGCGGGGTTTTTGAGGGTCGGCTCGACGTCGGCCGGAACGTCGAATACCTCGCCCTCGGCCGCGTGCATAGACGCCCCGCCCCTGCCGTAGTAAATCACCGGGCGGTCGTCGCCCGCAAAGCGCGCGGCCATTCTGAACCTGCGGGAGCTCACGAGCTCCACGACGGAAGTGTGCGTCCCCGCGCCCGCGATCCTGCCCACGACGCCCGAGGCGCAGACGACCGCGCACCCCTCCCTTATGCCGTGGGCGGTACCCTTGCGGATAACCATGCGCTGCCACCAGGCGTTCACGTCGCGCCGCGCCACCCGCGCGACCTCGTACCTGAATTTCTGGTCGGAGGGAATGTTCATTATCCGCTCGAGCCCTTCCAGACGCCCGCGCAACGACTCGTTTTCGAGCAGCTTGAGCTCGTAGGCGGCGTTGAGGCGCGCAAGGTCGCGGCCGGCCTCTATGAGCGCGCGCTTGGAATTGGAATGCAGGCTCCAGTACTTCTGGAGGTCGGCAAGATGCGACGGAATGGAGTCTATCGGCGCCCTGAATTCGTCAAAGCCCGAGGCCACGAAAGAGCGGACGGCGAACGGGGCGAACAGGCACAGCAAAATCGCCCCCGCGAAAATCGCGGCGGTGCGCAAAGCGGTATATTTTCGCCATTCCATATTCGGAAAAGTTTCGCCGAAAAACCGGCGCAAATAATAAAAACCGTTTCCGCCCCGGCGTCCGCCCGCCCCCGCACGAAGTCCTCCCGGAAACCCCCGGAGCCCGCAGGAACCCCCTCAAAACGCCGGACAACCCCCTTCCGAAAATCCGCGCGCGGCGCGCGTCAGGAGTTGTCCTTAGTCCAAAATTCGTAGTTTTGAAGTACGACCGCGGTTCCGTTGACGACGGCGCGCAACGGGTCGTCGGCCACGAAGCACGGTATGCCCGTCGCCTCCGTCACGAGGAGGTTGAGATTGCGGATCAGCGCCCCGCCCCCCGCGAGCACTATCCCCCTGTCCACGAGGTCTGCGCTCAGTTCCGGCGGGCACTGTTCAAGGGCCTCGTGTATAACGTCGGTTATGGCCTTGAAGGAATCCGAAAGCGCCTCGCGGATTTCCTGCGAAGTCACGTACAGGGTCTTGGGGAGCCCCGCGACGGAGTCGCGGCCCTTCACCTCCCAGGTGAGCTCGCTGTCGAGCGGGTAGGCGGAGCCTATGTTGATTTTGATCTCCTCGGCGGTGCGCTCGCCGATTATCAGGTTGTAGGCCCTCTTCATGTACTGGGCGATGCAGTTGTCGAACTCGTCGCCTCCTATGCGCACGCTCTTAGAATACACAACGTTGGAAAGCGATATTATGGCCACCTCCGTCGTCCCGCCGCCGATGTCCACAATCATGCTCGCGGTGGGCTCCTCTATCGGGAGCCCCACGCCTATTGCGGCCATCAGGGGCTCGTCTTTGAGGCAGACGGAGCGCGCGCCGGCGTGTATGGCCGACTCCTGAACCGCCCTGCGCTCGACTTCCGTTATCCCGGACGGAACCGCCACCACCACGCGCGGGGCTATGAAATTCCACTGCTTGGCAGCCTTCTGTATGAAATAGCGCAGCATTATCTCGGTAATCTCGAAGTCTGCGATAACCCCCACTTTCATCGGGCGTATGGCCGTTATGTTGCCGGGGGTCTTCCCGAGCATCTTTTTGGCCTTTTCCCCGACGGCCACGACCTTCTTCGAGTTGTTGTAGACCGCCACGACGCTGGGCTCGCTCGTGATTTCGTTCGTATCCTTGGCGTAGACGAGCGTGTTGGCCGTCCCGAGGTCGATCCCTATGTCGTTCGAGAAAATTTCCTTGATTCCTGCCATAATTTTTTTGCCTTTTGCGCATATATCACATTGTTTCGGAGGGCGGTCAACAGCAAAAACTGCCCCGCGCGCGCATTCCGCAATATTTTTCGGGCCTCCCGCAGATTCGGCGACGATTTTTATTGATAATTTTCAAAAATTCTCAAAATAAAAATAAGCGTCAACGCAAATTGGCGCAAAAAACATAAATTACAAACTGCATCAGATATGAAAAAATTACTGGCATTCTCTATCATGGCGATCGCCGCGGCCGCGGCGCTCCACGCAAGAAGAGCCGACAGGGGCGCCCTCGAAGGCGTGACCGCCGAAGACATACGCAACAGCGGCCCCGCGGCCGCCGCTCCCGCGGGCAACGCCGCGGAAGTCGAAACCGTGACCATTACGGTTGAGGAGGAGGCCCCGCAACCGGCGGCCTGCCCCGCCGCGAAGTGCTCCAAAAGCTTCAGGGTATTCCCGGCATTCGCGGGCGGCTCCGCCGAAAAGTGCTACACAACCCAGTTCGGCAAAGACTGGGCGGGCGTCGGCATGGGCGGCGGCGGGCTCTTCTACACCGGCGACGGCAAAACACAGAAGCTCGGCGGAAACGCGCTGGCCGAAATCAGCATAAACGCGTTCTCGTCGGCGGACGACAAGTGGGGTATGAACCTCGCCGTACCCGTGGCCTACGAATACATCAGCCTCTCGTCGAACGACGACCTGCACAGGGTCAATTTCCCGCTGATGCTGCGCCCCTACTACCGCTTCTTCGTCTCGAAAGACGTGATAATAACTCCCTACCTCAACTGCGGCGCGGGCGGCTCCTACCAGTACCTCAAATCGGAGGCTACCAGCAAGAACCTCGCGTTCCTCTGGATCGTCGGCGGCGGCGTTGAAATCTCCTTCCTGAAAGACTTCTCGTTCACCCCCAAATACGAATGGACGAATTTTGAAGACAACGGGAACAGCTACTACCAGGCCGGCGGCGCGGAATTCGCGTGGAAGTTCGCCAAAAACATGACGGTGGTGGCGGACTACTCGTGCAGGATATACGAGCAGGCCAATCTCTTCTCGCACATAGGCCTCATAAAACTCCGTTACGATTTCTAACCGGCGGATAAAGGGCGGGAAAGCCCCGCTCCATTAAAGGCTCCGGATTCCGAAGGCGCGCGATATGCCGCCCTTGGGAATCCGGGGCCTTTTTTTCATTGCGGGAACCGCCGGCCCCCTTTTCCGAAAGCCCAGCCTCCCCGCAAAAACGCCGCCCGCAGGAAACTCTTAACAGATTGGAAATAAAAGCATTGATTTTCCCGCATAAAAATATAGTCTGCAAAATTTATCGGAAGGAGTAGACAATATGTTTTCAAAAAGACCGTTACTTTTAAATCTGTTCCTCGCCTCCGCAGTGTCGGCCTATTCGGCGGATATAGAATGGTCGGGGGGCGCGGAATTTCAGGAGGGTTCCAACTGGAGGGCCCATTGGCAGGACGGCGGGAACTGGGTAGGCGGAACGGCTCCGACCGCCGAAGATACCGCCGTCCTGGGGGCGGACGCCTTCAAGGACAGAAATTACGGCTACGTAAACGCTCCGAATTCCACGATACTTGCAAAAGACATCGTCGTCTACGCCCACGACACTTTCGGAATAAACATAAACCGGGACGTATCCATATCCGGAAACCTCTATGTGACGGCCAACGGGTCGGGCTCCACTTTCCGCCTCAACTCCCTCAACAAGGACTACACTTTCAAGGCGGACAGCATGTACGTGGGGCGCGGGCGCGCCGACGCCGGGGGATCCTACCAGCTCTCGGCAAACTCCACCTACCTGAAAGTCGGGTACTTTGACCAATATGTCGTGCCATTCTCGTCCGTGGAACTTTCGGGAAACCTTCTGATAGACGGGAAAAACAGCGGCATAACATGCTCCGCCTCCTTTGGGTCGGCCTCGATTTCGATAGCGGGAATAGTGGACATGGTTTCGTCCTCAGGCGCCACAAAGATACTCGAAACTTGCGCCATTCCCAACAAAACCGACGTCGAAAGCCGCGTGTGCGATTTCTCCGCCGGGGGATTTTCCGGAAGCGGGACAATCCGCTCGGGCAACTGGGCCGCAAACGGCGCGGCGGCAACCACGAACATCGCAATAACCGGATCCGGCGCGAACGCGTTTTCGGGGAGCGTGCAAAACGACTCCGTTTCGGCATTCAACCTTTCGCACACGGGTTCGGGTTCCCAGACGATCAATCTGGAGTCGGGACATTTCGACTCCGTCTCGGTCTCCAAAGGAATCCTGAAAATCGGGTCGGCCGAATCAAACGGCGCCCTCAGCGTATCCGGCGGGCTCTTCGGAGCGTCCTCGGCGGCGGAATTCGCCTCCGTTGAAATATCGGGCGGCGGGCTGGCCTATTCGGCGGAGACTTTCCTCGGAGGCCTTGCCGACACGATAACGGTGTCCGGCAAATTCTCCAAAACGTCGGACGAAAAAATCGCAATGGATTTCGGGGGGCTCGACGCGGAATCGCTCATAGGGCTCACCTACGACCTTCTCTCGGCGGAATCCTACGAGGGAATTTCGCAGGAAAACGACGCCGACGAATATTTTTCCGCCCAAAACCTGCACAACGCCCTCGCAAACTTTAAATGGGACGGGAATAAGTTGACAGTCGCCTTCGCGGCCGTACCCGAACCTTCGGAGGCCGCGGCGATCTTCGCAGCGGCGGTTTTGGCGGCCGCCCTCGCCAGGCGCAAAATGCGCTGAATCCCCGCCGCAGCCCCCCGTAACGGGGGGCGTTTTTTTTCGCCGCGCGCCCTTTATTTGTTGAACCGCCCCGCGCGAAGCATAGTCTAAAAGGCCATGTATCTGCGCACGCTAAAAAAATTCGCGGCCGCCGCGGCGGTTTTCCTCCTTGCGGCCGGCGCGGCGGAAGCCGCCGACGTTTCAGCCAGGGCGGAAGAGCCCGAAGAGGGCGGAAGGTTCTACATAGACTTCGACTTCAAAATCCCGCCGGGCGAACACATATACTCAAACAAACCCTCTGAGAACGGGAGTCCGACGACAATCTCGCTCAAACTCCCCGAGGGCTACACGCTCGAATCGGTCGAATGGCCGAAGCCGGCGGAATTCGAGTTTTTCGGCGAAAAATCCGAGGGGTATTCCGGAGACTTCACCGCCCGCGCAGCCGTCCGCGCGCCCGCAAAATTCGCCGCGGGAAAGACGGCGCAGGCCTCCGCGGAAGCCGATATGCTCGCGTGCTCCGACATGTGCGTGCCCGTAAAAAAGGGCTTTTCATTCTCCCTGCCGGCGGCGGCCCCGACCGCGCCCTCCGCCGGCGGGTGGGTCGCCGCGCTGCTGGCCGCGTTCGCGGGGGGGGCTATTTTGAACCTGATGCCGTGCGTATTCCCCGTGATAGGGATAAAAATCCTCTCCTTCGCCTCGCACGCCTCCGACAGGCGCGGCCCGCTGCCCGCGGCGCTCGCGTACTCCGGCGGGATACTCGCCTCGTTCCTCGCGCTCGCGGGGGCGCTGGTCGCGCTGAGGGCGGCCGGATCTGAGCTCGGGTGGGGGTTCCAGCTGCAAAACCCGATTTTTTCGGCGTCGATGGCGCTGCTGTTTTTCGCTATGGCCCTGAGCTTCGCGGGCGCGTTTGAAATAGGAGCCGGATTCGCCGGCGCAACCCCCTCCGAAAAACCCCGCAACAGATACGCCTCAGCCGCCCTGTCCGGGGTTCTCGCGGTTCTCGTGGCAAGCCCCTGCACAGCCCCGTTCATGGGCGCCGCCGTGGGGGCGGCCCTCGCGTCGGACGCCTCCGTCGCGTTCACTTTTTCGGTGTTCTCCGCCCTCGGGCTCGGAATGGCGTTCCCGTACGTCCTGCTTTCCGCGCTTCCGGGGCTCGCAAAAAAAATGCCCCGCCCGGGGGCGTGGATGGAGACGCTGAAGCAAATCCTCTCCGTTCCGCTCTTCGCGTCGGCGATATGGCTGGCGTGGGTGTATTCCGAGCAGACCGGGGCGCCCGCGCGCATAATGTCGGCGGCGCTGGCGCTCGCCGTCGGGCTGCGCATTTACGGGCTGTACAGCATGCCGCATTTCGGGCGAAAAACCCGGGCTGCGGCCGCCGCTGCGTGCGCGGCGGCCGCAGCCCTCGCCCTCTGGACGGCGGTTCCCGAAGCTCCGGCCGCCGCGGAGGCGCGCGCCGAAAATTCGTGGTCGCCCCGGAAAGTCGACGAGCTCCGCCGCGAAGGCAGGATCGTCTACGTTGACTTCACGGCCTCGTGGTGCCTGACATGCCGGTACAACAAAACCGTGCTGGACTCCGAAAGGGTGGCGGAAGCCATGAGGTCGCGCGGCGTCTCGATGCTCGTGGGCGACTGGACGAACAAGGATCCGCTCATCTCGCGCGAGCTCGCAAAATTCGGCCGCGCCGGGGTTCCGCTCAACCTCGTCTACCCCCCCGACCCCTCGAAACCGCCGATCGTCCTGCCCGCCATACTCACGGAGGCCGCGGTCATCGAAGCGGTTGACAAAGCCGCCAGATAGTGCAATAGTCCGCAAATTTTAAGGCACATGGAAAAACCGGGATTTCTGACATTTGAAACGGCGCAAAAAATCGCCGAAAAGTACTCCACGCCATGCTATGTGTACGACGAGGCCGCCCTCGCCGCGCAGGCTAAAAAGGCCCTCGCCTTCCCCAGCGCGTTCGGGCTTACGGTGAGGTTTGCCATGAAGGCGTCCTCAAACCGCGCTATTTTGCGGCTCTTCAACTCGCTCGGCCTCCACATAGACGCCTCGAGCGCATACGAGGTCGAGCGCGCAATGCTGGCGGGAATCCCCGCGGACCGCATTTCCCTCTCGTCGCAGCAGACGCCGGACAACCTCGCCGAGCTCGCGCGCCTGGGCGTAAAGTACAACGCATGCTCCCTCCGGCAGCTCGACGAATTCGGCAGGGCCAACCCCGGCGCGGAAGTCGGCGTGCGCATAAACCCCGGCCTCGGTTCGGGCGGGACGAACCGCACAAATGTCGGCGGCCCCGCGTCGAGCTTCGGAATCTGGAAGGGCTACATTCCGCAAATAATGGAAACCGCCGCCCGCCGCGGGCTGAAAATAGTCAGAATCCACACGCACATAGGCTCCGGTTCCGACCCGCTCGTTTGGCAAAAGGTCGCCGAGATGAGCCTCGAGACCGTCTCCCTCTTCCCCGACGCCGCCACCCTCAACATGGGCGGAGGCTACAAGGTCGCCAGGGTCGCGGGGGAGAAATCCACGGATCTTGCGGAAATCGGCAGGCCCGTCGCAAAGCTCGTCGAGAACTTCGCAAAGAAGACGGGCAGAAAGCTGCATTTTGAAATCGAGCCGGGGACGTTCCTCGTGGCAAACTGCGCGGCGGTGCTTGCGAGGGTGCAGGACATGTGCGACACCGGCGAAGGCGGATACAAGTTCCTCAAGCTCGACACCGGCATGACGGACATTCTCCGGCCGTCGCTCTACGGCGCCCAGCACCCCGTCGCCATACTCCAGAAAACGCCCGACCCGGCGGAGGAGGAGTACATAATATCCGGCCACTGCTGCGAAAGCGGCGACATTCTCACCCCCGCCCCCGGCGACCCCGAGGGGCTTGCCCCGCGCAAAACGCGGCGCGCGCGCGTCGGCGACTTCTGCGCCATAGGCGGCGCGGGCGCGTACTGCGCCTCCATGTGCGCGCAAAACTACAACTCCTACCCGGCCTCGCCCGAGGTGATGCTGAAAGCGGACGGCTCGTTCAAACTCATCCGCGGGCGCCAGACGCTCGCGCAGATTCTGGAAAACGAAACGAAAGATGATTAGGGCAAGGACATCGCAGAAAGTGCGCTTCGCGGAAACCGACGCGATGGGCGTCGTCTACCACGCCAACTACCTGCCGTGGTGCGAATGCGCGCGGCTGGCGCTCATCGAAGGCGTCGGGCTGGACTACGCCGAGATGTCCGCGCGCGGCTTCCACCTGCCGGTGGTGGAGGCGCATATCAAATACCGCCGCCCCGCGAGGTTCGGGGACACCGTCGAAATCGAAAGCGCGATCGCCGAGCGGCCCGGGGTAAAAATCAAAATAGAGTACAGGATAACGGCGAATTCGCTCCTGCTGGCCGAAGCCGAAACCGTCCACGTGTTCGTGAACCCGGAGGGCCTGCCGATAAAGCCGCCGCGCGAATACGCGGACGTCCTGCTGGCCGCCTTTGACGAAAACCCCGGGTAAAATGAAAAGGGCACTCTGCATAGCGGCGGCGGCCGCAGCGTTTGCGGCGTCGCTCTTCATGCGCGAAGGCAACATTTCCAAAAGGGTCGCGCACGCGGACGAGGCCGAGCAGGCTTCGACTTTCGCGGACATGCTGCGCGGCGGGAAATACGAATACAACCCCAACGGCCCCCACGGCCCAACCCTTTACTACTACGCCTACGCCTGCCACCAGATCCCCGCGCTCAAAAATTTCGACATGGCGCGGGAGGCCAACTTGCCCTACGACGCCCCCGCGCAGTCCAAAAGCGACGGCGTATCGCTCGGGAAGCTCAGAAAGCTGCTGGCCCCGTGGCTTGCGTTCATATTCCTGTGCTACGCCTTAGGCGCGTTCGCGGGGGCGGCGGCCGCGCTCTGGGCCTGCGCGTGCTTCGCTCTGTCGGGGCTGTCCTGCATCTACGCGGGGTATTTCGTGCACGAGATAATTTTTGCCGCGTCGGTCTTCGCGTTCGCGCAGTCGACATGGGCGTTCCTCGGGGCGCCGGCATTCCGGCGCGCGGCGCTCGCGGGCGCGTTCGCGGGGCTGGCGCAGGCCACCAAGGAGACTTCCGTCATCGCGTTCTTCGCGGTCGCGGCGGCCTCCGCCGCGGCGTTCGCGCTCCTCCCCGGCCTCGGGAGGCGGTTTATGGGGCTCGGGGCGAAAAAAATCGCGGCGTTTTCCGCCGTTTTCTGCGCGGCGTTTTTCGCCGTCTTCTGCGCCCTTTACTCGTCCTTCGGCTCCAATCCGCGGGGGATTGCGGACGCGTTTTTGGCGTACGGGCACTTTGCCGGAAAGTCCGCGAGCGCGGACTTCTACGAGCCGTTCTGGTACTACCTGCGCCTGCTGTGCGCGTCGAAATCCGAGGGCGCGTGGTTCGGGGAGCTTCCCGTCTCCATGCTCTTCTGCGCAGGAACCGCGCTCGCGGCGGCCTCGCTCGCGCGCGGGCCGGAATCCGAAAGGCCGCGCGCGGCGTACGCCATATTCTGCTCGCTCTCCGCGGCGGCGCAAATCGCGGTTCTCAGCTGCCTTTCCTACAAGACTCCGTGGCTCCTGCTTGCGCCTATGGCTTTCATGTGCGTCCCCGCGGGGTACGCCGCGGCCCGGCTCCTCGAAAGCCGCAGGGCCGCCGCGTGGGTTCCGGCGTTCGCCATGCTGTGCGCGCTCGGGTACTGGCAGTTCCGGCTCTCGCTCAACGCCGCGGTCGCATACCCGCACGACCCGCGCAACCCGATGATACTCTCGCACACCGTCGGCGACTACAAAAACCTGCTCTCGAGAATCGCCGACGCCGAAAGGGCGTCGGATTACGGCGCGGACATTCCGGTGGCATTTGTCACCGGCGGAGAGTCGCCGTGGCCCGCGCCGTGGGATCTGCGCAACTACCCCAACATAGGGTTCTGGAGCGGGGAAATCCCGGAAAACCTGAATGACTTCGAGGTGGTTGCGTGCTCGCCGTCCGCCGCGGAAAAGGTCGGCAAAATCCTCGGGGACGATGGATACGTATCCGAATATTTCGGGCTGAGAAAAAACGTGGTATTTACGGTGTACATCAAAAGAAAACTCTTTGAGAAAATCGCGCAATGAAAAGGGTATTTATCGCTCTCTGCATTATCGCCGCGGCGCTCGCGGCGGTTTTGGCCGCGTTTCTGGGCAGCGCGCGGCTGCAAACAATGGCGGCGGCGCCGCTTCTGGCGGAAAAATTCCCGGGCTCGGAGATCGGATCCGTCCGCGCAGGGCTCGGCGGAGCGGAAGCGGAAGGCCTGCGGCTCCCGCTTCCGGACGGGACGGAAATCTCCCTCAAATCGGCGAAAATAAAGTATTCGCTCGCCGGGCTGATCTCCAAAAACGTCGACGTGGAATCCGCGCAAATCGAGGGGCTTCTGGTAAAGCTGGCGCCCGGGGCCGAAAAGCCCCTTCCGCAGGCGGCCGAAAAATCCGCCGCCTCCGCCCCGGCGCATCCGCCCAAAGCGGGAGGCGAAACGGGCTCGGGGCCCGCGGACTCCCCGTCGGCGCTCCAAACGCTTTCGGAGTGGGCGTTCCGCCTCGGAAGCCTTAAAGCCGACGCGTCGGTTCTCGCGCCGGACGGCTCCGGAGTATCCGCAGAACTGTCCGTTTCGGGCTTAAACATCGAAAAGGGGCTGAAACCCGTATCGGGCAATGCGCAGGCCAAAATTTCCGCGGAATCCCCCGGATTCGGGCGCGAGGAAATATCGGCGAAAATGTCGGCAGGCAGGGCGCGGAACGGCCCGAAAATCGCCATCGAACTCCTGCGCAAAAACTCGAGGCTCGCGGCGTTCGAGGGGGAATTTTCCGCAGACTTTTCCGAGGGCTCGGCCTCCGCGCGCGCAGACGCCACAGACGCCGACTTCGCGGCGTTCAAATCCGTGCTCGGGAAGCTCCCGCAATTCGAGGCCGCGGTTTTCTCAAAAATAAAATACTCAGATTTCGGGAAATCCGCGCGCGCGGACGGGACGTTCAAAATCGGCCTGCCCTCGCCCGCGTCGCTCTCCGAAAAGCTCGGGTTCCTCGGGCCGTGCGGGCTATCGGGCGAAATTTCCGGCGGGTTCGGGGGCGGGAGCGCGAGCGTGGAAAAATTCTCGGCCATATTCTCGGAAGGCTCCAAGAGCCTCGTCTCCGCCGGGCTTTCCTCGCCCGTGAAAATCCCCCTCCCCGGGGCGGCGGCCGGCGGAATCCCGCGCGGGAAAATCGAATTAGTCGCGGTCATTCCCGCAAAAATTCCCGCGCATTTCGCAAAAAATGCCGGCGCCGACCTCTCCTCGTCCGGCATATCCGGCAGGCTCTCCGTCGAAACCGACGGCGAAAAGGTTTTTCTGGAAACCCTCTCGCCGTTCGCGGTGTCGGGGCTGAGCCTTTCAAAGGGCGGCGAGGACTTCCTCAAAAACATCGCGGCGACGCTCTCGCTGCGCGCGCGGGCCGACTTCGGCGGGAACTTCGACGCCGGCGCCGAGCTGACGGCCGGGGACTCGCTCGACGACTCCGCGACGCTCAAAATTTCCGCCGCGAAGTCCGGAAGGGCCGTTTCGGCGGAGGCCTCGCTCAAAGGCTCCATAGACCCGTTCGCCGCAAAGATATACTCCGTCGCAAACCTGAGGGAATACCGCATATCGGTGGACTCATCGCTGCGCGCGCGCCTCGACGGGAAAACCGCGACGCTCGAAGGCTTTTCGTTCGAGGCCTTCGACAAGGGCGGGAGGCGCATGGCAAAAATTTCCGGCGAAAGCGCCGTCGGTTTCGACCTGCAAACGAAAAAAATATCATCAAAATCGAAAACCCTCGCAAAATTCGAGGCCAAAGAATTTCCGTTCGCGCCGATAAAGCCTTTCGCGGCGGGCGTCGACGCTGAATCCGTCTCGGCGGAAGGGACGCTTTCGATGCCGGACGAATCCTCGTTTTCAGCGAGCGCGAACGCGGCGGTGAAATCGCTGTATTACAGAAAGGACGGCCGGACAATGCTGGCGGACATATCCGCCAAAACCGACTTCGAGGCGGGCGCGGCCCTCGACCTGACGCGCGTCTGGGCGCGCGTCGGCAAATGCGAGGCGGGCTCGGGCGGCTCGGAATGGGCGGTCGCGGGCATGGCCTTCGAGGGGGCGGCAAAGCCGGAATTCGCCGTAAAGTCGGCGGAGGCCGAGGCGTCCGTCTCCCTGCCCGCGCTCCTCGCGCAGCCGGCGCTCGCGCAGTTCGCAAACCTGTCCTCCGGCAACGCGTCGGTAAGGGCGCGCGCGGGCAAAAATTCCGCCTCGATACAGGTCCGCCTTGACAACCTGAAAACCCGCTCCGTCGAGGGAGCGCTCGACAACGTGTCCGCGTCCGCAGAGCTGCCGCTCGAAAACGGGTTCAAATTTTCGCGGGTCTCGGCGAAGCTTGAAGCCAACAGCTCGCGCGGGCGCACGGAGGCTTCGGTAAAAATCTCCGGCGGCAACGGCGCCTTAAAGATCGACGCGGACGCAAAATCCGCCGTCGTGGAGGATCTGATGCTGCTCTCCAAGGCGTTCTCAAACCCGAACGCCGCGGCGGCGCAGGCGGCGGGCGAAAGCGCGCAAACGGGGAGGGAAAAAATCGTCCGCCCCGCGGAAGCCTCCCCAAAGCCCGGGCAGGAGGAGGAAAGGGCGGACATTTTCGCCGCGAAAGACCCAAAGGCATTCTGGGATTTCGGGAAGAAAATCGAGGCCCGCGCGAGAATCGGCGACGTGTTTATGGACTCCCGGCCGGTTCTGTCGGACGCCGAGGCGTCTTTTGAATCCGACGAATCCAGGCTGGCCCTCAAACTCTCCAAGGCCTCCGTCCTCGGCGCGGCGCTCGACGGCGAGCTCGAGGCCTCCTTCGACGCAAACGCGGAAATTCCGTACAAAATACCCGGAATGTCCGCGAGGCTCAAAAATTTCGAGGCGTCCAAAATATTCGCCGACGCGAAAAATCCGATGATAAGCGGCGTATTTGAGGCTTCGATATCGGCGCGCGGCGGCGGCAACAACGCCCGGCACCTCTTCAAGTACCTGACGGGCGCGGCGGCGCTGAAAAGCCCCGGAGGCGTCGTCCGCCTGCTCCCCGCGGACACGGCGGCGGGCGCGACCGCGGACATCGCGGGGACGGCTCTCAAAATCACCGGCGCGATACTCGACAAAAACGGCGGGGCGGTTTCGGGCGTAGGCGACCTTATAAAAATGTTCTCGAAGCTCGAATACGACTCCGTGGACTTCGAGATTTCGCGCGGCTCCCGGACGTACGACTTCGAGATATCCTCCGCAGTCGTGAAAACGCCGGACATCATGCTGAGCGCTTCGAGCGGCGCAATTCTCTTCAACCCCGACGCGCCCTTCTCCGACTACAGCCTCGACATACCCGTAAACATATACGCCTTCGACACCCCCGCCAGAAAGGCGTTCACGGCGGCGGGATTCGCCCGCGAGAAATCGGAAAAGGCGGAAAACGCCTACGACGCGCTCTCTTTCAAAATCTACGGGACGGTATCAAAGCCCGAAAACGACCTCCTGGGCGCCCTCCTCGGCGGGCGCCGGAAGGAGGATTCCGACGGCTCGGCAAACGCCGTCCGGGAGCTGGGGAGCTCCATAATCAAATCCCTGTTCAAGAAGAAGGGGAACTGAAATTTCCGCAAAGATGAAAAGAACCACAAAAAGCATAGCAAATATGAAGGGCGCCTCGAAGGTCGCAATGATAACGGCCTACGACGCCGTGTTCGCGCGCCTGGCGGACGCCGCGGGCGCGGACATAATCCTCGTCGGGGACTCGCTCGGCAACACCTTCATGGGCTTCGGATCCACGGTTCCGGTGACGCTCGAAATGATGGCGCACCACACCGCCGCCGTCGCCCGCGCGAACCCCGAGGCGATGGTGCTCGCCGACATTCCGTTCGGCTGCGCGGCCATGCCGTTTGAAAGGCTCCTTGAAGACTGCCGGACGCTCTACCAAAAGGCGGGCGCGGAGGCCGTAAAGATAGAGGGCGGCGCGGAAATCGCCGGCAAAGTCGCCGGGCTGACCTCCGCGGGCGTCGCCGTAATGGGGCACATAGGCCTGCGCCCGCAGCAGGTGTTCAGGCTCGGGGGATACCGCAAATTCGGCAAGACGCCCGAAGAGCGCGACGCCCTCGTGGCGGACGCCAGGGCGCTCGAAGAGGCGGGCGCGTTCGCCATTCTGCTCGAGATGGTCGACGGCTCCGCGGCGGAGGCCGTCACGGAGGCGGTCTCCGTCCCCACGATAGGCATAGGCTCGGGCCCCGCGTGCGACGGCCAGGTCCTCGTCTGCACCGACATACTCGGGCTGTCCGCCTTCACCCCGAGCTTCGCCAAAAAGTACGCCGACTTGTCGGCGGAGGTTTCGAGGGCGTATTCGGAGTACGTCGCGGACGTTCGTTCCGGCGCGTTCCCCGCCCCGCGGGAGGCGAAATGACGCGCAGCGAAAAAGCGTACGAGATACGCAAGTCGCCGATACACGGCTGCGGGGTGTTCGCCGCGCGCGATATAAAAAACGGCGAGCGCATAATGGAATACCTCGGCGAGAAGATAGACAAGGAGGAGTCCAACCGCAGGGGCCTCGAGCGCGAGGAGTTGGCAAAAAAGACGGGCGAAGGCGCGGTCTACATATTCGAGCTCGACGACGAGTGGGACATCGACGGGAACTTCGAGTACAACGACGCGCGCCTCATAAACCACGCCTGCCGCACCAACAGCGAATCTGTGAGCGAGGACGGCCACATATACATATATGCGGTCCGCGACATAAAAAAGGGCGAGGAAATCCTATACAACTACGGGTACGCCTTCGAGCACTTTATGGACCACCCGTGCAGGTGCGGATTCCCCGAATGCGTCGGCTACATAGTGGCCGTCGAGGACCGCCCCAAGCTCAGGAAAAAACTGATGAACATGCGCCGCAAAAAAGCGTGAGCGCCCGGGCTTTCCGCCGCATTTGGCCTTGACCGGCCGCAATTGCGGCAAAAAAATACACCACTGCTATGATGAGGAAAAACAAAACGCACAAATTTGCGCTTCCATTGGCGTGCGCCGCGGCCCTGCTTGCCGCGTGCGCGGCAAATCCCGGAGGCGCCGGAGAAAACGGGCGCGCCGAAGAGGCGCCGATAAAATCGGACAGGCTTTGCATATCGGGGGTATACCCGCACATGGCCTACTGGAACGACGAGGGCGAATGCGGCACGGGCGCGGTAGTGCCGTGGGCCGGAAAACTCTGGGCGGTGACCTACGGGCCGCACTGCGTGTTCGAGTCGTCCGACAAACTCTACGAGATAAGCCCGGATCTCGACGTGAAAATCCGCCCCGAGAGCCTCGGGGGAACGCACGCCAACAGAATGGTCCACGGCGAGAGTAACCAGCTTTTCATCGGCTGCTACGCGGTAGACGCAAACGGCGGCGTGCGCGCCATACCGCGCGGCGCAATGCCCGGAAGGCTGACGGGCAACGCCCGCCACATTGGAGACCCCGCGGGCAAAATCTATTTCGCAACCATGGAGGAGGGCCTCTACGAGGTGGACGCAAAAACCCTCGCCGCAAAGGAAATCATACGCGACGGCAACCTCAAAGAACACCCGAAAAAGGCCGGGGCCAAGTCAGATCTTCCGCAAAAGTCCAAACTGCACGGATACCACGGCAAGGGCTTTTACTCGGGCTTCGGGAAGGCGTTTTATTCCAACAACGGCGTGCGCCACCCGCGCGTGGAAAAGGATCCCACGATAAAATCCGGGGCCCTCGCCGAATGGAGTCCGGGCGACGCCGACTGGACGCCGATAAGAATCTGCCAGTTTACGGAAATCACGGGCCCCGGCGGGATACGGGGCTCCTCCGACCCGTCGAAAACCCCGGTTTGGGCGCTGGGCTGGGATCCGAAATCGCTGATCCTAATGCTTAACGAAGGCGGCGAATGGTCGTCTTTCCGCCTGCCCAAGACGAGCCACTCCTACGACGGCTCGCACGGCTGGAACACCGAGTGGCCGCGCATACGCGAAATCGGCGAAAAGGACTTCCTGATGACCATGCACGGCGCGTTCTGGAAATTCCCGCCGGCCTTCTCGAAAGCCGACGCCTCGGGAATACGCATGCGCTCCTCCTACCTCAAAGTCATAGGCGACTTCTGCCGCTGGCAGGGCGCCGTGGTCTTCGGCTGCGACGACTCCGCCCAAAAGGAATTTTTCAACAAGAGGGATTTGAAGGGCGAAAACGTCTCGCCGCTCAACTCCAATTCCAACCTGTGGTTCGTTAAGGAGCCCGACATCGACAGGCTCGGCCCGGCGATAGGCCGCGGAAGCGTGTTTTTGCGCGAGGACGCCAAAGGCGGGACGCCCTCCGACCCGATGCTTGCGGGCGGCTTCAAGAGCGGGGTGCTCGCGCTCGACCACAAAACGCCCGCCCCCCTCAGGGTCGAGCTGCTGAAATCCGACGGCAGGGGGCAATTTGAGGCGTTTGAAACCGTCGAAGTGCCCGCCAACGGCTCGAAATTCGTAAAGCTCCCCGCGGCGGAGTGGATAAAAGTCCGCCCGCTCTCGGACGCGAAATCGCTCACAGCGCACTTCCACTTCTCCAACCCCGACGCGCGCGGGGCGGAGATTTCGCCAATATTTGACGGCGTCATGCGCGCGGGTTCGCCCGCGAAAGGCTCCGCGGCCCTGCTGCGCTCCCTCGACAGGAAATCCGCAAAGCTCGGCGCGTACGCGTGGGAAAGCGACGGCAGGGGCGTCTCCGCCCTCGGCGCGTACTCGCTGGACGGGGAGATGAGGCTCGCAAAAGACGGCGGCATAGACGCCGAAAAAGTCAGGGCCGCCGCCTTCGAGCCGAAGGGCATAACCTACGATTCGGACTCCGTGCTCGTCGTCGAGGAGGGGAAAAGGTACAGGCTGCCGCGCAACCCCCTCTACGACGGCAAAAGCGCGTTCGGCACGCCGCGCCTCGCGCGCGAAGTGGCCACCGAGCGCGACCTGCTCAACTGCGCGGGAACCTTCTACGAGCTCCCCGCCGTCAACGCGCAGGGATTCGCTAAAATCCGCCCGATAGCCTCCCACGACCTGAAAGTATTCGACTTCTGCTCGTACCGAGGGCTCATGATTTTCAGCGGAATTTCCGAGGGAGCGAAGTCGCTCGGCAACCCGCATATCATAGCGTCCGAAGACGGAAAATTCGCGCTGTGGGCGGGCGTGATAGACGACCTCTGGAAGCTCGGCAAGCCGGTAGGCGTCGGCAGCCCGTGGCACGGCGCAAGCGTCGCCAAGGGCGAGGTTTCCGACCCGTACCTGCTGACGGGATACGACAGGAAAACCCTCAGGGCGCTCGCAGACGCCGACACGGATCTGGACGTAGAAGTCGACATAGACGGCACCGGGCTCTGGGTAAAATACGATTCTATCCTCCTGAAAAAGGGCGAAGAGCTCGTCAGGGAATTCGGGGACGATTTGAAGGGCTACTGGATAAGGTTCAAGTCCTCCGAAGCCTGCAAAATCACGGCGACGCTCATATACGAATAGCTTCCGGGACTTCCCGAATCCGGCCGCGCGCCGCAGACAAAAAAACCTCCGGGCAATACGGCCCGGAGGTTTTTTTATTCTCGCGGGCGGATACGAAACCCCGCCGCCCGGAGAGAACGCCTACCCTCCGAAAGCGTTTCCGAGGCCTATCACGAAAGTCGAGGATATCAGAACCAGAATGCCGAGCCACAGCACCGTCCTCGTGAGCGCGCTCGTGCCCTTCCACTCGCGCAGGGCCAGCCCCCAGAGGGCCGCAAAAATTATTATGAACGACATGTGCAGCGACCAGCTCGAAAAGTCGTACTCCCTCCCGAGCTGCGTGGTTCCCATTCCGTAGAAGAAAAACTGCCCGTACCAGCAGACGCCCGCCATTGCGCACAGCAGAAAATTTGAAAACCCAAGCCGCGCCCCGGCGGAGACCAAGTCGCCCGCGCTCCCGTTTTTGACGAGCATATACCCGCAGATGAGAAGGTTGCTGACAAATCCGCCCCAGAGGGTGACAACGAGCGTCGAGTTGTTCTTGAAAAATTCCGCAGAATCGGGGGAGCAGGCGCCGGAATCCACGGCTATCGACTTGGCGGCCTCCGCGATGGGGGAGCCCATCGCAAGTGAGAACGCGAACCCCGCGCTGAAAAGCCCCGAGACAACCGCCACGGCGAGCCCCTTTTTGATGTCGAATTCCGGCAGCGAGTCCGCGCCGGCGCACTCGCGCTCCTTCATCACCCCCGCAACCCCGTTTATCGCTATTCCGAGCGCCCCGATTACGACGCCCGTCATAACCACGAGCCCTCCGGCGGTCGAAAATATGCCCATGAAGGTTCCCGAGACTATCGGCGGAATGAGGGTGCCGAATATCGCGCACGTCCCGAGGGCCACAGCCACCCCGAGGCCGAGCCCGAGATAGCGCATCGTAAGCCCGTACGCGACGTTTCCGAACCCCCACATTCCGCCGAACAGGGCGGTCAGGAGCAGGACGCGCGCGTCGGTGCGCGCCACGGCTTCCGTCCAGCCCGGCATGGTGAGCGTGGCGACGATCATCGGAGTCGCCAGCCACGCCACTATCCCCATGACAATCCACGCGACCTCCCACCGCCACTTCCTGACGAATTTGATTGGCACATAGAACGACGCGGAGGCGAATCCGCCCACGCCGTGCAGAAATACTCCGAGAAGCGGGTTCATGGGAAATCAGCGCCTTAGGATTACGTCGCGCTCGTACTTCTTGACGGAGCCGAGCATTTTCACGCCGCACGGCACGCCCGCGCGGGCGCAGTATTCGGCCCAGACGTCGCCGGAGGGCAGGTTTTGCGCCTCCTCGAGCAGCGCGAGGCGCGCGCCGTAGTCTCCGCGCCTCTCGGCGTCGCGCAGCATCGAAACCGGGTCGAGCAGGGCGAGCAGCAGGCTCTTGCGCGCGGCCCTCATGCCGACGGCCCACGCGAAAATCCTGTTTATGCTCGCGTCGAAAAAGTCCATGCCGATGTGCACCCTGCCGAGCGCCCCGCAGCGGACGACCTCGCGCATGGCCGCCACCGTCGGGTCGTCGGAGACCACGACGTGGTCGCTGTCCCAGCGCACCCCGCGGGAGACGTGCAGCAGAAGCTCCGGAACGAACATGAGCGCCGAGGAAATCTTGTCGGCAATTGTCTCGGTCGGGTGGAAATGGCCGGAATCGAGGGTGAGGATCAGGCCGTTCTTGACGGCGTAGCCCATGAAAAATTCGTGCGAGCCCACGACATAGCTTTCGCTGCCTATGCCGAAGAGCTTGCACTCGACGGCGTCGCGGTCGTATTTGCGCGCGATTTTAACGGAGAAAATTTCGTCGAGAGACGCCGCCATGCGCTCGCGGGGGCCGAGCCTGTCGGCGGGGAAATCCTTCATGCCGTCGGGCATCCAGAAGTTGGTGACAACCGTGTCCGAAAGGGTTTTGCCTATCTTCTCGGCGATTTTGCGGCACGCGATCCCGTGGCGTATCCAGAATTTGCGCACAGACTTGTCGGCGCTCGAAAGCGTAAACCCGTCGGCCGCGAGCGGGTGGGAGAAGAACGTCGGGTTGAAATCCATGCCCATCTTGCGGGATTTGCACCAGTCGGCCCACCCCTTGAAATGCTCGAAGGAAATCTCGTCCCTTGCGACCTTTTTGCCACCGAACTCGCCGTATATGGCGTGGAGGTTCAGGCGGGTTCTGCCTGGAATGTATTTGAGGGCCTCGGCGATGTCGTCCCTTAGCTCGCCGACGCTGCGCGCCTTGCCCGGAAAATTGCCCGTCGTCTGGATCCCCCCGCAGCCGAGGGTGGCGTCGGGGGCCTCAAAGCCGCCCACGTCGTCGCCCTGCCAGCAGTGCATGGAAAGCGGAATTTCGTCGAGAACTTTTAAAGCCTTTTCGGTGTCCACCCCGAAATCGGCGTAAATCTGTTTTGCCGTATTATAAGTCGATGCCATATGAAAGCATATTTGTTTTGTTTTGTTTTATTTTCAAGTTTTTTTTGGTTTCATTTAAAACATGACGAAAACCCAAGCAATCGAAGAAAAATTGGGGGAAAATAAACATTGTATTTTGTTCGTTTTCTTTTAGAGTCGATGATAATAGTATCTTCTCCGCAAATAGGGTACCGTTATGAAAAAGAATCTGAATTTTTTGGTCGCCCCAGACAAATTTAGGGGTTCGCTCTCGGCGGCGCAGGCTTCGCACGCGATAAAAATGGGCATACTCTCCGCCCTGCCCGGCGCGTCCGTCACGGAATTTTCGCTCACGGACGGCGGCGACAGCTTTGTGGACACCGTCGCCAAGGTCAAGAAGGGCGCGAAAGTCATAAGGCTTAAAACCATCGACCCAACCGGCCAGACGCTGACCGCAAAATGCGCCCTGCTCGACGGCGACACCGCCCTCGTCGGCCTGACAGAGGCCTCCGGCATCAACCTCATATCGGAGGCGGACAGAAACCCGTCAACCCTCACCAACATAGGCTCGGGCAACATTCTCGCAAAGCTCGTCGAGAGGGGGTACAAGACCGTCATAGTCGGCGTCGGGGGAAGCGCGACAAACGACGGCGGCATAGGGCTGCTAATCCCGCTCGGCTTCAAATTCCTCGACGACAGGGGCCAGCCAATAGAGCCCAACGGGCGCGGGCTTGCGAAGCTCGCTAAAATAATCCCGCCCGAAAAGCCCCTCCCCGCAAAATTCGTGGCCGCCACCGACGTCGCCACCCCGCTGCTCGGCGAGCGCGGGGCCGCGCTGCAGTTCTCGCGGCAGAAGGGCGCCACCGACGAGGAGGCGCGGGAGCTCGAGGCCAACATGAAGCGCCTCACGGAAGTCTCGAAAAAATGCCTCGGCAAAAGCCTCCACGACGCCCCCGGCTCGGGCTCCGCGGGCGGCTGCGGGTACGGCCTCATAAATTTCCTCGGCGCCAGGCGAGTCAGCGGATTCGAGCTCTTCGCAAAGTACGCCGACCTCGACAGCCACGTAAAGGCGTGCAGCGTGCTCGTCACGGGCGAGGGTAAATTCGACAAAACCGACGCCCAGGGCAAGGGCCCCTACCTGCTCGCCAAGATGGCGGAAAAGCACAAAAAGCCCATCTGGGTGCTCTGCGGAACCGCGGACATCTCGGACAGCGAGCTCGCGGAAATGAAGTTTTCAAACATAAAAATAGGCCAGATAGCGAAAATCGCGCCCAATATAATAGAGGCCAACAACAGGGCGGCCAAATTCCTGTCGGCCATAGCGCGCGACTTCGCCCTCGAGCTCGCCTGACGCGCCCCTCTCAGCCGAAAAATTCCGCTCCGGCCAAGTAGAATCTTGACTCGGCGCGCGCGTGGCGATTACATCCATGGCATGATGAGATTCGGATTTATCGGCGCCGGAAAAATGGCCGGCGCCATCGTCAGGGGCATGATTTCCTCCGGGGCGGCAAAGCCGGGCGAAATCGCCTGCTCCTGCGGGAACGACGACACCGGGAACAGGCTCGCAGCGGAGACGGGAATATCGCTTTGCGCGTCGCTCGAAGACCTCTTTGCCGGCGCGCAGACGATTGTGGCGGCGTGCAAGCCCCAGCAGCTCGCGGAGGTGGAAAAGTCCGCCGCCGGGGCGCGGGCGGGGCTCCTGATATCCATACTCGCGGGGACGACGATAGCCAGGCTCCGCGAATGCTTTCCCAATGTCGGAAAAATCGTGAGGGTGATGCCCAACATGCCCGCGCAGATTTCGCAGGGAATATCGTGCTTCGCCCCCGAATCCGAACTCGCGGCGGAGGAGCTTGGTACGGTCGAGACCGCGCTGGGGGCGATAGGCGAATACATGCAGGTCGGCGAGAACCGCCTCGACGCAGTCACCGCCCTATCCGGGAGCGGCCCGGGCTATCTCTTCGAGTTCGCCGCGGCCCTGATCGAGGGCGCAAAATCCATAGGCTTTACCGAGGCCGAGGCAAAGAGGCTTACGGAAAAGACACTCCTGGGGTCTGCAATGCTTCTAAATTCGTCGCCGCTGAGCGCCGACGAGCTCAGAGCCGCAGTATCGAGCCCGGGCGGCACGACCCTCGCGGCCCTCGGCGTGTTTGAAAAAAGCGGTTTCAGAAAGACTGTCGCCGACGCCCTAAAAGCCGCCCAAAAGCGCTCCGAAGAACTCTCGCGGCTTTGAGCGCAAACCGAAAAACAAAAAAGCAAAACTCTTCAAAAAAAAGAATCAAAACGCTTGACTTTTTCTGAAAATACTGACAGCCTTTACCCAACAACAGTTCAATTCGACAGATAAAATAATTGATATGAAAAAACTACTTTTAACCCCTGTTTTTGCAATCATTCTTTCCGCGTGCACTTTCACCGAAGACGTGGCGGTGATGTCCATGCCCGAAGGAGCGAATGTTTTCGTAAACGACGAACTCGTCGGCCAGACCCCCACAACCGTCAATCTTGAAAAGGACGGGGTCTACGACATCAAGCTCGTGAAAAAGGGTTATAAGGACGTCAACGTGAATCTCGCCTCCACTAAAATGAATCCCTTCGTCAAGTTCGGCCCGCTCGTGGACGCCGGCTACTACAAGGAATTCGACCCGGCCAACGTCGTCACCAAACTCAAGCCCGCGTTCCTCCCCGACGTCGTCGGCAACGACGCTTTCGGCGACCTGAGCAAGTCCATTGAAAAGGCCGACACCATGCGCAAGAACGGCGAAATCACCCCCGAAGAACATTCCTACATGATTCTCGCAATCACGGAATTCTTCACCCAGAAATAATTTTTGCTTTCTTTCATATCTTGGCGGCCTTCGGGCCGCCTTTTTTTTTGCGCCAGTCATACGGCCGCGCCGCAAATCTTCCAGTACAGCGGGAAGAATCCGGCATCCGCCCTGCCCGTTCGGCGGGGTGCGGTCAAAAACGGCAGGATAGGCGGGCGAATATCTCGATTCCTCAGCATATGTTTACGGAATCCGCATGGGTCTAACGGAACGGCGGTTTGAAGCGCGCTGCTTGATAGAAAGGGAGGCCTTTGGAAATAGGCGCCAACGGAAACAGCAAAATGCTGCGCGCGCTTTCTTCCTCCAAAACGCTCTTTTGACCCGCCCTTTGCAAGAGCGCCGTATGCCTGCCCCGCCGCCAAAGTTTTTTAGAGGAATCAGATTCGCGCCTTTCGGAAAGTTTGCGACTGCGACGGCACGGGAAAATTAACAGGATATTCCGTTTCATATTTTCCCGCCCCGGATACGCCGATTGGAAGGAAATAATACCCGCGGGAAAGGCGCCTGTTTTTCGCCGCCCACGCATTGCCCCGAAAAAGCTCGCCATTTCCGACGCTCGCGGATTGCGTGCCGGATTCCAATCCTCCTGAGAGAGATTGAACCGCCCGCATAAAGGCGCTTTTTAGCCTGTGTGGCAGGGAAAATATTAAAAGCCAATACCTTAGTGCGCGCCTAAAAGAAACGCTTTCGCCTCAATTCCGGCATAAACCTCGGCGCAAACGGAAAATTCCCAAAGGCGGTTCGGAAACAATGCACAACAAAAAAACTTTTTATTATGTTTTCATTTAACGGCCAATTTACAAAAAGACAATCCCCCCGTCCGTTAAAAAATTATGGACAAATCCCATTTATTATTCGCCGATAGAACACAACTCGCCCTAAAAGGCGCAGCTCAATCCGGAAGATTCGCGCCTACGCTCATTTTTTTGGAGTCCTCGACGGCGGCGCATTGCGCCCAGATTACAATCTGATGTTGAAATCGACGCATAACCGCATGACGCGCGCTCGGCGCCATGAAAAAAAAGCGAGCCCATGACGCGCGAGAAGACGGCGTTTCACACGACTTTTCCAGACCTGGCGGAGTGCGTCCGTCCCACAACACCGGACGGTCGCAGATTATAACGGCATATCGCGCGAGACAAAATCGCGCCCGCGGACTGGGATAGCAAAATGGCTGCGGGCGAGGCGCATCTATTGCCTGACAGCAGGCTTCCTGCGACGCAGACAACGGCGCCTGAAAGCTGCTCGTCAAAGAAACGCCCTGCAAACAACACACCGGCTCCGCCCGCTTATCAGTTTTGGCAGAAGTTTCAACTCGCTCGCAACCTCCCGCCCTTTTGTAATACACTCCGAAAACCTCCACAAGTCGACGTTCCCCTCAAACATTCGATTTCTCCCATCAAACCTTGCTTTGCGATACAAAATGCGGCTTCCGAATTGTGCGGATATTGTAGAACGCTTCGGCGGCGACTGCCCTTTCAAAAATATGGCGCGCAAAAGCCGGGCGCAGTTTATCCCAAACCAATTTACGACTCCTCCGTCAGATGCGGCAAATCGGCAGAATAACTTTCGCCCGTACGCAAGCCGCTTGGCAGACTCTCATTTGAGGGCGGGGCAGTAGTCGCCGCGGAAATCTTTATTATCCTCATCTCACTATATCGGCAAATGAGCCTTACCGGCTTTTCCCCTCCGCCCGCGCCCTCCACAACAGTTTAACCGCGCCCGCCGCCGGGCAGCTTGAATTTTCCCCTCTTCCATTCCCCGCATGCCGTCTCCGGCATGCCCGCTCCAGCGCCTGAAACAATATATTATGCGCTTTCTGATTCAGAAATTCCGGATTGTATCTTGGTTTGATTTTGGAAAAATGAAGCAGGATTTGGGAAAAAGGTTTCCGTAAGGAACGCCGCAAGGGCGTTTTTTTTCACACCGAGCGCGTGATCGCGGGCTGGACGCCAAAACTCGGAGCAGGGCAAAAACATTGCCAAATCTTACTTCATTTGCCGGTGTCGGCGCAAAAAATTTCCAAACTCAAATCCGGCCGGCGACTCCGCCACAAAGCCTTTAAATTCCCGCAATTTCCCATTATTTCCCGGCATTTCCCATTTCCAGCCTCATCTTTCAAGCATCACCGGGCGCAAACGCCAGTCCCCCAAAATAAAAACCGCGGGCGGAATTATAGACAGCTTTTGCATACGCCGATTTCCGTGCCGGCAGCATTTACGCATTTTACAGATAAACAGAAATGTCTTTCGGGCATTCGTGGCCCAAAATCCCCCCATGGCAAGCGGAAATCGGGAAGCGGCAGGCGGGCGGGCCGGCAAACAAAAAACCGCCGCAAAAATGCGGCGGCTTCGGGCTCCGTTGGCCCGTACCGGGGAAACGCCGGGCGGCTTTCCCGCGGAACGGCGGATATTCTATTTGCCCCAGTGCTTGACGAGGGTTTCGCCTATCGCGGAAGGCGTGGGAGAAACCGCTATCCCGGCGTCGAGGAGAGCCTTTATCTTGTCGTCAGCCGACCCCGAATTTCCGGATACTATCGCGCCCGCATGGCCCATTCTCCTTCCCTTGGGAGCCGTGCGGCCGGCGATGAACGCCGCCACGGGCTTTTTGCAGTTTTCCTTCAGCCACGCCGCCGCCTTTTGCTCGCCGTCTCCGCCGATTTCGCCGATCATGATGATGGCCTCGGTGTTAGGATCCTCGTTGAACATTTTTACCGCGTCGAGGTGGCTCGTGCCGTTGATCGGGTCGCCGCCTATTCCGACAACCGTGCTCTGACCGTAGCCGAGGCAGGTAGTCTGCCAGACGGCCTCATATGTGAGGGTTCCGGAGCGGCTGACGATGCCGATGGTGCCGGGCTTGTGAATGTAGCCGGGCATGATGCCGATTTTGCACTCTCCGGGGGTTATCACGCCGGGGCAGTTGGGGCCGATCAGCCGCGACTTGCAGCCTTTCTGCATGAGACGCGTCTTGACGATCGCCATGTCCTTTACCGGAATCCCTTCGGTAATGGCGATAATCAGCGGGATTTCCGCGTCTATCGCCTCGAGTATGGAGTCCGCCGCAAACGCCGGGGGCACGAATACGGCGCATGCGTTGGCGCCCTCCTTTTCAACGGACTCCCTGATGGTGTTGAAAACGGGAACTTTGTCGTCGAAAAGCATTCCGCCCTTCCCGGGTGTGACGCCGGCGACGATTTTGGAGCCGTATTCCATGCACTGGCGGGTGTGGAAAGAACCCGTATTGCCGGTAATGCCGCTGATTACAACTCTCGTGTCCTTGTTGACAAGTATGCTCATTTTGCGAAATTTTTTAAGGGTTTACTTTTGTTCGGCGACGATTTTGACAATCTTTTCCGCCGCGTCCGAGAGCGAATCAGCCGTAGTGAGTGCAATGCCGCTTTCGGAGAGCATCTTCCTGCCGAGCTCGACGTTCGTGCCCTCGAGCCTGACGACGAGCGGGAGCTTGAGCCCGACGTTCCTCACGGCCGCGATTACGCCAGCCGCGATTACGTCGCACCTCATGATTCCGCCGAATATGTTGACGAGAATCCCCTTTACGTGCGGGTCTTTGAGGAGAATGTTGAAGGCCTGAGTGATGGATTCTTCTGTCGCGCCGCCGCCAACGTCGAGGAAGTTTGCGGGGTTGCCGCCGAAGTGCTTTATTATGTCCATTGTGGCCATTGCGAGCCCCGCGCCGTTTACCATGCAGGCGATGTTGCCGTCGAGGGCGATGTAGTTGAGCCCGTATTTGCCGGCCTCGATTTCCTTGGGATCCTCCTCATGCGGGTCGCGGAGCCCCTGGATTTCGGGGTGGCGGAAGAGGCCGTTGTCGTCGAACGCGACCTTTGCGTCGAGGCAGACGATTTTCCCGTCCTTTGTGAGGACGAGGGGGTTGACTTCCACCATGGAGCAGTCTTTCTGCCAGAAGAACCTGTAAAGTCCGGCGATGACAGCCCTGAACTGCTTCTGCATTTCCTTTTCGCCGAAGCCGAAGAAGAACGCCAGCTCCCTTATCTGGAAGGGCTGCAAGCCGATATCGGGATCGACGAGCATCTTCATGATCTGATCGGGGGTTTCCTCGGCGACCTTTTCGATGTCCATGCCGCCGGCCGTTGAGGCGACTATCGCCACCTTTCCGGAAGCCCTGTCCATGAGGACGGACAGGTAGTATTCCTTTTCAATGTCTACGGGTTCGGCGAAGTAGAGCGTCCCGACCGCCCTGCCCTGCGGGCCGGTCTGCTTGGTGACGAGAGTGTTGCCGAGCATTTTTTTTGCGGTCTCGGCGGCCTCGGATTTGGCGACAAATTTTACGCCCCCTTTGAAGCCGTCGACGAACACGCCCTTGCCGCGCCCGCCCGCGTGAATCTGCGACTTGACGACGACGTGGTCGCCGGGAATCGCCGCAATCGCCGCGTCGAACTCGGAGGGGGATTTTACCGCTATGCCGTCCTGAACCGGGACGCCGAATTCCTTGAATAATGCCTTTGCTTGATACTCGTGAATATTCATTTTTTTGAGTCGGCTTTCACAAAGCCGTTTGAAGTTGAAAATATAACGGACCGCGGCGGGACGAAAAGCGTTTGTCCGAATTGCCCGGGCGGGGGTTATTATGGTTTTTTCAACCTATTCCTCCCCCGATGGGTTGCAAGTTTTTTTTGAAAAATTTTTCGCCGCTCACACGTTTGAGAAGCGAATCCGGCCGCTTCCCTTCCCGCCTGCGCCGCCGCGCGTTTCAGCGCCGCGCACGCGCGGGGAAACCCCGCGCGCATTTCTGGTTGATATCGCCGCAGAGATGTGTATATGTTGCGGGGAAAATGGTCTGGGAATTCGCAGAATACGACAAAAAGCTCGCTTCCGACATGGGCGCCTATCTGGGCGTAAGCCCCATTCTCGGCGCGCTCATACTCCAGCGCGGGTACTCCGACCCGCTCCGCGCCAAGATGTTCATGAGCCCCAAGCTCGCTAACCTCGACGACCCGTTCAGGCTCAAAAACCTGCGGCGCGCCGTGCTGCGCATAATAGAAGCCGTGGAAAAGCGCCAAAACATACTCGTATTCGGGGACTACGACGTGGACGGAATAACGAGCACGACGCTGCTGGTCAGTATCCTGCGGCTCTTCGGGCTGAACCCGTCGTACTTTGTCCCGCGCAGAATGGAGGAAGGCTACGGGCTGAGCGAAGCCGCGCTCGAAAGGGCGCTGGCCTCCGGCAACCCCGACCTGCTCATAGCCCTCGACTGCGGCACGAACGCGGGGGAGGCTGTAAAATACATACGCTCGCGCGGAATCGACCTGATAGTGGTGGACCACCACCAGGCGAAGGACGCCACCGACCAGAGCCACATTCTCATAAACCCGCACGTATTCGACTTCGAGGGAGCCCCGTGGCGGCAGCTATGCACGGTGGGGCTCGTGTTCAAGCTCGCCCACGGGCTGATAAAGGAAATGCGCAACCGCGGAGACAAGCGCTCGTGGGAAATAAACCTCAAAGACTACCTCGACCTCGTGGCCCTCGGCACCGTCGCCGACCTCGTGCCGCTTGTGGACGAGAACAGGATTCTGGCGCGCAACGGCATCAAACGGTTGAAATCCACGCGCAGAACGGGCATACAGGCGCTGATACAGGCCAGCGGCATAGCACTCGGCGAGGAAATCACGCCCATCGACATATCCTTCAAGCTCGGCCCGAGAATCAACGCGAGCGGCCGCGTCGCCGACGCCTCGCTGCCCCTCGAAATGATGCTCGGAGACGATTTCACGACATGCTACCGCGCCGCATGCGAACTCAACGACATCAACAAGGAGCGGCAGGACATCGAGCGCGGGGTGCTCGAGGACGCCATGAGGCAGGCGGAGGAGAACTCCTACGACTCCGACCCGTGCGTGGTGGTGTTCGACCCGCGCTGGCACCCGGGGGTAGTGGGCATAATAGCCGGCAAGCTAAGCCGCGAATTCCACCGCCCGGTAATAGTGTTCGGCGAAGAGGACGCAGGATTCGTGAAAGGATCCGGGCGCAGCGTGCACGGGGTCGACCTCGTGGAATGCCTCGCGCCGTGCGCCGACCTGCTCGGCAGCTGGGGCGGGCACCCAATGGCCGTCGGCGTCTCCGTAAAAAGCGGCGGCATCGGAGAGTTCCGCAAGCGCATAAACTCGGTAATAACCGGAAAGTACGGCAGGGACATAGACCTTTCCCCGAAAGTAAAAATCAGCCTGACCCTCGACCTGTCGGACGTCGGGATAGAGCTGCTCAACGAGCTCGAACTTCTGCACCCGTTCGGCGAGGGGAACAGGGAGCCGATTTTCGCCCTGAAATCCGTCGAGCTCCCCAAGCCGCCGGAAGTTTTCGGCGGCGGCGCGAACTTCCGCTTCCAGATACCGCTCGGCGACAACGGCTGGATCAATGCGGTGGCGTGGCGCATGTCGGGGAGGGTTCCCCCTGCGGGCAGGAAAATCGACATCGCCGTGAAGCTCGGATGGAACAGGTGGAACCGCCGCAAAACCCCGCAGGCGACGCTGATAGACTGGCGGCCCGCACAGCCCTAAGCGTCAGAAACGCAGCGCCAATGCGATGCAAACGCAAAGCGCGCCGACCAACTATGAGGCATGTCGCCCATTGAAAAGAGGCGACACGATCCGGTGCGAGAACGGCGGTGCCGCTTCCTTTGAAGAGAGGCGCAAGTCGGCAATGCCGTTTACACTTAAGGAGCAAACCCCTTACGAAGATTGGCTGCGCCAATACTTCTATCCCCATTGCAAATCCCAACAAATAACGAACCTCTCATGAGAGGTTCGTTATAATACATAGAGTTCGGGCGCACGGGCCGGTACGAGGCGCACCGGCCAACGGCATGGGCCGCCTTCCATAGAAGGGGGCAAGCCTCCTTACGCCCATTGCTCACGCAATAGGGCTATCCCCAGTATAAATCTAACCCTTCCGAAGTTCGTTCTGAAAGCCTTAGCTTCCTGGATTTGGCGCAATGAAAACGAAAGCTTATTTTATCCGAAGCGCAGCGAGGTTATAAAATAAGGCTTTCGGGAAGGATAAAATGCGTCTGCATTTTATCCAAGATTGGAATTATACTTACACAATTGCTATTTAAGGGGGTAGGCGCATTGGCTTCGCCAATCGCCGCAGGGGGTATCCCCCTCAATGGCCGGCGCACCTTGCGCCCGAGAACAGCGCGGATTGC